>VGET01000220.1 GCA_016869195.1 Alphaproteobacteria bacterium | reverse complement strand
GCGGCGTCAACGCGCGATGTCGCCGAAAGCCGCAGGATCCGCGGGTTTGCCGAAGGGGTGTGGCGGAAACGCCCGGATTCTGCCGCTTCTACAAACGAAAAGCGCGCCAGGCCAGGCCCGGCGCGCCGATTCGCGAGGATGCGACTCGAACTAGTGCGTCAGGAGCGTGCCTACGCCGGCGGCATCGCCATCAGAGTCTGACACCACCCCCTCTTCTTCCTTCCACTCGATTGCGACGAGCGGCTTTGTCAAAGCGTGCTTCAGCACTTCATCCACCGTCGAAACCGGAATGATCGTGAGCGTGCGCTTCACATTGTCGGGAATTTCGGCGAGATCCTTCTCGTTCTCCTTCGGAATGAGAACGGTGGTGAGCCCGCCACGAAGCGCAGCCAGAAGCTTCTCCTTGAGACCGCCGATCGGCAGCACGCGACCCCGAAGCGTGATCTCGCCCGTCATCGCCACCGCCTTCGACACCGGGATGCCGGTCAGCACCGAGACGATCGAAGTGATCATCGCGACACCGGCCGAGGGGCCGTCCTTCGGCGTCGCGCCCTCGGGCACGTGCACGTGAATGTCGCGCTTGTTGAAGAGGGTCGGCTTGATGCCGAACTCAACCGCGCGCGCCTTCACATAGCTCTCTGCCGCCTGGACGGACTCCTTCATCACGTCGCCGAGCTTGCCGGTGGTGATGACCTTGCCCTTGCCGGGCAAGGTGAGCGCCTCAATCGAGAGCAGCTCGCCGCCCACCTCGGTCCAGGCGAGACCGGTGGTCACGCCCACCAGATCCTCGAGCTCGGCCTCGCCATAGCGGTATTTGCGAACGCCGGCATATTTCTCGAGGTTGCGCCGGTTGACCCGCACCCGCGGCAGACCCTTCGACAGGATCTTCTTGGTCGCCTTGCGTTGCAGATTGGCAATCTCGCGCTCGAGATTCCGGACCCCCGCCTCGCGCGTGTAGAAGCGGATCAGATCGATCAGCGCATCATCCGTGATCACCCATTCGCCGGGCTTGAGGCCATGGCCCTTGAGCTGCTTCGGAATGAGGTGGCGCCGCGCGATCTCGATCTTCTCGTCCTCGGTATAGCCGGGGAGCCGGATGACCTCGAGCCGATCGAGCAACGCCGCCGGCATGCGCAGCGTGTTGGCGGTCGTGACGAACATCACGTCCGACAGATCGTAATCGACCTCGAGATAGTGGTCGTTGAAATGCCCGTTCTGCTCGGGATCGAGCACCTCCAGTAGCGCCGATGACGGATCGCCGCGGAAATCCGCGCCCATCTTGTCGATCTCATCCAGCAGGAAGAGCGGGTTCGACGACTTCGCCTTCTTCATCGACTGGATGACCTTGCCCGGCATCGAACCGATATAAGTGCGCCGGTGACCGCGGATCTCGGCCTCGTCGCGCACGCCGCCGAGCGAGACGCGCACGAAATTGCGCCCTGTCGCCTTGGCAATCGACTGGCCGAGCGAGGTCTTGCCCACGCCGGGCGGGCCGACCAGGCAGAGGATCGGGCCCTTCATCTTCGGAATGCGCTGCTGCACAGCGAGATATTCGAGGATGCGCTCCTTGACCAGCTTCAGCCCGAAATGATCCTGGTTCAGGATCTTCTCGGCGTGCTTGATGTCGCGCTTGATCTTGCTGCGCTTCTTCCACGGAATGCCGAGCAGCCAATCAAGGTAGTTGCGCACCACCGTCGCTTCCGCCGACATCGGGCTCATGGTGCGTAGTTTGCGGGCCTCGGCCTGCGCCTTCTCGCGCGCCTCCTTGGAGAGCTTGATACGCTTGATGCGCTCCTCAAGCTCGGAGACCTCGTCGCGGCCGTCCTCGCCCTCGCCCAGCTCCTTCTGGATCGCCTTGAGCTGCTCGTTCAGGTAGTACTCGCGCTGGGTCTTCTCCATCTGGCGCTTCACGCGCGAGCGGATCTTCTTCTCGACCTGCAGCACGCCAATCTCGCCCTCCATCAGCTGGAAGACGCGCTCGAGCCGCTCCGAAACCGAGGCGACCTCGAGCAGCTGTTGCTTCTCTTCAATCTTGATCGAAAGGTGCTGAGCGACGGTGTCGGCGAGCTTGCTCGGATCATCGATCTGGCCGATCGAGACCAGCACCTCCGGCGGCACCTTCTTGTTCAGCTTCACATAGCTCTCGAACTGCGACACGACCGTGCGCGCCAGCCCTTCGAGCTCCTGCGGCTCGCCCTTCTGGTCGGCCATCGCCTCGACATGGGCCTGGAAGAACGCGCTCTCCTCGGTGAAGCGCACGATGCGCGCGCGCGAGCCGCCCTCGACCAGCACCTTCACCGTGCCATCGGGCAGCTTCAGAAGCTGCAGCACGGTGCCGATGGTACCGACCGCATAGATGTCGGCGACGGTCGGATCGTCCTGGGAGGCGTTCTTCTGCGCGACCAGAAGGATCTGCTTGTCGTCCTTCATCACGTCTTCAAGGGCACGCACAGACTTCTCGCGCCCGACGAAGAGCGGCACGATCATGTGCGGGAACACCACAATGTCGCGCAGCGGCAGAACGGGGTGAATCGGATAGCGGGAAACGTCGAGCATTCTGACCTCGTAGGCCTATGGCGCCCAACCCCGCCGAGCGGCACTAGGCCGCCGGCAGCAGCTGGCAATTGGAGTCAATTGGGCCTGAGGCCCCACCCATTCAAGTGGGGTCTAGGAAGCGGTCGATGTGGCAGCGTCCTCGCGCCGCTCCGAGTAGATGAGGAGCGGCTTCGCGCGATTCTCCACGACCTCCCGGTTGATGACGACCTCTTCGACGGTATCGTAGCTTGGCAGCTCGAACATGGTGTCGAGCAGAATGGATTCGAGAATGGAGCGCAGGCCACGCGCGCCGGTCTTCCGGGCGATCGCCTTTTGCGCCACCTTCTCAAGCGCTTCGTCGGCGAAGGTGAGACGCACATCCTCCATGTCGAAGAGCTTCTGGTACTGCTTGACCAGCGCGTTCTTCGGCTTGGTGAGGATGTCGATCAACGCCTTCTCGTCCAGATCGTCGAGCGTCGCGATCACCGGCAGGCGGCCGACGAACTCGGGGATCAGGCCGAACTTGAGCAGATCCTCGGGCTCGACCTCGCGCAGAACCTCGCCTGTGCGCCGCTCATCCGGCGACCGCACGTCGGCGCCGAAGCCGATCGAGGTGCCCCGGCCGCGCGCCGCGATGATCTTCTCGAGGCCCGAGAACGCGCCGCCGCAGATGAAGAGGATATTGGTCGTGTCGACCTGGAGAAACTCCTGCTGCGGATGCTTGCGCCCGCCCTGCGGCGGCACGGAGGCGATGGTGCCCTCCATGATCTTCAAGAGTGCCTGCTGTACGCCCTCGCCCGAGACATCGCGCGTGATCGACGGGTTGTCGGATTTGCGGGCGATCTTGTCGACCTCGTCCAGATAGACGATGCCGCGCTGGGCGCGCTCGACATTGTAGTCGGCCGCCTGCAGCAGCTTCAGGATGATGTTCTCAACGTCCTCGCCAACATAGCCGGCCTCGGTCAGCGTGGTCGCATCGGCCATGGTGAACGGCACGTCGAGGATGCGCGCAAGCGTCTGAGCCAGGAGCGTCTTGCCGCAGCCGGTCGGCCCGACCAGCAGAATGTTCGACTTCGCAAGTTCGACGTCCGACGCCTTGCCGCCATGGGCAAGCCGCTTGTAGTGATTGTGAACCGCGACCGAGAGCACCTTCTTCGCGTGGTCCTGCCCGATGACATAGTCATCGAGCACGGCCCGGATCTCGGACGGCGTCGGCACGCCGTCGCGGCTCTTGACCCGCGTGGTCTTGTGCTCCTCGCGGATGATATCCATGCAGAGCTCGACGCATTCATCGCAGATGAATACCGTCGGCCCGGCGATCAGCTTGCGGACCTCGTGCTGGCTCTTGCCGCAAAAAGAGCAATACAGCGTATTCTTCGAGTCGCCGCCGCCAGACTTGTTCATTGACGCACCGTCACCCGCTCAGATCGAAGGCTCACCGGTGTCTCCGGCGCCGGCTGGCGCCTCGCAAGGCTCGGATTCGCCTTCGATTCTTCCATTCCTGAAAACCGTGGCACTCGTATTCCGTGGTGTCTAGCCAAATCTCTCCCGTCGCTCGGCGAAGCCCGGACTTGAAGCCTATCAGGGGCGAGGCAAAGAATCCCTTACCGCGTCTGAACAAGGCCTCATTTGGGTTTCTTTTCAGCGACTTCGTCTGAGGCCGGCCGCTTGGTGATCACCTGATCGACGATACCGAACGCCTTGGCATCTTCGGGCGTCATGAATTTGTCGCGCTCCAGATTTTCCTCGATCACTTCGAACTTCTGGCCCGTGTGATGGACATAGATCTCGTTGAGGCGCTTGCGTAGCGAGAGGATCTCGCGCGCATGGATCTCAATATCGGTCGCCTGGCCCTGAAATCCACCCGAGGGCTGATGCAGCATGATGCGGGAGTTGGGGAGCGCAAAGCGCTGGCCTGCGGCGCCGGCACAGAGCAGAAGCGAGCCCATGGAGGCCGCCTGCCCGATGCACAGCGTCGAGACGGCGGGGCGGATGTACTGCATCGTGTCGTAGATCGCGAGCCCGGCCGTGACCAACCCTCCCGGCGAGTTGATGTAGCAGGAGATGTCCTTGGTCGGGTTCTCTGACTCTAGGAACAGGAACTGCGCACAGATCAGGCTCGCGAGCTCGTCATGGATCGGCCCGGTGATGAAAATGATGCGTTCCTTGAGCAGACGCGAATAGATGTCATAGGCGCGCTCGCCGCGATTGGTCTGCTCGACCACCATCGGCACGAGGACGTTGCCATAGGTATTGAGAATATCCGCCAAAGTCGCTTCTCCTTGGGAGGGGTGGATCGCTTGCTCAGTCTGTGGGCAGGGCCGGCTGGTCCTCGTCCGGATCCTTCATGAGCTCGGCCGGGGTCAAGGACTGTTCGACGACCTTCACCTGCGTGAACAGGACGTCCACCGTCTTTTCCTCAAACACCGGCGCGCGGAAGCGCTCAAGCGCATTCGGGTTATTGCGGTAGAAATCGAGCACCTGCTTCGGCTGGGCGAAGTTCCGCGCGCTCTGCATCGCGGCGTGGAGCAGGTCCTCACGCTCGACCGTGACACCGTTGGCGCGGCCGATCTCGGCCAACAGTAAGCCAAGCCGCACGCGCCGCTCCGCAATCTGGCGATACTCCTCGCGACCGGCCTCCTCGGACTTGCCGAGCGCGGCCTCGTAGGTCGTCTTGGAGCGCTCGACGTCGGCCTTCAGTTGATTCCAGATCAGCTCGAACTCCTGATCGACCATGCCCTTCGGCACGGGGAAGCTGTACCTGTTGGCCAATGAGTCGAGCAGATTGCGCTTGAGGCGCATGCGCGACAGGTTCTTGTAGTCCTGGCTGAGCCGCTCGCGAATGTCCGCGCGCATCGCGTCCATGGTGTCGTGGTTGAAG
>VGET01000219.1 GCA_016869195.1 Alphaproteobacteria bacterium | reverse complement strand
CGTGGGAACGCCATGTCCGGCGCCCCGATCATCAGCGGCACGAACCAGTTGCCGAACCCTCCGATGAAGGCCGGCATGACCATGAAGAACACCATGATCAGGCCGTGGCCCGTGACCAGCACGTTGTACAAATGATTGTCGCTACCGAGCAGCTGATCGCCCGGCGCGTTCAGCTCGATGCGCATCAGGACTGAGAGCAGCGTGCCGATGATCCCCGCGATAATCGCGAAGGTGATGTACATCGTGCCGATGTCTTTGTGATTGGTCGAGTAGAGCCAGCGCGTGATGCCACGCGGATGATCGTGGTGGCCTGCCTGTGCGCCGCTGAAATAGCTCATGATTGATTCCCCTTAGCGATCGTCAGCGCGCCGCGTCGGCGCCGCTCAAGCCGGCGACCTTGGTCACATCGGCTGAATCCTTCATGGCCGCCTTTTTCTCGGCGACCCAGGCCGCAAACTCTTCCTTGCTGACCGCCTTCACCATGATCGGCATGAAGCCATGGTTGGTGCCGCACAGCTCGGAGCACTGGCCGTAATAGATGCCGGGCGAATTGATGTGTACCCAGGTCTCGTTGATGCGCATGGGCACCGCGTCGATTTTCACGCCGAGCGCGGGCAGCGCGAAGGCATGGATCACGTCATCGGCAGTAGTAAGAATGCGGATGTCGACGCCCGCGGGCAGCACCACGGCGTTGTCGGTCGCCAGTAAGCGCGGCTCGCCTTCGGCCAGCTCGCCTTCCTCTTTCATGATGGCGTCGAAGGTGATGCCACCATGATCGGGATATTCGTAGGACCAATACCACTGATGGCCGATCGCCTTGATCGTCATTTCGGGATTTGCGACGCGGTCCTCATAGTAGAGCAGCCGGATCGAGGGGATCGCAATGGCCAGGAGAATGATCACCGGAACCGCGGTCCACACCATCTCAAGAAGGGTGTTGTGCGACCATTTCTGCGGCGTCGGGTTCCGCTTCTTGTTGTAGCGGATGATGATCCAGGCCATGAGGGCGAGGACGAAGGCCGAGATCACGATGATGATGTAGAGCAGCACGTTGTGAAACTCGTTGACGCGCTCCATCACCGGCGAGTGCGCGGTCTGAAATCCCGTTCCCCACGCAGTCGGCGCCATCACGACGTCATCGTTCGCCTGGGCCAAGCCGCCCAGCAACGTCACCGTTCCAACGGCCAGCATTGCGGCAAGACCGCTCTTGAGCATCCGCATATCGATCCTCAGCTCCCTCGGCGTCGCCAGAACGGCCACGCCTTTGCTCACCCCAGATGAGGCCGCGGTCGCCCCTCGCGACTCGGGCCTCGAATTTGGCGGGGCAGTATAGGCAGATCGTCCGGTTCTGGCGAAGCGAGCCGCACGGCCGCCTCCCGGCCTGATCGTGGGGAGATCTTCGTAATATATTGTTTTGTATATGAAAAACCCAAATGGCCGGATCGGGACGTTGCAAGAGTCTTGCGACCAATTGTCGCGACCGCACCGTCTTACCCCGCCCGGCACCGCGAAACCGACCCTGGTCGAGTCGCCCCGGCTTTCCTATCTTGCCTTGCGAATGGACCTCGTCGCCCGCCGCTTAGGAGCACCCCCATGGATTCCGCCGCCCTCGCCCGCGACCTTTTTTTCGAGCGCGCCGGCCTCGACCCAGCCAGGGTGACCCGCACGCTTGGCCAAGCTTTCAAAGGCGCGGATGACGGCGAGCTGTTTCTTGAATATCGCCAGAGCGAATCCTTCAGCCTCGATGACGGTCGCATCAAATCGTCGAGCTTCGACGTGGCGCAGGGCTTTGGCCTGCGCGTCGTGGTGGGCGAGGCGACCGGCTATGCCCATGCGTCCGAGCTCAGCCAGGCCGCGCTCGAGCGCGCGACCAGCTCGCTGGCCGCGGTGACACGCGGCGCCTCGGGCACCCTCGCTTTTGGCCCATCGCGCACCGACCGGGCGCTCTATCGGCCGGACAACCCACTGGATTCGGTGGCCCTGCCGGCCAAGATCGCGCTGCTCGGCGAGATCGACAGCTATGCCCGCGCCAAGGACCCCAAGGTGCGCCAGGTCATGGCCTCCTTGTCGGGCGAATGGCAGGTGGTACAGATCGAGCGGCCGGACGGGAGCAGAGTTGCTGATGTGCGCCCGCTCGTCAGGCTCAATGTGACGGTCGTGGTCGAGCGCGACGGACGCATGGAAACCGGCACCTTTGGCGTCGGCGGGCGCGAGGGCTATGGCCGCTGGATGCAGCCCGACGCCTGGCGTTCGCAGGTGGATGAGGCGCTGCGCCAGGCGCTCGTGAACCTCGATTCGGTGCCGGCGCCGGCGGGCGAGATGACGGTCGTGCTCGGGCCGGGCTGGCCCGGCATCTTGTTGCATGAGGCGATCGGCCACGGCCTCGAGGGCGACTTCAACCGCAAGAAGACCTCGGCCTTCGCCGGCCTTCTCGGCCAGCGCGTCGCTTCCAAGGGCGTCACGGTGATCGATGACGGCACGATCGAGGGGCGGCGCGGCTCGCTCACCATCGATGACGAGGGCACGCCGACCGGTCGTACTGTGCTGATCGAAGACGGAATCCTACGCGGCTATTTGCAGGATCGCATGAACGCGCGTCTCATGGGCATGGAGCCCACCGGCAATGGCAGGCGCCAGAGCTTCGGCCACATGCCGCTGCCGCGCATGACCAACACCTACATGCTGGCCGGAGACGCCTCGCCCGAGGACATCATCAGGAGCGTCTCGAAAGGGCTCTACGCGGTCAATTTCGGCGGCGGGCAGGTTGACATCACGTCGGGCAAGTTCGTGTTCTCCGCCGCCGAGGCCTATCTGATCGAGAATGGCAAGGTCGGCGCGCCGGTAAAGGGCGCGAGCCTGATCGGCAATGGCCCCGACGTGCTGACCAAGGTGAGTGCGATCGGCAGCGACATGGCGCTCGACTCCGGCATCGGCACCTGCGGCAAGGCAGGACAGGGCGTGCCGGTCGGCGTCGGCCTGCCGACTCTGCGGGTCGATGGGCTGACCGTCGGCGGCACGGCGGCATAAAGTATTCAAACAAACCGTCATCAAGAGGACGCGCGACCAAAACGGCGCGCGAAGGGGAGCGACATGCGCTACGGAGCTATTTTTCCGCAGATCGAGCTGGGTCACGACGCCGGCGCGGCCAAGGCCTATGCCCAGGGGGCCGAGGCCTTGGGCTTCGACCACATCCTCGTGTTCGACCATGTGGTCGGCGGCAATCCGGCGACCCACAATCTGCGCGGGCCCTATACATGCCATGACAGCTTCCTCGAGCCGTTCTTGCTCTACGCCTACATGGCGGCGGTCACGACGCGGATCGAGTTCACCACCGGCATCATCATCCTGCCACAGCGCCAGACCGCGCTGGTCGCCAAACAGGCCGCGACCCTCGACGTACTTTCAGGTGGCCGGTTCCGCTTCGGCATCGGCATCGGTTGGAACGACGTCGAGTACCAGGCCCTCGGCCAGGAGTTTGAGAGCCGGGGCGCGCGCTCGGAAGAACAGATCGCGCTTCTGCGCGAACTCTGGACCAAGCCGCTCGTCACCTTCAAGGGCCGCTTCGATGAGATCGTCGATGCCGGCCTCAATCCACTGCCGGTGCAGCGCCCGATCCCGATCTGGTTCGGCGGCCATGCCGATGCGGTGGTGCGGCGCGCGGCGCGCCTGGGCGATGGCTGGCTGCCGCTCTACGCGCCGAACGAACAGGGCATCAAGGCGGTCGAGACCTTCCGCCGCTATGCGCGCGAGGCCGGGCGCAACCCCGACACGATCGGCATCGAAAGCTGGATCAATGTCGGCGATTACGACGACGGCTTTGGCATGCGCTATGACACCGAGGAGTCATGGCGCAAATGGGCCGAGGGCTGGAAACGGCTGAAGCCGACGCATCTGAGCATCAACACGATGAAGGCCGGGCTCAAAACGGTCGATCAGCACCTGACGCTGCTCGGCCGCGTGCGCCAGGCGATCATGGCCGCCTGATTCTCAGGAGCGCAGCACGCCGCCCGGCGTAGCCCCTGTCGCCTGGCCCTCGGCCCACACGATCTCGCCATTGACGATCGTGTGGGTGACGCCCTTCGAGCGCATGACCATGCGCTTGGCGCCGGTCGGGAGATCATAGCTGCGCTCGGGCCGGTTCGATGAGCCGACGGTCGTGGGATCGAAGATCGCGACGTCGGCCGCCGCGCCGACCTTCAAGCGCCCCCGGTTCCTGATGCCAAACAGATCGGCCGGCTGCGCGGTGAGCCGCGCGACTGCCTGTTCCAAGGTCATGATCTGGCGCTCGCGCACCCAGGTGCCGAGCATGTAGGTCGGGTAGCCGGCGTCGCACAGCATGTCGACATGGGCGCCGGCATCACCAAGCGCGATCAGGATGTGCGGATCAGCCAGCAATTGCGCGACCTGGGGCGGCGAGGTGTTGAACTGTGCCAGCACGAACTCGATGTCGAGATCGTCCTCGAGCGTGAGATCGAGCATGGTATCGACACCGTCCTTGCCGCGCTCACGCGCAATGTCGGCGATGGTGCGGCCTTCGAGCGGCTTCATCGCGCGCGCGCGCGCTTCGAGCACCGAGAGGCGGTGCCAATCACCGCTGAACACCGGCGCGCCCTTCAACTCGACGCGGAACGCATTGCGGAAGTCCGGATCGCCATAGGTGGCGCGCTGCGCCTCCTTCGATTTGTCCTCGAACGCCCGCTTCCAGCAGGGGAACGAGGCGAAGGAAAACGGGTTGCGCATGTTGACCTCGCGCGTGAGCGGCAGTGGCGAGGTCTGCGGCACGACACCGCGCTCGAGCAAGGTGCCGAGCTTCCGCATCGAATCCTCACAGCAGGTCGGCAGATCGTCGCGCTGGAACAGAGCGAGGAAGGTGATCGGCCGATTGCTCTCCTGAACAAGCATTTCGAGCAGTGCGCACTCGTCGTCAGTCAGCACGGAGATCTTCTTGGTCAGCGCGATCTCGATCGCGCCCTTGCCGGTCTCCTTCAGGACATTGGCGTAGGCCTTGAGCTCGTCCTGGCTCGCATTGCGGCAGGCGAGCGGCCGGCCGTGAAAACCCATGTGCTGGTTGAAGGTCGTGGTCGAGAAGCCGAACGCGCCGGCATCGACCGCGCCTCGCAGCAGCGACTTGATGCGCGCGGTCTCATCCGGCGTCGCCGCCCGCTCCATCGAGGCATCGCCCATGACGTAATGGCGGAAGGGCGTGAGCGGCGCGAGGAAGGCGAGGTTGAGCGCCGAGGGCCGGCGCGCCGCCGCCTCGATATATTCGGGGAAGCTCTCCCAATCCCAGGTGATCCCGGCGTTCAGCACATCGAACGGAATACCTTCGACATTGACGAGATCGTGCATGGCGATCTCGCGCGTCTGGGGCTTGCAGGGCGCGATGCCGACGCCGCAATTGCCCATAACGACCGACGTTACCCCGTGCCAGG
>VGET01000218.1 GCA_016869195.1 Alphaproteobacteria bacterium | reverse complement strand
GGGTCGCTCGCGCGCCGTTGCGCTTCATCGCCTGCCCGCCAGCGTCGAGCCGCCTGAGCGATGTGCGGCATCGTCGGTCTGGTCGATTGGCGGGGCGTTGATCGTGAACGCGTTACGCCGCGCCTTGAGCGGGCGCTGACGCGCCTTCGGCCGAGAGGGCCGGATTCAGCCGGGCGCCATTTCGATCGGCACGCGGTGTTCGGCAACACCCGCCTCGCGATCCAGGATTTGAGCGAGAGTGCCGCGCTGCCCATGGCGCGGCATGGCCTGGTCATCGCCTATAACGGCGAGATCTACAATTTCCCGGCGCTTCGGCGCGAGCTCGAGGCGCTCGGTCATCGCTTCGCGAGCCATGGCGACACCGAGGTTCTGCTCGCCGGATGGCGCGCCTGGGGCGAGGCCCTGCTGCCGAAGCTCGAGGGCATGTTCGCCTTCGCGCTGCTCGACCCGGAAGGCGGCGAGCTCGTGCTTGCGCGTGATCGTTTCGGCAAGAAGCCGCTGCTCTATTGTGTGGACGGCCAGCGCCTTGTCTTCGCCTCCGATCTCGTGGCGCTCGAAGCCATGGCGGGTGAGACGCGAGGCCTCGACCCCGAAGCGTTCGCGCTCTACCTCGCGCTCCGCTACGTGCCCGAGCCCTACACGATCGCGGCCGATGTGCACAAATTTCCGCCCGGGCATGTCGCGCGCTTCTCGGCTACCGGGCTCGACATGCACCGCTGGTACGATCTGTCTCGCCAACTCCCGCCCCGCTATGCAGATGAGGGGGCGGCCGCGGCCGATCTCGTCGTGCGCTTCGATGAAGCGGTTGGCGCGCGCCTGATCGCCGATGTGCCGCTCGGCGTCTTCCTCTCGGGCGGCATCGATTCGGCGCTCGTGGCCGCCGCCATGGTGCGCCTGGGCCACAAGACCCGCAGCTTCACAGTCGGGTTTGCCGGTGCCTCCGCCTATTACGAGGAGCGGCCGGCTGCTGCGGCCGTGGCGCGTGCGCTCGGCACCGAGCATCACGCGGTCGAGATCTCGCCTGCGGAGGCGCTCTCGGCCCTCGACGCCATGTGGGAGGGGCTGGATGAGCCGTTCGCCGATTCCTCCTCGCTCCCAACTTTTCTCTTGTCGCGTGCGACGCGTCGGCAGGTGACGGTCGCGCTCTCCGGCGATGGAGGTGATGAGGTGTTCGGCGGCTACCGCAAATATCAGGGCGAGCTTTTGGCCGGCCGCTATCAGGCCCTGCCGCGGCTGTTGCGCGCCGGCGTGATCGAGCCGTTGGCGAGTCTCTTGCCCGAGCGCAAGAGCAATCGCCTGCTGGAACGCGCGCGTCGTCTGCGCCGCTTCGTGCGCGAGGCGGGCAAGGACGCAGTGGGACGTCAGGTCGGTTGGCTCCGCGTGCTTGACGATGAGGCGTTGGCGGGCCTCTTGGTCACGCCGCCGACCGCACCGTCGCTTCGCCACAAGCTGGCTGACCGGCGCGCCGATGCCTACGATGACGATCCGATCAATCAGATGCTGCACGCCGATCTCGGCTTCTCGCTGCCGGGCGACATGCTGGTCAAGGTCGATCGCATGAGCATGGCGGCCAGCCTCGAAGTGCGCTGCCCGTTCCTCGATCACCGGGTCGTCGAATGCGCCGCGGCCATGCCCGGCCCGTTCAAGCTCGCGCCCGGCGCTGGCAAAAAGATCCTGCGTCGTGCCTTCGCCGATCGCCTGCCGTCCGAAGTGTTCGATCGGCCGAAGAAGGGCTTCGAGCTGCCGATCGCGTCCTGGCTTACAAACGAGCTGGCCGATCTTACCCGCCGCGCGATCGATCCGGTGCGGCTCAAGCGGCAGGGCCTGTTCAGGCCCGAGCTGCCGGCGCGCTGGTTCGCCGAGCTTCAGAGCGGCCGGCGCGACACCTCCGAGCCGCTCTGGACCCTCATCGCCTTCCAGGCCTGGTGCGAGCGCCACCGGCCCGAGCTCTCCTGATCCTCCATGAAAATCTGCCAGCTCTGCGCGGTCGATTTCACGCTCTATCATTTCCTGCTGCCGCTGATGGAGGCGGAGCGCGCGGCGGGCCATGAGGTCATCGGCGCCTGCGCGCACGGCCCCTGGCTCAAGGAGGTCGAGGCGCGCGGCTTTCGCACCATGGCTCTGCCGTTCGAGCGGAGCTTCAATCTGATCCGCCATCGCGCGGCCTATCGCGCCCTGGTCGAGCGCCTGCACACCGAGAAGTTTGATCTCGTGCATGTCCACACCCCGATCGCCGCGCTGATCGGGCGCCTCGCCGCACGACGCGCGCGCGTGCCGCGCATCGTCTACACCGCGCATGGCTTTTACTTCCACGAGCACATGGCGGCGCCCAAGCGACTCGCGTTCCTTGGTCTTGAATGGCTCGGCGGCCGCGCGACCGACGTGCTGTTCACCCAGGCCGAGGAGGACGCGGCGACCGCGCGGCGCTTCGGCCTGTGCAAGGGTGGCGTGATCGAGGCGATCGGCAATGGCGTGGATGCCGCGCGCTTCCGGCCGGCCGCCGATGATGGCGCGGCGCGGCGCAAGCTCCGCGAGTCGATCGGCACACCCGAGCACACGATCGTCGTGCTCATGATCGGGCGGCTGGTGGCCGAGAAGGGCTATCCGGAGCTGTTCGAGGCGATGCACGGCCTGAACGCCGAGCTTTGGGTCGCGGGCGAGCGCCTGCCGAGCGACCATGCCCGCGCGATCGCGCCGCCGAGCGATCTCTCCAACGTAAAGCTCCTGGGGCATCGCCGCGATGTGCCGGAGCTGCTACGCGCGGCCGATGTTTTCGTGCTGCCCTCGCATCGCGAGGGCATGCCGCGCTCGATCATCGAGGCGATGATGACCGGGATTCCCGTGGTCGCGACCGATATCAGGGGCTCGCGCGAGGAGGTGGTGCACGAGGAAACCGGCCTCCTCGTGCCGGTGCGCGATGCGCGCGCGCTTCACGCCGCGCTCGGCCGCCTGATCGAGGCGCCTGAACTACGTCAGCGTTTCGGGGTGGCCGGCCGGGCCCGCGCGCTCCGCCTGTTCGACGAGCGGCTGGTAATCGCGCGTCAACTCCGCACCCTCGGCCTGATGCCCGAGAACCTCGACGACGCGACCGTCGAGTTCACTTAGTTTTTTGGAATCTTTCGGAGCGCCCAGCGCACGATCGTCTCGTTGGGGTCGATCGCGCCGGTGATCACCACCTGCTCGGCGCGCCGCCGCTCGCCGGCGCGGCCGATATAGATGCTCTCGTTCAAATCGAGCGTGCCGCCGGCGACCCGCAACTGCCAGCCCTGGCCGCCTGGCAGCTTGAGCAGGCACGCGCTGCCGTCCTGCACCAGCGAGGCATGCACGTCCGGGTGCAGATGGAAGCGCACGGCATAGGCGCGCCCGCTGGCCTTGTCGCTGAGCCGCTGCAACCGGTCCTCGCCGCGGAGATCATTGCCGTCCCCGCTGACATAGAGCCGGCGCACATGTTTGAGGCCGTAGGGGTCGGCATAGCCGTCATGGCTCGCCTCGAGCCAGACCGCGCCGTCCTTCTCATCGCGCGACGCATCCACCCGGCCCGGGCCGGCGCCGAGCGCGCCATGGTCGAGCACGACCGTGCTGTTGGTGTCATCGACCGTGAGCGTCGAATGCGCGGCGGTCGCGCGCAACACCTGGCCCCAGCGCGCATCCGCGCCCCGCCAGGCGCCGCAATTCACGATCAGCCGCTCCTTGCCGACGCTAAGTTCAAAGCTGAGTGTGCCGGCATGGCCATGCCGGCCGGTGGTCGGTGGCAGGCCGCTATCCATGATCACGAGCGTGCGCCCGGCCTGGACGCGCTGGAAGCCGCCGTGCCGCGCATCCGCGATCGGCCGGCCCTTGGCGTCGGACTGTGCGAGCACGCGGTCGATCAGCCACGGCTCCTCCTCGACCGAATCGTTGAACAGCGCGAGGCCACCATCACCGTGGCGGAAGCCGCGGAGCATCGGGGCCAGCCGATCGATGGTCGGCTGAAGCTCGGCCGGCAACTCCCGGTTCGCGCCGATCAGGCTGGCGCGCAGATCCACCAGATCGCGCAACACGGCCAGCTGTGCGGAGGGGCTCCGCTCGATGTGCGCACCATCGGCCAGCACCTGGGTCGCGAGCTCGGTCTCAAGCTGCTTCAAGCCGAATTGCAGGCGGCGCGCACCGTCTGCCATGGCGAGGCCGCTATAGATCAGCCCCTTGAGCGCCGCGATCCGCTCGGCGCCTGACTCGGTGCGCCGCCACGCCTTGGTGAGCTGTTTGGCATGGGCGCCGAGGCCCTGCTGGAACCGACGCAGGAAATCGCCATCGGCCTCGCGCTCGAGGAATTCGCGGTGCACCAGCCAAGACGACAGGCGCGCACCGAGCACGCCCGGTGACTGCGCCACGGCCGGCATCACGGCGCCACGCGCCATCCAGTCGAGAATGAGCTCGCGCGCCCGAACGCGCGCATGCGCGCCGGCCACGGCGTGCAGATCGCGCAGCCAGCCGAAGCCGTGGAGCGCAGCAAGCCAAGCCTCGCCCGCGTCCTCGCGCAGCCAGGGCGCGCCGTCATTCGACTGGAGCGCGAGTCCGTTGAAGGTGAAGTCGCGCGCCAGAATCGCGCTGCCCCTTCCGGCGTCACCCGGCACCAGATCGGCCGGCGCATAGGCCGGCGGCGGCTCGGCCTTCGCCACGGCCGGCCTGTAGGGCGTCGTGCCGGCAATGCCACCGAGGATCGAGCGAAGGGCTTGGCCCAGCCCGCCGCGCCCGTGGCTTCTCGCCTCGCTCTGCTCAACCATGGGCCATCACCCTGCGTGCGCGGCGGCGCGCGGCGCGCTTGCGCCGGACGCCGCCTTGATCCGCGCAATATTGCCGGCATAGGCGGCGCGGCCGCCCTTGAAGGTGGCCGAGCCTGCGACCAGGAGGTCCGCGCCGGCGGCACAGACCTCGCGCGCGGTCTCGGCATTGATGCCGCCATCGACCTCGAGATCGATCGTCCGCCCGGTCGCATCGATCATCTGGCGCAGCGCGGCGATCTTGGGCAATTGGCTCCGGATAAAGCTCTGCCCGCCAAAACCCGGGTTGACGGTCATCACCAGGACAAGGTCGACGAGATCGATGATCGGCTGCACCGCCTCCGCCGGCGTGCCCGGGTTGAGCGAGACGCCCGCGCGCTTGCCGTGGCTCTTGATCAATTGCAGCGTGCGGTGAATGTGCGGCCCGGCCTCGACATGCGCGGTGATGATGTCGCTGCCCGCTTCGGCGAAGGCCGCGACATAGGGATCGACCGGCGCGATCATCAGGTGAACATCGAAGGGCAGGGCGGAGTGCGGCCTGAGCGCACGCACCACATCGGGCCCGATCGTCAGGTTGGGCACGAAGTGGCCATCCATCACGTCGATGTGAATGAGATCGGCGCCGGCCGCGCTGACAGCGCGCACCTCATCGCCAAGGCATGAGAAATCTGCCGAGAGAATCGACGGTG
>VGET01000217.1 GCA_016869195.1 Alphaproteobacteria bacterium | reverse complement strand
CCGAGTCGAACCGGGGGGTCGCCCGCCAATTGATTGAATGAACTAGGAAAATCCTGATTTCTGCCGTGTAACTTCAGAAGCTCGCCTTAGTGCATTGAATTTGAAATGATAACGGCGCCTAGCGGGCCTTTTCGGTGAACGCCGCGAGGATCTGGCGGGCGGCGGCGGGCGCGGCCATGCGGCCCGATTCGACCGTTGATTCGAGGCGTGCGAACAGGGCGGCGATCGCGGCGTCGTCCTGCAGGAGCGCGATCAGCCCGTCGCGCACCTCGGACGCGAGCCAGGCGCGGGCCTGATGCGCTCGCTTGGCGGCGAGCTCGCCCGGCAGCGTCAACGCGTCGTGATGCGCCAGCACCGCCTGCCAGACCGCATCGAGCCCCTTGGCTTCGAGCGCCGAGCAGGCCATCACCTTCGGCGTCCAGTGCGGTGAGGCGGGACGCAGCAGCGACAAGGCCGAGCGATAGTCGGCCTCGGTGTGGCGCGCGAGCGTGGCGAGATCGCCATCTGCCTTGGTGATGACGACGAGGTCCGCGACCTCGAGAATGCCGCGCTTGATGCCCTGCAAATCATCACCCGCGCCCGGCGCGATCAGCAGCAGGAACAGGTCCACCATGTCGGCGACCGCGGTCTCGGACTGGCCGACGCCGACCGTCTCGACCAGCACGAGGTCGAAGCCCGCGGCCTCGCACAAGAGCATGGCCTCGCGCGTCCGCCTGGCCGTGCCGCCGAGCTGGCCGCCGGCCGGCGAGGGACGGATATAGACCGCCTCGCGCTTGGCAAGCTGCTCCATGCGCGTCTTGTCGCCGAGAATCGAGCCGCCCGAGCGTGCGCTCGACGGATCGACCGCGAGCACCGCGAGCTGCCGGCCTTCGCCAACCACATGCAACCCAAAGGCCTCAATGAAGGTGGACTTGCCCACCCCTGGCGCGCCAGAGACCGCGACGCGGATCGCGCGTCCGGTATGGGGCAACAACTCGTCGATCAGCTTCTCGGCCCTGGCGCGATGGTCGGGGCGCGAGGATTCGATCAGCGTGATCGCGCGCGCCAGCGCCCGGCGATCCCCTTTGCGAATCGCTTCGGCGGTGGGAGAGAGCTTTGGGCCGCCCGCGCTGTTCATGGCCGAATCCTAGCAAATCCCGCTTGCGATCGCCTCATGGCGGCGCAGAAATATCGCATGACACCCGATCAGGCGATGGCACGGCTGAAGGCGAAGGTGCGGCCCGACGCGCTGCCCCACATGGCGCGCTACGGCATCGCTACGTCCAACGCGTTCGGCGTGGCCGTGCCAGAGCTCCGCAAGATCGCGCGCGAGGCCAAGCGCGATCATGCGCTTGCGCTCGCGCTCTGGCAGACGGGCGTGCACGATGCGCGCCTCTTGGCCACCATGGTGGCCGAGCCTGCGAGGGTGAATGAGGCCGCGGCGCTCAGGCTCGCGCGCGACTTCCGCTCCTGGGATCTCTGCGACCAGTGCTGCCTCAACCTCTACCGCTTCCTGCCGTTCGCCCATGGCCTCGTGCGCACTCTGGCCGCGCGCGAGGAGGAGTTCGTCAAGCGCGCCGGCTTCAGCCTGCTGGCCGTGCTCGCGGTGCACGACAAGCGGGCCGATGACCCGGTGCTGCTCGCCTTCCTGCCATTGATCGAGGCGGGGGCAAACGATCCGCGCCTCCTGGTGCGCAAATCGGTCAATTGGGCGCTCCGCCAGATTGGCAAGCGCAACCCGGCCTTGAATCTCGAAGCCATTGCCGCGGCCGAGCGAATCCTGAAACAGGGCGGGCCTGCGCGCTGGGTCGCGAGCGATGCGATGCGTGAGCTGAGGGACGTTAAGGTTCAGGCGCGTCTGCGTTCACGTCGGTCGTCGACGGAGCAGGTTCCGACGGCGTCTCCGCAGGTGTCGCCTCGCTCGAAGACGGCTCGGGCGCGAGCCGTTCCTTCAGGCTCTCGCCCAGGCCGAACTCGACGCCCGCGAGGATGAGCCCGCCGACCAGGATGAACACCGCGGCAGCGGCGCCCCTGATCAGGCCGAGCGGCAAATAGGTTGCCGCGAACTTGCCGATGAAGACCACCGGCACATTGGCGAGCATGAGGCCGAACGTCGTGCCGATGACCACCATGTAGATGTGCTCGGCATGACCGGCGAGGGCGATGGTCGCGATCTGGGTCTTGTCGCCCATTTCCGCGATGAAGAAGCTGATCACGGTGGCGACGAACGGCCCCATCTTGTCGCTGAAGGTGCACGCCTTCGGGCGGTCGGGCAGCAGCATCCAGGCGCCGAGCGCGATGAACCCGGCGCCGACCACATAGCGCAGCACATCGCCACCCGCGACGCTCTGAATCCAGGCGCCGAGCGCGCCCGCCACCGCGTGGTTGGCGATGGTTGCGACCAGGATGCCGAGGATGATCGGCAGCGGCTTCTGATAGCGCGCGGCCAGCGCGAGCGAGAGCAACTGGGTCTTGTCGCCCATTTCGGCGAGCGCGACCGTGCCGGTGGAGATCAGGAAGGTCTCGAACATCAGGGCCCTTACTCGGCGGCTTCTTCGGCGGCCAGTTTCGTTGCGAGCGTCGCCTGAAGCTCGGCGGTCTCCTGTTGGCGCCGCCACATCTCGGCATATTTGCCGTCGCGCGCCAACAGGTCTTGATGCCGCCCCTGTTCGACCAGCCTGCCGCCCTCGAGCACGATGATCTGATCGGCATCGACGATGGTCGAGAGCCGGTGCGCGATCACAAGCGTGGTGCGATCGGTCGAGACCTCGGCGAGGCTCGCCTGGATCTCCTTCTCGGTCTTGGAATCGAGCGCGGAGGTGGCCTCATCGAACAAGAGGATGCGCGGATTCTTGAGGATCGTGCGCGCGATCGCGACGCGCTGCTTCTCGCCGCCCGAGAGCTTCAGGCCCCGCTCGCCGACCATCGCTTTGTAGCCATCGGGCAGGCTCATGATGAAATCGTGGATGCGCGCGAGCCTCGCGGCCTCCTCGACCTCCTCCTTGCTCGCGCCCGGGCGGCCATAGGCGATGTTGTAATAGATCGTGTCGTTGAACAGCACGGTATCCTGCGGCACGATGCCGATTGCCGCGCGGAGCGAGCCCTGCTGCACGTCACGGATGTCCTGGCCGTCGATCGTGACCTGCCCGGCCTCGATGTCGTAGAAGCGGAAGAGAATTCGCGAGATGGTCGACTTGCCCGCGCCGCTCGCGCCCACGACCGCGATGGTCGAGCCCGCCGGCACGGTGAACGACACGTCATCCAGAATGCGCCGGCGCGGCTCATAGCTGAAGCCGACATGCTCGAAGCGGATCTCGCCGCGCGGCACCACGAGCGGCGGCGCGTTCGGCTTGTCCTCGACCTCGACATTGACCGCGAGCAGCTTGAACATCGCCTCCATGTCGGTCAGCGACTGCTTCATCTCGCGATAGACGAAGCCGAGGAAGTTGAGCGGAATGTAGAGCTGTATAAGGTAGGTGTTGACCAGCACGAAATCGCCCACCGTCATCGTGCCCTTGGTCACCTCGATGCCCGCCATCAGCATGAGGACCGAGACGCCGGCCGCGATGATCGCGCCCTGGCCGATGTTCAAGAGCGAGAGCGAGGCCTTGGACGAGACCGCGGCCTTCTCATAGGCCATGCGGGATTCATCGAAGCGCCTTGCCTCGTGCGCCTCATTGCCGAAGTACTTCACGGTCTCATAGTTGAGCAGCGAATCGATGGCCTTGGTGTTGGCCTCCGAATCCTTCTCGTTCATGCGCCGGCGATATTTGATGCGCCATTCGGTGACGCCGAGCGTGAAGGCGATGTAGATGAGGATCGTGCCGAAGGTGACCGCGGCGTAAGTGATGCCATAGAGGCCCCAGAGAATCGCGCTCACCATCGCGATCTCGACCAAGGTCGGCAGCACGTTGAAGGTCATGAAGGTGAGCAGGAACTCGATGCCCTTGGTGCCGCGCTCGATGGCGCGGCTGAGGCCGCCGGTGCGCCGTTCCAGATGAAAGCGCAGCGAGAGCCGGTGCAGATGCTCGAAGACGCGGAGCGAGACCGTGCGAATCGCGCGCTCGGCCACCTTGGCGAACACCGCGTCGCGCAATTCCGAGAAGCCGACATTCGCGAGGCGCAGGAGGCCGTAGCCCGCGAGCAGGCCCAAGGGAATCGTGATCTCGGCGCCCGCCTTGCCCGAGAGCGCGTCGACCATGCCCTTGTAGAGCAGCGGCACATAGACATTGGCGAGCTTGGCCGCGATCAGCAGCACCACCGCGATCACGAAGCGCGCGCGCAGCTCCGTCTCCCCCTTGGGCCACAAATAGGGGAAGAGGGTGGCGATCGTCTTCAGATGCGAGGTGTTGCCTTTCGGCGTTTCGCGCGCCTCGCGCGGGAGGGTGACCATGAAGGGTCCTGGCGGGGATGGCAGGGCGTTCCCATCATGATGGTGGCGCGGGCGCGAAAGGGCAAGCGCGGTGCGGCGAGGGTCACCGCCGTCATCGTCCCCTCATGCTTCGCCCTTCGGCTAGCTCAGGTCGAGGAAGCTCAGCATGAGGGGGGTTCTTGGCCTCACCCTGAGCCTGTCGAAGGATGAGCCACAAATAGTGCGCGGCCGTCCGCTCAACCGATCGGGCGGATGTAGAACAAGGTCATGCACACATGGCACGCCGCACCGGCGAGCACGAAGAGGTGCCAGACCAAATTGTGATAGCGAAAGCGCGTGCGCGCGTGGAAGAAGACACCGAGCGTGAACAGCACACCGCCCGCGATCATCAGCACGAGGCCGGGCCAGGGCACGTTCTCGATCAGCTGCCAGATCGCGATGAGGCCGGCCCAGCCCATGCCGAGATAGAGCGCGATCGAGACGCCCTCATAGCGGTTGGGATAGAGCAGCTTCAGCGCGATGCCGAGCGCCGCGAAGCCGCATTCGATGCCGAACAGGCTCCAGCCCCACGGGCCCTTCAAGCTGACGAGGGTCACGGGCAGATAGGTCGCCGCGATCAGCAGGTAGATCGCGACATGGTCGATCACCCGCAGAACCGATTTGATCCGCCGACCCGGCCAGTCGTGATAGAGCGCCGAGACGAGGTAGGAGACGACGAGCACACCGCCATAGATCGCGAAGCTCGTCACCATGCGCGCGCTGTCATAACGCGCCGCGATCATGACGAGAAACACGAGGCCGAGAATGCTGCCGGCGAGGCCGAGCCCGTGGCCGACCCGGTCGGCCCAGCGCTCGCCCGCGGTGTAGGTCATGGTGAAGGACAATGAAAACTCCCCAGCGGCGGGGGCCGAAGCCGCTCTGCGCCGCTTCCCTTGGCTATCACATGGGGGGTTAAGGAACACTCCGCCAGGGGCGGGATGGTTCCGTCACGCGGAATTCAGCGGGGGAGAGCGCGGCAGCAGCACCAGCCTCGACAAATGAACAATGCCGTGCGTTCTTTCTCTTTCGTCATGGCCCGACTTGATGGTGTGGACGGCCCC
>VGET01000216.1 GCA_016869195.1 Alphaproteobacteria bacterium | reverse complement strand
AGCCGGTGTTGCCCGCAAGGCCCTGCCAATGCCCTGGTATTTTCCGCGCCTCGGCGAGTATACCCACCGGCTCGAGAAGGGTGGATTCGAGGTCGATCAGGCCATCCTGTTCGATCGGCCGACCCCGTTGGACGATTTGAAGGGGGGGCTCAGCGAATGGCTGGCCATGTTTGGCCGGCCGTTTCTGGTAGCCACTCCGGTGGACCGCCATGGCGGGATTGTTGATCGCGTGGTCGCGCTGACTCGGCCCAAGCTCTATCGCGACGGGCGATGGATTGCCGATTACCGGCGGCTTCGCGTCGTCGCCCACCGGTCGGGATAGCCCGCTCGGAGCGGGTGTGGGCCGATGGCCTGCGCCCCATTCTTGCCACATTGGGCGGCTAATAGTAGCAATGCGGGGAATCCACTGCATGTGGTATATTGGCCGGCCAAACCAACTAGATGGAGCCGTAGCGCGGAGTCATGGCAGGCCATTCCAAGTGGAAGAACATCATGCATCGCAAGGGCGCGCAGGATCAGCGACGCGCCCGCATGTTCACCAAGCTGGTGCGGGAAATCGTGGTTGCGGCCAAGGCCGGCCTGCCTGACCCGGCGTCGAACCCCAGGCTCCGCTCGGCCATGGCGGCCGCGCGCGCGGCCAACGTGCCCAAGGACAACGTCGAGCGCGCGCTCAAGAAGGCGAGCGGAGCCGATGCCGAGACTTATGAAGAGGTGCGCTATGAAGGCTATGGTCCGGGCGGCATCGCCATCATGGTCGACGCCCTGACCGACAATCGAAACCGCACGGCCTCCGAGGTGCGCTCGATCTTCAGCCGGCACGGCGGCACGCTCGGCGAGACCGGCAGCGTCACCTTCATGTTCCAGCGGGTCGGCGCCATCCGCTATCCGGCCAAGATCGCCGATGCTGACACCATGATGGAAGCAGCGATCGATGTCGGCGCCATGGATTGCGTGTCGGACGATGAAGGTCATGACGTGCTGACCTCGCCCGAAGATTTCAACACGGTGCGCGACGGCCTCGAAGCCAGGTTCAGCCCGGCCGACAGCGCGCGCCTCTCGTGGCGCCCGACGACGACGGTGCCGGTCAGCAATCCCGAGAACGCTGAATCGGTGCTTGAGCTGGTCGAGGCGCTCGACGACAACGACGACGTGCAGCAGGTGGCGGCCAATTTCGAGGTCGCCGACGACGTGATGCAGAAGATCGCCGCGACATGACCGGCGTCGGGAGCAACACCCTCTGATGCGGCGTATCATTGGCCTTGATCCAGGCCTTAGGGCCACCGGCTGGGGCGTGATCGAGGCCAATGGCAATCGCTTGAGCCATGTCGCGCATGGCGTGGTGCGGCCGACCGAGGGCGGGGAGCTGGCGGCACGCCTGGTCGAGCTGCATGACGGCCTGCTCGCGGTGATCAAGGCCCATCGGCCGAGCGAAGCGGCGGTGGAGGAGACCTTCGTCAACCGTAATGCGAGCTCGACCCTCAAGCTCGGCGTCGCGCGCGGCGTCGTGCTGCTGGTGCCGGCCCAGGCGGGACTGAGCGTCGCGGAATACGCGGCCAATCAGGTCAAGAAGACGGTGGTCGGCGCCGGCCATGCCGACAAGAACCAGATCGCCATGATGGTGCGTCGCTTGCTCCCGGGCGCCGGCGAGCCCGCGAGCGATGCGGCCGATGCGCTTGCGGTCGCGATCTGCCACGCGCACACCGCCGCGTCGACGTCCTACTGGGCCGAGGCCAAGCGAACGTCCGATGGGGCGCGCGCATGATCCGCAAGCTCTCCGGCGTGCTCGATGGTGTTGGTCTCGATCATCTGGTGTTGGATGTCGGCGGCGTCGGCTATCTGGTGCACGGCTCGGCGCGGCTGCTGCGCAGTCTCCCGGCACCGGGCGCTCGCCTCTCGTTGACCGTCGAGACCGTGGTGCGCGAGGACGCGATCAATCTCTACGGCTTCGAGAGCGCGACCGAACGTGAGTGGTTCGGCCTGCTGCAGAGCGTCCAGGGGGTGGGCGCCAAGGTTGCGCTGGCACTGCTCGGCACGCTTGGTCCGACCGCGCTCGCAAGCGCGATCGCCGGTCGGGACAATGCGGCGCTGACCCAGGCGCCGGGTGTGGGACGCAAACTGGCCGAACGGCTGGTGACCGAGCTCAAGGACAAGGTGCCGGCCGAGGCGGCGCTGGCCGGGACCGCCAAGAGCGGGACGCAGACTGGTGCGGCAGGCGCGGTGCCGACTGCGCGCGATGCAGTGTCGGCGTTGGTCAATCTCGGCTATCGCCAGGCGGAGGCCCAGGCCGCGATCGGCCGCGCGTCGTCCAATTTGGGCACGGCGGCCCCGCTTGAGGCGCTCATCCGTGCCGGCCTCAAGGAATTGGTGCCGTGAGCGCGCGCCCGATGGTGGCACCCGAGCGTGCGCCCGACGATCAACCGGAGGCGAGCCTCAGGCCACAGCGCTTGGTCGAGTTCATCGGCCAGAAGGCGCTGCGCGAAAATCTTGGTGTCTTTATCGCGGCCGCCCGTCAACGCGCCGAGGCGCTCGACCATGTCTTGTTCTATGGGCCGCCCGGGCTCGGCAAAACCACGCTGGCGCAAATCGTCGCGCGCGAGCTAGGCGTCGGCTTGCGTGCGACCTCGGGCCCGATCATTCAGCGCGCCGGCGACCTGGCCGCGATTCTAACCAACCTCAATCCGCGTGACGTACTCTTCATCGATGAAATTCACCGCCTTAATCCTGCCATCGAGGAAGTGCTTTATCCCGCGATGGAGGACTTTGAGCTGGATCTGATGATTGGCGAGGGGCCGGCGGCGCGCTCGGTGCGGATCGATCTCCCGCCGTTCACGCTGATCGGCGCGACCACGCGCACGGGGCTGATCACGACGCCGCTGCGCGAGCGCTTCGGCATTCCCCTGCGGCTTGAGTTTTATCAGGTGGCCGAGCTCGAGGCGATTGTCAGGCGCAATGCCGAGCTTCTGTCGCTCAAGCTGACACAGGATGGCGCGCGCGAGGTGGCGCGTCGCTCGCGCGGCACGCCGCGCATCGCGGTTCGCCTGTTGAGGCGCGTGCGCGATTTCGCGGCGGTGCAAAATGTCGCCGAGGTAGGCGCCAAGCTCGCGGATCAGGCGCTCAACCGCCTCGAGGTCGATGCCAAGGGCCTCGACTCGCTCGACCGGCGTTATTTGCGCTGTATCGCCGAGAATTATGGCGGCGGGCCGGTCGGTGTGGAAACCATCGCGGCCGCGCTCTCCGAGCAGCGTGACGCGCTCGAGGACGTCATCGAGCCCTATCTGATCCAGCAAGGCTTCGTGCAGCGCAGCCCGCGTGGCCGGCTGTTGACCCTGTTGGGGTTCGAACATCTCGGCCTGACACCGCCCCGTCGTCAGGCCGAGCTCGACATGGCGCCGCCCGCGGGCGCAAAGGAGGGCGACGATGGCTGATCCGATGGGCGATGAGGGCGCACGGGGTGAGGTTGTCACGCTGCCGGGCGCGGTGCATCGCTACCAGCTCCGCGTGTTCTATGAGGACACCGACGCGGCCGGCATCGTCTACTACGCCAACTACCTCAAGTTCATCGAGCGTGCGCGCACCGAGATGATGCGCGAGGCGGGCGTGAGCCATAGCCAGCTCATGGCGCAGAAGGGCGTCGCCTTCATCGTGCGGCGCTGCCTGGCCGACTTCCGAGCCCCCGCGCGGCTCGATGATCTGCTTGAGGTGCGCACCCGCATCCTTGCGATCGGCGGCGCATCAATCGAGGCCGAGCAGGTGGTCTGGCACGGCCAGGATTCGCTGGTGCGCTGCGAGATCAAGCTCGGCTGTATCGACCGGGCCGGCCGACCGGCGCGCCTACCCGAGGCGGTTCATGCCGCACTCGCCCGTTTCAAGCCCAGAGAACAACGAAACTAAGTCCCGGCCAAACCATGAACGAAAACGATGCTGTAAACGCTGCGCTGCAACTCGGCGATGCGGTCGCCAAGGCCGCCACCGATTTGTCTCCGTGGGCCCTGTTTCTTCAGGCTGACATCGTCGTCAAGGTGGTGATGCTGATCCTGGTGATCGCATCGCTGTTCAGCTGGGCGATCATTTTCGACAAGATCGTGCGTCTGCGCAGCGTGACGCGGCAGGCGGAAGTATTTGAGCGCACCTTCTGGTCAGGCGGCTCGCTCGACGAATTCTACGATCGGCTGGGCGACCGCGCCGGGCACCCGATGGCCTTGATCTTCGTCGCCGCCATGAAGGAATGGCGGCGCTTCGCCTCGCGCGGCGGGCAGGCGTTGGATTCGGTGCGTCTCGAAGGGCTGCAGCGTCGGGTCGCCCATGCGATGGAGGTGACGACGACGCGCGAGCTCGAGACGCTCGAGAAATACACGGGTTTCCTGGCGACGGTCGGCTCGACCGCGCCGTTCGTCGGCCTGTTCGGCACTGTATGGGGCATCATGAACAGCTTCGCCTCGATCGCGGCGAGCAAAGACACCTCGCTTGCGGTCGTCGCGCCCGGTATTGCCGAGGCGCTGTTCGCCACCGCGATCGGCCTGATCGCCGCGATCCCTGCCGTGGTCGCCTATAACAAGCTCTCAGCGGATATCGATCGCTTCAGCCAGCGGCTCGAGGGCTTCACCACCGAGTTCCGCGCGCTGCTTTCGCGCCAGCTTGAGGAGCGCGCCGCCTGATGGCTGCCGAAGTCAATGGCCGGTTGCGCCGTCGCCGCAGACGTCGGGAGCCGATGAGCCAGATCAACGTGACGCCGTTTGTCGACGTCATGCTGGTGCTGCTCGTCATCTTCATGGTGACCGCGCCGCTCCTGACCGCCGGTGTCGAGGTCAATTTGCCCGAATCCAGCGCGAAGGCGCTCAAGGGCACGGACGAGCCGCTCGCGGTCTCGATCGATCAGGCGGGCAAGATCTACATCCAGGAGAACGAGGTTCCGCTCGAGGAGCTGGGTCCAAAGCTCAAGGCGATCACCGAGCAGAAGCCCGAGGCGCGCGTCTTCGTGCGGGGCGATCGTGGCATCGCCTACGGCCAGGTGATGGCCGTGATGAGCGCGATCAAGGAGGCGGGCATCGCGAACGTCGCCCTGGTCACGGTGGTGCCCGCGAGTGAACCCTTGAAACCGGGTCAATGAGCCGCACCGGATGGATCCTCTCCGCCATATTGCACGGGGCGATCATCGCGCTCGCGGCTTTCGGCTTGCCTCACATGTTCAAGAAGGACGAGCCGATCCTGGAATCGGAGCCGGTCGTCGTCGGCCTGGTCGAGATCGCCGAGCAGGCGAGCCAGCCGGACGCGAAACCCGAGCCGCCGGCGCCCAAGCCCGCGCCGAAGCCGGAAGAGAAGCCGCTTCCGGAGCCGCCGCAGCCGAAGCCCGAGGAAAAGGCGCCGGAGCCGACACCACTCGAGCCCACGCCCGCGCCGACGCCGGTGATCAAGGCGCCCGAGCCGCCGCCTCAGCCGCCGGAACCACCCAAGCCGCCGGAGCCCAAACCCGAGGAGCCACCGCCGCCAGAGCCGAAGCCCGAGCCGGCGCCAG
>VGET01000215.1 GCA_016869195.1 Alphaproteobacteria bacterium | reverse complement strand
CGGCGGCTCGATGTCGCTCGACAAGGCCGCGGCCGAAGCCGGCATCAGGAAGGTCGGCGAGCAGATCGGCATGAGCGTGCTCGAATGCGCGAGCGGCGTCGCGAAGATCGTCGAGTTCCAGATGGCCGATCTGATCCGCAAGGTGACGGTGCGCAAAGGCCTCGACCCGCGCGACTTCGTGCTGTTCGCGTTCGGTGGCGCCGGCCCGGTGCACGCCGGCGTGTTCGCGCGCGAGCTCGGCGTCGCCAAGGTGATCGTGCCGCAAAAGGAGATGGCGTCCGTCTGGTGCGCGTTCGGCGCGGCGGCGGCCGATGTGATGCACCTCTATGAACAGGTCGAGATCATGCGCTCGCCGTTCGATGCGACGCGCATGGACCGCGTGCTGCAGGCACTGAAGGCGCGTGCTGACGCCGACCTCGACGAGGACGGCGCCGACCCGAAGTCACGCGACTATCGCTTCTCGATCGATATGCGTCACAAGGGCCAGATCAACGAGGTCGAGGTGGTGTTGAGCGGTCGCGGCCTGAAGCCGAGCGAGATCGAGGCGCTGCACGCCGAGTTCTTCCGCCGCTATGAGGCGCTCTACGGCAAGGGCGCGTCCCTCCCCGGCGCGCCGCTCGAGGCGGTGACGTTCCGCTGTCGCGCCAGGGTCGAGGTGCCGAAACCCAAATTGCTCCCGACCGATAAGCTGACCAGCGAGATTCCGGCCGCCGCGCGCCGCAAGGCGCGCCAGATCTACTGGGCCGAATGGGGCCGGCTCGCCGAGACGCCGATCTTCGACGGCCACGCGTTGTTGCCCGGCAACCGCATCACCGGCCCCTGCGTCGCCGAGACTCGCGACACCTCGGTCGTGGTGCACCCAGGCGAGACCTTGACGGTCGATCGCTTCGGCAATTTCGAAATCCTCCTGTCCGGCGCCTGAGCGTCGAGAGGCCCTGCAATGCCCCGCATCAGTGAAATCAGGAACGTCCGCTTCGATGGCGTCAACAATCCCTATGTGCCGCCGAAGCAGCTCGCGATCGCGCCGAAGCTGAAACTTCATCGCGAGGCGACGCAGAACATCGACCCGGTCACCTATGAGGTGGTGCGCCACAACCTCTGGAACGTGAACGAGGAGCACGGCGCGACCATCCAGCGCATCTCGGGCTCGCCGGTCGCGATGTACGCGCTCGATCTCAATCCGTCGATCCTCACCGAGGACGCCGAGTTCGTCTATTTCGGCCCCTATATGCAATACATGTCGGGTGTCACCGACACGCAGGTGAAGTGGATCCTCGAGCATCGCAGCGACAATCCCGGCATCAGGCCGGGCGACATGTTCCTCGCCAACGACCCCTGGGTCGGCGCCGCGCACCAGATGGACGTGATGCTGATCGCGCCCGTCTTCCACGGCGATGAGCTGTTTTGCTGGATCACGAACTGCCTGCACCAGTACGACATCGGCGGTATCACGCCCGGCAGCTTCTGCCCCGCGGCCGAGAACGCGTTCGAGGAAGGGATTCTGATCCCACCCGTGAAGGTCGTCGAGAACGACACGGTCCGGCGTGACATCGAGGAGCTCTATTTGCGCTCCTCGCGCAAGCCCTCGCTCGTTCAGCTCGATTTTCACGCCCAGCTCGCCGGCAACATGACGGCGAAGACTCGCATTCACGGCCTGATCGAGCGCTATGGCGCGGCCACCGTGAAGGGCGTGATGAAGCGCATCATCGATAACGCCGAGAGCGCGTTCCTGAAGAAGCTCGAGCAGATCCCGGACGGCAAATGGTCGGACCGCACCTATGTCGAAGCCTGCCGGCCGGGCGACCGGCGCACGCATCGCGTCATGATCACGCTCGAGAAGCGCGGCAACAATCTGATCTTCGACAATGACGGCACGGCGGATCAGGACGGCGCGATGAACGCTACCTATTCCGGCTGGCGCGGCTCGGTCATGGTCGCGATCAACGAGTTGCTCGCATGGGACCAGTATTTCGCGGTCGGCGGCGCGCTGCGCCATATTGAATTTGATCCGACACCCGGCACGCTCAATTGCGCGAACTTCCCGGCCTCGGTCTCGACCGCGCCGACCCAGGCGATGGAGATATCGCTCTACCCGGCCTACAACGTGATCTCGAAGATGCTCTACACCGTGCCCGAGTTCCGCGCCGACATCATGGGCATCGGCGGCACCAGCCAGTGGCCTACCACCATCTTCCGCGGCATCGACCAGTGGGGCGAGCGTTACGGCTATCTGCTGATCGACCCGATCGGCGGCGCGATCGGCGCCTTTGCCCAAGGGGACGGCATCAACACCGGCGGGCAGTCGCGCACGCCGATCGGCCAGCTACCCAATGTCGAGCACAACGAGCAGAACTTTCCCCTCCTTGTGCTCTACCGCAAGGAGCTGCCGGATTCGGGCGGTGCCGGACGTTTTCGCGGTGGGTTGTCGGCCGAGACCTGCTTCATCCCGCACAACACCAAGGAGATCGTGCAGGACACGCTTTCCTCCGGCAATGCGACGCCGACCTCGACCGGCATGATGGCGGGCTATCCCTCGACCACCAACGCCTACGCCTTCGTGCGCGATTCCGACATCTTCGAGCGGCTGAAACAGGGCCGCATGATCGAGGACATCAGCGAGGTCAAGGGCCGCGAGGAACATCTGGAGCTGCGCCAGGAGAATTTCGTGCAGAAGCCGGCAGATGTTTACGCCGTGCGCTGGTCGGGCGGCGGCGGCTTCGGCGACCCGATGCGGCGCGAGCCCGCGCTCGTGCAGCACGATCTCGAGCACTACAACATCACGCCCGAGGCGGCGCGCGGCATTTATGGCGCGGTCCTGGATGCGAACGGGCAAGTGGACGCGGCGGCGACCGAGAGAAACCGCGAGGCCGTGCGCGCCGGGCGCGTCGCGCGGCTCAAAGGCGCGCGTGCGGCCGTCAAGGCGGCGGGCGCTGTGATCGCCCATGCCACGGACAATCTTCAGGTGCGCCGGAACGGCCATGCGCCACACTGGGCCTGCGCCCATTGCGCGACCGACCTCGGGCCATTGAGCGCCAACTACAAGGACGGCTGTTTGCGCGAGGACGCGCCGGTCTCGGCCTCGAATCCTTTGGTTGGCGAGCCGCGTCGTTTCGTCGATGATGACGTCGCCTTCCGGCGCTTCTACTGCCCCGGTTGCGGCTCGGAGATCGAGAACGAGATCGCGGTCACGCGCGACGAACCGCTCCACGATATCGTGCTCAAGGTTTGACCGGCCCGGCCCACCCGAAAGGGGCACCGCCCATGACCGTCCTCCGCCGCCTGATCGTCGCGTTTGCCTTCCTGCTGATGCCCGGCCTTGCCCTCGCGGCCGAGCCACTGACGCCGAAGCAGGTGGAGGGCTTCATCGCGGTCGCGCCCGAGCTCGAGAAGCTCGGCACCGAGCACGCCGATGAGTTCGACGGCGAGTCCTTTCAGTCGCTCGATGCCAAGACGATCGTGGAGGCGCTCGAGGCCGCCGGCATCGCCAAGGACTATGAGGCGCTGGTCAAGAAGCACGGCTTTACGAGCTCATTCGAGGCGGCCGATGTGATGCGGCGCGTGATGACGGCCTACATGGTTTCGGCCGGTGATGGCGACCCGCGCGTCCAGCTCGATGAGGCGCGCGCGCAGGTGAAGTCGGACGACAGCCTCGATGAGGAAACCCGCGCCGGGATCCTCAAGGACATCGATGCGACCGAGCGCGCCTTTGCCGATGTCGATGCCGACAAGCCGGTGATCACGCCCTATATCGAGCAACTGCGCGAGATCTTCGGCGGCCTCGTCAGCGGCGGCGAGTGAGATGCTCGTAGCGGCGGTTCGTCGTGGGCTAAGCGTTCGATGGGGCCGTCTGCGTTGCGCCAGACTGGTTCGTCATCCCGGGACTTCCCTCGGCTTGAGTCGTCATTCCGGGCGTTAGCGGAGCCCGAACGCGGATGCGCTCGGTTGCGACGCCTACGGCCCGGGATCCAGAGCCGCCCACTCGATCGATCCGGTATGTTGCCCTGGATGGCCCGATCAAGTCGGGCCATGACGAAAAAAAGGCGGCCACCGTGCCTCGTTGCGTGGTGGTGGCCCGGCGGGGCAAAGCCGTCTAACATCAGCGCTGTTGTCTTAGCCGGTCCGTGGCTAAGGCCGGGCAGTTTCCCATCGCCGACACAAGGGCCGACGCTTGAACGACACTCCCTGGCGATTTTACCCAATCTCGAACCCGCGCGCGTTCGAAGAGGTGGTGGATCAGATCACCTTCGCCATCCGCTCGGGCGCGTTTCGGCCGGGTCAGCGCCTGCCACTGGTCGAGGAGTTGTCGGAGACCATGGGGGTGAGCCGGCCAACCATTGGCGAGGCCATCCGTGCGCTGAGCCAGGCGGGCGTACTGGTGTCGCAGCGTGGTGCCTCGGGCGGCGTCACCGTCGTCAGCGACAACATCCCCGACACGATGATCATGCGTCAGCCCTCAGGCTGGCGCGAGGCGGCGCTCAGCGAGCTGATCGAGGCGCGCCGGCCGATCGAGATGAAGCTCGCGCTCTTGGCCGGCGAGCGCGCGACCGAGGCTGATTTCGCCGCCATGCGCTATGCGATCGAGCAGCTGAGCGCGGACCCTAAGGCCGATCGCCTGCGCCGCATCAATTACGACCATCTGTTTCACTACGCGATGGGGCGCGCCGCGCAGAGCGAGCTGCTCGCCTATTACCAGCATCAGGTGCTGGAGCAGCTCTATTTCAGCCTGCGCGAGGTGGTCGATGACGAGAAGCACGTGCAGGGCATCGTCGACCTGCATGAGGAAACGCTGACCGCGCTCGAATCCCGTTCGCCTTCGCGCATCGAGGCGGCGATGGACCGGCATTTACGCTGGATGGAGGACAAGGTGGCGGACAGCCGGCGCAAGCCGCGCAAGAACGCGGGATCTGGCGATCGGCGTCGCGCGCTCGGCCCCACAAGCGCGCGTGCGCGCATCGGCGCCCGCCGCCGCGGCGTGCCAAGGCTCGACGCGAACTGATTATTTGGATTTGAGGGCGAGGCGGCTCAGGTGACCGAGACCGCCGAGTGGCAGCGCATCGTCGATCGCCTTCGCTCCGTCAAGGAGCGACGCGACGATGGTCGAGGCTGCCTGCGCCATCCGATGTAGCCACGTCATGCGACCCTCGCGCGCGGAACGGTCGAGGGTCTCCCAATAGCAGGCGCCGCTTAACCGAGGATTGACGCGGCCGTCAGGCGCGGACGAGCGGCCCGGGCGCACGCAGTTGGAGCGGGCCCGAGCGAGAGGTGGCCAGCACGCCGTCGCTCCTGAACCAGGCCATCGCTTCGACATTGCGCGCAGGCCCGGTGGGCCGCCCCTGCCAGGCGAAACGCCCGGCGCCCGAGATGAGCACGCTCACCCACTGCGTCGGCTGGCCGTCAAAATCGAGCCGGATCTGCACGAGACCGCCGCCCGGATTGGGTGCCACCTCGCCCGTCAACACGATCTCATCGCCATAGTTCCAATAGCCGGTGAGCGAAATCGTGCTCGCGCGGCGCGGCTGTCCTCGAGCGCCGTCAGCGCCGCCTCGACCGATTGATCATTGATCGCACCCTCGAAGCGCAGCGTGGTCCGGTCCGT
>VGET01000214.1 GCA_016869195.1 Alphaproteobacteria bacterium | reverse complement strand
TCTCGCGCTCGTGCGCCGGATGTAGACCGTGACGCGGCCGCTCATCACGCGCCACGGCGGCCGGGTGGTCAAGTTCGAGGCCGACAATTGCTACGCGACCTTCGAGGAGCCGGGGCCGGCGGTTGAGGCCGCCCTCGCCTTCAACCGGGTGTTCGCGGCGATGAACTTGCTGACCCCCGACGACCGCGACATCCACGTCTGCATCGGCATCGATCACGGACCGTTCCTGCTCGTGCTGGAGCACGACCTGTTCTGCGCCCCGGTCAATTTCGCGAGCAAGCTTGGCGAAGACCTGGCAGGGATTAGCGAGGTGCTCGTGAGCGATGCGGCCTTCGCCCGAATAGTCGCGTTGCCGGGTGTCAGGTTCGAGCGCGTGCAGTTCTCGGTCGGCGGCATCGAGATCGCGGCGCATCGGGCGCTCGGTTGAGCGCACGCTTTAGGCTTCGCTTGAAATGCCCTCGACCAGGCGCCCGCCCGTGAGGCGCACGAGTTCATCGCAGGTCGTCGGAAATACACAGTGCGGGTGCCCCGCAGCGGCATAGACAGTGTCGAACCGCGCGAGGCTCGCATCGATCGCGATCGGCAGCACGCTGAGGTGACCGATCGGCGCGACGCCGCCAATGGCAAAGCCCGTGGCCGCGCGCACCACGTCGGCATCGGCGCGCTTCGCGCTGCCACTCAGGCCGAGCGCCGCCGGAAGCGCGCCGACATCACAGCGGCGATCGCCGGCGACCAGAGCCATCACCGGGTGCCCCCCGATCGTGAACACCAGCGACTTCACGATGCTGCCGAGTGGCGTGCCGATCGAGCGCGCGGCATCCTCGGCGCTGCGTGCGGTTTCGGCGAGCTCGATCACCCGCGCCTCGGAGCCGGCCGAGGCTAGGGCCTGCTGCACGCGTAGGACAGAGGGATTGTCGAGGGCCGAGGCCATTCTGATCGCGTGTCTAGGCCGGCACCTTATAGCCGCGCTCGACCGCCGGCCGCGCGCCGATCCCGTCGAACCAGCGCTTGACGGCGGGAAAGCCCGTGAGATCGATGCCCTGCCAGTCATGGCGCGCGACCCAAGGGTAGGTCGCGATATCGGCAATCGAGTACTCGTCGCCGGCAAGGTAAGGAACCTCGGACAAGCGCGTGTTCATGACGCCATAGAGCCGCCGCGCCTCGCGCTCATAGCGCTCGAGCGGGTAATCGAGCTTCTCCGGGGCCGCACGCTTGAAATGATGCAGCTGTCCGAACATGGGTCCGACCCCGCCCATCTGAAACATGAGCCACTGCATCACGTCATAGTGCCGGGTCGGCTCTCCGGGAAGGAATTTGCCGGTCTTGTTGGCGAGGTAGACCAGGATGGCGCCCGATTCGAACAGGCTGATCGGGGCACTATCCGGCCCATCAGGATCGACGATCGCGGGAATCCGGTTGTTCGGGCTGATCGCCAGGAACTCCGGTCGATGCTGCTCGCCGGTTTCGATATTCACCGTATGTACGCTGTAGGGCAGCCCGATCTCCTCGAGCATGATGGAGATCTTGCGGCCATTGGGCGTACGCCAGGTATGGAGCTCGATCACGCGCGCGACTCTTTGGGCAGGAGATCATAGGGCATCGCCGCGCCCGGCAATTTCGACATGCGCACGCACCACTGATAGACGTTGGGCCAATCCTTTAGATTGAGCTCGGCCTCGTCCGCGAGTGCTACCGCGGGAAACGCAGCAATATCCGCGATCGTCGGCGCCTTGCCCACGATGAAGTCGCGGCCCTCGAGGTGCCCGTTCAATACATCGAGCGCGGCCCTGGCATTACCCTTGGTGTACTCGATCACCTCGGGCTTGGCCTTGAGAAATCGGATGGCCGCGCGCGCGCGGGAGAGATTCACAAGCCGGTCGTCGCACCAATTGAGCCACTCGCGCACGGTGCGCTTGTTGGAAGTTGAGCGACCGTCGAACTTGCCGGACTGATCGGCCAGAAATTCGAGAATACGCGTTGATTGGCACATGGTCTCGCCACGGCACTCCAACGCCGGCACTTGGCCGAACCGGCTGATCTTCATGTACCCCGGTTTCTTGTTCTCGCCGGTCATGAGATCGACATGGCTGTAGCTGAAGGGCGTTCGGGTCAGACGCAGCATAAGCGCAACGCGCTGCGCCGGCTGAGACAGCCAATGACCGTAAAGCCGGACCTGTTTGGACGGCACTGCCTTCTTGGCCGGCTTGGCCTTGGCCTTCGATTTCGAGACGGCTGCCTTTTTTCCCTTCGTGGCCATGGATCATCCCCCCGTAGGTTGTCTCGCGAATGCCGCTTCAGCGGCGCGCGAGCTGACGATTGCCAAACAGTGTCTCGCGCGCCGCATCATCCAGCGCCTGCGGTGGAATGCGCAGCTCCGCACCGACCGCAAGGCCGCGTGTCACCGCCGGCCGCGCGAGGATGACCTCATACCAGCGCCTGACGTTGCCGAACTCGTCCAACGAATTCTGTCCGGCATAATCCTTCATCCAGCCGAAGATCGCGATGTCCGCGACCGAGTACTTGCCCGCGACGAAGTCACGACCGGCGAGGCGCTTGTCGAGCACACCGATCAGGCGCCGCGCCTCCTTGGTGTAGCGCTCGATCGCATAGGGCACCTTGACCGGCGCATAGCGCACGAAGTGATTGGCCTGGCCGAACATCGGGCCGACGCCGCCCATCTGCCACATCAGCCACACCAGCACCTCATAGCGCTCGCGCGGCGTCGTGCCGATCAGCTTGCCAGCCTTTTCGCCGAGATAGAGCAGGATCGCGCCGGATTCGAACAATGAATACGGCGCGCCCTTGGGCCCATCATGATCGACAATAGCCGGAATACGGTTGTTGGGCGCGATCTTGAGGAACTCGGGCGCAAACTGGTCGCCTTTTGCGATGTTGATCGGCTTGATCGTGTAGGGGAGGCCGAGTTCCTCGAGCGCAATCGAGACCTTCCAGCCGTTCGGCGTCGGCCAATAATAGAGATCGATCATTTGCTAGCGCCTCGCGACCTGCCGCTCGCCAAACATGATGGCACGCTCGTCATTGTTCACCACCGTCGCCGTGCGCCGCTTATCCGAGAGAACGTCGAGCCCCCGCTGCACCGCGGGCCGCGCCAACAGGGTTTCGAACCAGCGCTTCAAATGTGGATGATCGTTGATGTTCTGTCCCTGTCTCTCCCACGGGCGCAACCATGGAAAGATTGCGATATCGGCGATTGAATAGTCGCCGGCGATGAAGGAGCGATCGGCGAGACGCTCATTGATCACCTTGTAGAGGCGCGTCGCCTCATTGGTGTAGCGATTGACCGCATAGGGAATCGGCTCGCTCGCATAGGCGCGAAAGTGATGCACCTGGCCCAACATCGGTCCGACACTCGCCATCTGGAACATGAGCCATTGCAGCACCTCGATCCGCCCCCGCTCTTCCGAAGAGATCAACCGGCGATGCTTCTCGGCGTAGTGAAGCAGGATCGCACCTGACTCGAAGATCGAGAGCGGCTTGCCATCGGCGCCGTCGGAATCGACGACCGCGGGCATTTTGTTGTTGGGCGAAATCTTGAGAAAAGCGGGTTCGAACTGCTCGCCCTTCCAGATATCGATCGGGACAACGCGATAGGGCAGGCCGAGCTCTTCAAACAGGATCGTGCACTTGTAGCCATTCGGCGTCGGCCAAAAATAGAGATCGATCATGGCAGGTCCTCAGAAAGACAGGATGCGCCGGCCCCCTGCCCGCTGGCAAGGCCCACCCGCCATGACGTTCTCGTGACGGAGCGTCGCGCTCAGCGATCGCGTGACCAGGGGCCCTTGAACGTCTGGGGCACGCGCCCTTCGAAAAGCGGCACGCCGGCGCGGCGCAGCGGCACAACCAGGATCGCACCCGCGATGAAGCCGCCAATATGGGCCCACCAGGCGGTGTTGGCGCCGGGGTCGTTGACGATGGTGGCGTTGATCACCTGTAGCCCGATCCAAGCGCCAAGCACACCCCAGGCGGGAAAGCGCCGTACGATGAGATAGAAGATCTGCACCCAGACGCCGCGCCGCGGATAGAGCACAAGATAGCCCCCGAGGATGCCCGAGATCGCGCCGCTCGCGCCGATGGTCGGCACCTCCGAGCTGGGGTCGATGGCCGCATGCAGCAATCCAGCGGCGAGGCCGCACAGCACGTAGAACACGATGAAGCGCACATGGCCGAGCGCATCCTCGATGTTGTCGCCGAAGACCCAGAGAAACAGCATGTTGCCGGCGATGTGGAGAAAGCCGCCGTGCAGGAACATCGAGGTGAGAAGCGTTGCCCAGGAGGGAACGCGCTCCAGCTCGGGCGACAGCTGCGCGTCACCCAGAAGCGTCGCCGGGATCAGGCCGTAGCTATAGAAAAGCCGGGCCTGCTCGATTTCCGAGAGCGTCAACTGGTAGAGAAACACCAACACGCAGATCGCCAGGAATGCGATCGTCACCGCCTGCAGGCCGATGCGCGAGCGTGGATTGTCGTCCTTGAGCGGAATAAACATGCCGGCGTGTCGGGCTCAGCCTAGCGCCCAGACAAAGAATACTGTCGCAACTATGCCGAGGAGACTGCGCACGGCGTGGAGTCGACCCCAAGATCGAATCAATCGACGCGTCTCATCATTGGCGTTCTCAGGCTCGGTCGCCTGCAAAGCGCGATTGATAGGCATGATCACGCCAAGCGTGAAGGGCCAATTGGCCAGAATGAAAATCGAGCCGACCAGATACTGCCAGCGAAAATCGTAGAATAGAGCGATGATGCCGAGCACGCCGGCCGCAACGGCGAGGGTGCTTTGCATCGCAAATCCGCGCTTGTAGCTCGGTTTTCACTCGCGCAGCAGTGCTGTAGGCTCAAGTTTGAGCCGCGCGGGCTGCTCGGCAACATTGATGTAGACCGCGGCGCCGGCAAAACCGGCCGCGAGCGTCAAGGCCAAAGCTACAGTGATCATCGCTAACTCGCCACACCACAACCCTGCTGCCGATAAAGCAGAGCGCGCCGCCGATATCACCAGTTGCCTTGGCCCTACAGTACCTCTGGAACCTAAAACTCGAGCGCTGTGCCAATCATCAACTCGATGAAGTCGTTGTCGAGCGCGGCAGGCGTCTCATCCTCGAAGTTACCTATGTCGATCTGCGCCTGTACGGTGACGCCCTGCCCAAGCACAACCGAGCCGTTGAGTGCAATCATTTCGAACGTTTCATCGAGTCGATCTTGACCATCCTGAAGCACTTTGCCGTATTGCAGCGCAACCGCCCAATCCTCATCGACGGCATAGGAGATGCCGATCTCCCAATCTAATCGTTCACGACGAGTGTTACCGTCAGCAAGGGCTACAAGCTCACGTTTCAAAAGGCCACCGCCGACGCTGATCTGCCCGAAGCCGACCGTGGCGCCCAGATGCATGGAATTCGGTGTGTTATTGCAGTTCTGAGTTGCGGCGGCCGCGTTGCACCGATCAAGAGTATAGGTTTCGTAGCCACCGGCAATGCGAACTTTGGCCTCGCCGAACGCGCCCGAGTAGGCCGCGCCGAACGCCGCATGGTCGAGCAGCTGCCCAACAACTTCACGGGTGTTGCCGCCGTTTTGGCTCTGGAGGGAATCCGACGGTGCATAACTCA
>VGET01000213.1 GCA_016869195.1 Alphaproteobacteria bacterium | reverse complement strand
TAGTAGCGGCCGTGGTAATTGCGGTTCATGTACTCGCCGATCAGCGCCACCACCTTGACCGTGTCAGAAAAATCGTTCGGGCGTGAACGCCAGCCGCGTGCATAGATGTCGGCCGCCTGGGTGTTGTAATAGCCCTGCCAGTTCGAGCCGAGCGTGTTGCCCTTGATCATGCACTCGGTCGAGCCCTCGATGATGATCGCATTCCAAAGTGCGACACCCTGCGCGTGCATCGGCACCGAGACCTCGGTGAGCGTGGCGCCGCGTTTTTCGAGCTGTTTCAGCGCCGCCTTCACCTTTCGGTCCGTGGCCGGGTCGCTTCCGGGCAGGCCGACGTCATCGCGCGGCCTCTGACCGAAGCCCTCCTTGAGCACGGCGATCTTGAGGCCCTTCACGTCGCCTTCGAGCGCCGCCATGTAGTTCTTGGGCTTCACGGTCGCCGGTTGACGCGGATCGAGACCATCGACACCGGCGATCGCGGTCAGCAGGCGGGCGAGGTCTTCCATTGACCGGGTCATCGGGCCGCAATGATCGAGCGTCATCTCGATCGGTATGATGCCGGTATAGGGCACGAGGCCGTGGGTCGGCTTAAGGCCATAGGTGCCGCACCAGGCGGCCGGAATGCGGATCGAGCCACCCTGATCGCCGCCAAGCGCCATGTCGACATCGCCATTGGCAACGAGCACGCCCGAGCCATTCGAGGACGCACCTGGTGAATGCGTGGGTTTGCGCGGATTGCGCACGGGACCGAGCGCGCAGGTATGGCCGCCGCCCGAGAAACACAGATCCTCGCAGCTCGCCTTTCCGGCGATCGTGCCCCCGGCATCCAGGATGCGTGTCGCCACCGTCGCATCGACATCGGGCACGAAGCCTTCGAGCACGCGCGAGCCGTTCATCATCGGCACGCCGGCGAGGCAGATGTTGTCCTTCAAGGCGACGGTCTTGCCCTTGAGGATGCCCTTGGATGCTCCCTTGATGTCGGTCTTCCAGTACCAGCCGTTATAAGGGTTGTCCTCGGGCTCGGGGCGATAGCCTGGCGTGCGTGGATATTTCACCTCGAGCTTCGGCTCGGTCAGCTCATCGATGGTGCGATAGTGATTGAACACCGCGGCCATGATGGACTGATACGCCTCGATGGTCGCACCGCTCAGCGACAAGCCGAAGTCCTCGGCGATGTCCTGGATCTGCTCTCTCGTGGGAACGTTCGCACCAACAGCCATGACTCTCTTCCTCCCTACTTTGGCGTCCGACTTCTCTCGGGTTCGCGGCCTCCGGCGCAAAACCTGCACTTACCCGATCTCGATGATCACCTTGCCAAATTGATCACCCTGCCCCAGGTGATCATAGGCCGCGCGAATGTCCGCCAGGGTGAAGCGCCGGTCGATCACGGGCACGACCGGATGTGCCTGGCAGAACGCCAGCATGCGGTCGGCCTCGCCGCGATTGCAAAGCACGGTGCCGATGACCTCGAGCTGCTTGATGAACACGCGCTTCACATCGGCCGAAGGGTCCGCTCCGCCGGTGGCGCCATAGCACACCAGCCGCCCACCGCGCACGAGGAGCCTGAGCGAGGCGTCCCAGGTTGGGGCGCCGGCGCCATCGAACACGAGGTCGACGCCGCGACCGCCCGTCAGGCTGAGCACCCGATTCACGACATTGTCGCTTCGGTAGTTGACGCCGGCAACCGCCCCGAGCGCGATCGCGCGTTCGATCTTGGCGTCGCGTGACGATGTGACGAAGACGCGCGCACCGGCAGCCATGGCAAACTGCAGCGCGGCGACCGCGACACCCCCGCCGATGCCGGTGATCAGCACGGTCTCTCCGGCCTTCAGGCGGCCGCGCGTGAAGAGGCCGCGCCACGCGGTCGTATAGGCGCCGCCGAAGCACGCTGCCTGCTCATAGCTCTGCGTGGGCGGGATCGGCAGGAGATTGTGGGCCGGCAGCGAAATGAACTCGGCATAGCAGCCGTCCCGGTGTTCACCGGTGACGCGCAGATGCCGGCACATGGTCTGATCGCCGGTGCGGCAGAACTCGCAGATGCCGCAACCGACGGGTGGAAAAACCATCACGCGGTCGCCCGGCTTGAGGCCCGCGCTCTCGCCGCCTTCGACCAGATCGCCGGCGCCATCGACGCCGGCAATCAATGGAAGCTCATGCGTAATCCCGCGCGCATCGTCGCGCATGTAGAGATCGACCCGGTTCATGGCCGCCACGCGAAGCCGAACCAGCGCGTCACCCGCCCCGCGTGCTGGCATGGGGCGCTCGCCCAGCTCGAGGCTCTCCTTCTTGCCGTGACTGACGAGGAACGCCGCTCGCATCAGTTTGCCTCTCACATCTGATAACCGGAGACCTGGGGCGCGCGAGATTTGGGCCCGCTGCTCCTCAGCACGAGCTCGTGGTCGGCGCCGCACTCCGGGAAGACGGCGACAGACGCCTCGAAGGCATCGAACACGGTCTCTCGCCGCGGCACCGGAAACAGGCGACCCTCCGCTGACGTCTGCGTGAGCGGTTATAGGGAATTGCTCGCGAATGGCAACCCGCTTGATCTTTGCGGCGATCGTTCGCGGCATCGATGGCATGATCCCGCTCCTCAATAAGGAGCGAACGCGAACCGGTCGCAAGCATTCCATCGCTGTCGAGTGAAGCGGCGAAGTCCTAGACTTGGCGGAGAATCGGTTGGGGTGCACCGTCCCCTGATCGGGCGAAACAACCGAGGTCCGGTTTGGCGACTGGCGTCCCGCGAAGGAGCACGCCGATGGAGAGGAAACCCGCGTCCGAGCGGTCGCGCGAGCAGTTGAAGACGTTGATGGACGGGCGAGCCGAAGCGACGGATGAGCGCTCGCAGTTGGTGGCCCTAGCGGCGCGATCGGCCAAATCCTGAGTACCATCACAGCCCGCGAATGCGCAAACTACTTCGCAAATTCAGGCAATACACTAACCTGAACTCATCACCTTCTAACCTGCGCTCTTGGCTCATCGTATTGAACGGCCTGACCAAGGTGATCCCGCATGCCTTCGGCGAGCGCGCCGTCTTGAAGCTGATGTACGCAGCCCTGATCCGTGCCGCCTAGCACTGGCACCGCCTCAAAATGTCCGAGTTCGAGCGGCGTCAGTTGGCGACGATCCGTGTCGAGCTCGAGCGCGCTCACGCCGAGCGAACCGCGCCCGCCGTGGGCCCAACTCTCACCGCATCCCCAACCCGTTTATCCAGCAAGAACCGGGCTTGACCGGTGGCCGCGCTGCTCGTGAGTTGAAGCCAGTTTCCAATCAATTTATCAGAATTGGATCGAATTGGTCTAAAGATCGCCACAATAGCCCAGAAATTGGCTTGACTAGGTGCGAAAGAGGCCTGAACAATTGATAACATCGTCGGCAGAGTTGGACACTCTACGCCTTGAGTTCTTGTCTGCAGCCACCGAAATTGGTTCTACCAATTTCGCGCCTGCCATCGGATACCGGCAACGAGGTTCGACAGAAATCTAATTGACGCGATCGGGAGAGGGATGACGCCGTAGCGGCAAAAAGAGCCGGAACAAGCGGCCGCCGCGCCGACGCCGAGGACGAACACAACGTCATACGGGGAGGACGGTTCCATGAGACTAAGTCGCAGGCAGTTCTTCAAAGCAGCATCTGGCGCCCTGGCCTTTGCGAGCTTTCCACACGTGTTGAAGCAGGCGGGCATCGCCGCCGAGCCGCCGATCAAGGTCGGCAACATTCTCGACAAGACCGGTTTTCTCAACATCTACAGTTTGAAGCAGATCGAGACGGTCGCGATGGCGGTCGATGAGATCAACAAGGCGGGCGGCCTGCTAGGTCGGCCGCTCGAGCTGATCTTCTACGACTCGCAATCCAACAATCAGTTCAACTCGCAATACATGACGCAGCTCCTGGCTCGCGACGGTGCCCAGGTGGTGCACGCAGGTGTTACCAGCTCATCGCGCGAGGTGATGCGGCCGGTGGCACGGAAGTTCAAGGGCCTCTTCTTCTACAATTCGCTCTATGAGGGTGGCGTGTGCGACCGACGGCACGTGTGCCCCGCGATGACCCCGGCGCAGCAGGTTGAGCCGCTGGTGCCCTACGTCATGAAGCAGCACGGCAAGCGCTGCTACATCCTCGCGGCCGACTACATCTACGGCCGTACGCATGCCAAATGGATTCAGCACTACACGCGCCTGAACGGCGGCGAGGATCTTGCGGTCGAGCACTTTCCGCTCGACGTCTCCAACTTCGCGCCGGCAATCTCGCGCATCCAGGCGGCGAAGCCGGACGTCGTGTGGTCGGTGCTGGTCGGCGGCGCGCACATCGCGTTCTACCGGCAGTACGAGCAGACAATCGGCAAGAAGAACATTCCGCTTGCCTCCAGCGTCTATGGCATCGGCCGCGAGCAGACGGTGATCAGCGCCGACGAAGCCGACGGCATCATCATCGCCACCCAATTCCACGATGACCTTGACACGCCTGCGGCCACTGAGTTCGTGAACAAGGTTCACGCCTATGTCGGCAACAAGGATTTCGTGGGCGATTACGGCGAATACGGCTATCGCGGCATCAATCTGTGGGCCAACGCCGTGCGCAAGGCAAACAGCGCCGAGCCAGACGCTGTGATCGAGGCGCTCGGCGGCACTTCGTTCGAATCTCCGGGTGGTCTGGTGACGATTGACGGCCAAACCAACCATGCAACCATGGACGTTTATGTGTGCATCGGCGACCGCAATCAGCGCTTCAAGACATTGGAGGTGCACAAGCAGAGGCCGCCGGCCGACACGCAGGCCGTGTGTGACTTGATCAAGAATCCGAACGACGACACGCAGTACATGATCGACATCAAGTGAGGTTCGTGGCCGCAGACGACCTCTAGGTCGTGACCGAAATGAGTGCCCGATCGCGGGTGGCCGCCATGACGACAATGGTGGCCACCCGAGCGGAAATCTACTCGGGGTAGTGATCCGTGGACGAAGTCGGAATCTACGCCTTTCAGATCGGCTACTCGTTCGCGATCTTCATCCTGATCAGCCTGGGTCTCGCGGTCATCTTCGGGATGATGCGCGTGATCAATCTCGCCCAGGGCGAGTTCCTGATGCTGGGTGCCTATGTCTGCATGTTCGCCACCAAGGCGGGCATCAACGTGTGGCTCGCCTTCATCCTCTCGGGCCTTGCCGTCGGCATCTTCGGCATGATCGTCGAACGTGTGCTCATTCGACGGCTCTATGGCCGCATCGTCGATACCTTGCTCGCGACCTGGGGCCTCAGTCTATTTCTCGTCGGCGGCGTTACGACGCTCTTCGGGCCGCAGGGCGAGGGTGTCGAGTCCGGCCTCGGCAGCGTGCAGATGGGCGCCTACCGAATCTCGCAATATGACTTGGTGCTGATCGGCATCGCGATCCTGCTGCTCGTCCTGACCTACGGTCTGTGGCGCTTCACGCGCTTCGGGCTCTATGTGCGCGGCACGATGCAGAACCCCGACATGGCGGCGGGCGTCGGCGTCAATAAGAACCTGGTCTACACGCTGACCTTCGGCTTTGGCTCGGCGCTCACGGGTCTCGCCGGCGCCGTCCTCGCGCCGATCGCCGGTGTCGCCCCGCCGATGGGCATCTTTTATGTGGCGAAGGCCTTCATCACGGTGATCTCCGG
>VGET01000212.1 GCA_016869195.1 Alphaproteobacteria bacterium | reverse complement strand
GGTTTGGTATGAGCCGCTCGCCTTGACAGAATCTGGCCACTCGCCCACGGTGGTCCATCACACGGCAGCGGCGAGGCGTTTGGCTGCCCATCGCCCCGTCAGCCGTCGAAACGGGAGAGCGCTAGATGAGTACGAACAGTCTGACACGGAGACAATTCGTCCGTACCTCGGCCGCGATTGGTGTCGCCGCGGCCACGGTCACGGGCCTGCCGCGCTTTGCGGCGTCGGAGGAGAAGACGGTCAAGGTCGGCTTTCTCGCGCCGCTGACCGGCGAGGTGGCGGGTTGGGGCCTGCCGGGGCGCGATGGCTGCCTGATCTGGGCCGACTGGGTGAATGCCGCGGGCGGAATCAAGGTCGGCGCGGACAGCTACAAGGTCGAGATCGTCTCCTATGACGACGAGTACGCGCCCGACAAGGCGCTGCTCGGTGGCAAGAAGCTCGTGCTGGAAGACGGCGTGAAGATCGTGCTGATGCTGGGCGGCGATCCGTGGCCCGGCGTACAGCCCTTCATGAACGAGCAGAAGATGCTGTGCACTACGCTCCTGCCGAGCGACCTGTCGCCAGACACCCCCTATCTGCTCGCGCCCTGCGAGGTGCACCCGATCTACAACGTCACCGGCGTCGAGTGGCTTGCCGCGAACCACCCCGAGGCAAAGACCGCGGCGATCGTGGCGCAGCAGGATGCGCTCGGCCTGCCGTCGGTCGCGACCTACCGCGCGGCATTCGAGGCGTCCGGCATCAAGGTGGTGCACGAGAAATTCTTCGACATCGCGACCACCGACTTTGCGCCGATCGTCACCGCCATGCTGGCGACCAAGCCCGACATCATCTGCTTCGACACGGCCTATCCGGATTACGTCAATCTCCTGTGCGAGCAAGCCTTCCATCAGGGCTTCAAGGGTAAGATCGTGTCCTGCACGATGGACAACTACCCGCAGATCATCGAGAAGACGAGCAAGGAGTTCATGGAGGGCGTAATCTTCCAGTTCCCCGACTTTGACGATCCGGCACTCGAGGGAACCGGCATCAACTTCAAGAACGCCAACGCCTTCTTCGCCGAGTACAACAAGCGCTTCCCCGGCACCTGGACGGCGGTGTCGTGGGAGTACGCCTCGATCCTTGAGCTCTGGAAGGCGGCGGTGGAGAAGGCCGGCAGCGTCGAGCCGCTCGCCGCGCTCGAGGCCATGAAGGCCGGCGGCCGCGCGCCGCACATCTTCGGCGACGCGCAGTGGTGGGGCAAGGATCTGTTCGGCATCGACAACGCGTTGGTCGGCAACTGGCCGGTGGTACGCATCACCGACGGCAAGGCTAAGATCGTCGAGTACCGCAGCATCCCGGTCTGGTGGGACAAGAACAAGGACGTGCTGATCAAGCACTTCCGCGATCTCAAGCAGATGTGGGACCAGCGCGCCTGAGGCCGCCCCGGCTCTTCGGCTGGTTCATTTCCTGGTCGGCTGAGGCCGGCGCCGCCCGCGCGCCGGCCTCGGGTTCCGCCGCTCCGTCCGCCCGATGACCTCGCTGATCATCCAGACCGTCGTCAACGCGTTCGTCTCGAGCAGCTTCGCGGCGCTGATGGCTGTCGGCTTGGTGATGATCTTTGGCGTCATGCGCGTGATCAACTTCGCGCATGGCGAGCTCTACATGGTGGGCGCCTACACGGTCTGGTATCTCTATGGCGAGAACGAGCTGCCGTTCTTCGTCGCGGTGATCGCGGCGATCGCGCTGGTCGGCGTCGTCGGGCTGTTGATGGAACGGACCCTGTTCCGACCGATGCGCGGCAACCCGCTCGGCGGCCTGATCCTCTCGGTCGGCGTGCTGTTCATCCTTCAGGTGCTGGCCGTGATCATCGGCGGACGCGGCCTGATGAAGCACATCCCGCCCGCGCTCGAGGGCCAGTGGGACGTGTTCGGCATCGAGGGCGTGAGCGTGCCCTTTCAGCGCCTCGTGGTGATCGGCGTCGCCGTTTTCCTGCTCGCGCTGCTCTGGCTCTTCCTCAAGCGCACCAAGCTCGGCTGGGCGCTGCGCGCCACGGCGCAGGATCCCGAGGCGGCGCTCCTTCAGGGCATCAGCATCAACAAGGCCTCGCTGCTCGCGATGGGGCTCGGCGCGGCGCTCGCGGGCGCCGCGGGCGGCATCATGGCGCCGCTGGTGCGCGTCGATCCCGCGATGGGCCACGCCGCGATCATCACCGCCTTCATCGTGATCATCGTCGGCGGCATCGGCAGCCTCGAGGGCGCAGTCGTGGTCGCGGTGCTCTACACCTTCTTCCACACCTTCGTGACCACCTTCCTCGATGGCACGCTCGCCTCGATCTTCGGCCTCGTGCTCCTGCTCGTTGTCCTCACCATCAAGCCGACCGGCCTGTTCGGCAAGGGAGAGAAACATTAGCGCCGCGACGGCACGGAAGGGCGGGCTGACCGCCGCCGTTCTGGCGGTGCTCTGCGTGCTGCCCTTCGTGGTCAGCCAGTATCAGCTCGACTTCCTGATCTTTCTCCTGATCAACGTGATCGTGGTGGCGAGCTATCGCCTGATCACCACAACCGGCGAGTTCTCGCTCGGCCATGTCGTGATGATGGGCTCGGGTGCCTATGCCAGCGCTATCCTGACCAAGCAGGCCGGCCTCTCGCCCTGGCTCTCGATGCCGCTCGGCGGCGTGGTCGCCGGCCTGCTCGCCTATCTGCTGAGCTTTCCGCTCTTCCGCATGAAGGGGTTCTATTTCTTGATCGGCTCGTTCGCCGCTGGCGAGGCGATCAGGCTGTGTTGGAACCGCTTCCGCGAGCCGTTCGGCGGGCCGAAGGGTATCAAGCTGATCCCGGCGCCGGAACTCGGCGCGCTCAACATTGGCGCGGCGTTCAACTACTACTTCTTCACCCTGATCGTGGTTCTGGTCTCACTCGTCATCCTCTATCGCATCGAGCGCTCGCGCATCGGCCTCATCTTCAACGCTATCCATTGGCGCGACGTGCTGGCCGAATCGGTCGGCGTGCACACCTGGCGCTACCGCATGCTGGCGCTTGTCACCGCCTCGTTCTTCGTCGGCATCGCGGGCGCCCTGCTCGCGCACTATATCGGCACGATCAATCCCAACCGCTTCGGCCTCGCGATCATGCTCTATGTGCTGGTCTGGGTCATCGTCGGCGGCACCAACACGTTTTACGGGCCGATCATCGGCGTCACCGTGCTTTCGGTGATCGACGAGTTCATCCGCGCCTTCGAGGAGCTGCGCCCGCTGATCTATGGCGGCATCCTGATCGCCACCGTGCGGTTCCTGCCGCAGGGGCTTGAGAGTCTGCCGCAGCGCCTTCTTGGGTGGTGGCGCGCGCTCAGGCGCCAGGCGCTGCCGGCCGAAGGGCCGCCGTCGCCTCGATCGGACTCAGATAGATCGCCGCCCTGAGACGCCAGAGATCGTCATAGCGTCGGCCGGTCTCGCGCCGCAGCCGCACGACGTCGTAGACCACCGGGTCGGCCGCGATCGCCCTTGCTGCATCTTCAAGCCGCATCGCGCCATCGCCATCTGCCTTGAACCGTGCCAGGTCGGCGCCAAGCCGCAGCAGCGACCCGACCCCCGCCTCGCGATGACCAAAGCCGGCGCGCCGCAACACGAGCGCCTGATCGAGCCGCGCCGCCGCCTCGTCATGGCGGCCGAGCGCGATCAGCGCGCCTGCCAGATTGCCGAGCGCGGCGGCCCGCCCGGCCTCGCACAGCCGCTCATGTGCGGCTTGCGCCAAATGGTCGTAGCCGCCCGGGTGCTTGCGCCCGAGGCGCAGGTGAAAGGTCGAGCTGCGCGCCCGCCCGCCCGCCGGCAAGCGGGCGAGCCAGGTCGCGCGCGTCTCGCACCACGCCGCCTCAGCGCGCGTGAAGAGTTCGGCGGCGGAGGCCGCGTCGGGAGCGCCGAGACCGAGCTGCACTAGGCTCGCGGCACGCCGCGGATCGTCCGCCGGAAAGTGGTCGCAGAGCGCGAGACCGGTCCGCCATAGCCGTGTCGCGGTCGCGCCATCGCCCCCCGCGCGCGCTTCGACGCCGCCCACCGCGTAAGCCAGCCACAACGCATCGAGCGCGGGGCAGAGCGTTGACGGCTCAGCGGGCTCAGGCGCCGAGATAGGCGCGCCGGACGTGGGCGTCCTCCCGGATCTGGCCGGCCTCGCCCTTCAGCGTGATCCGCCCGGTCTCCATGACATAGGCGTAGCGGGCGAGCTTCAGCGCGAGTTGGGCGTTCTGCTCGACCAGGATGACCGGCACGCCGGTGCTGTTGATATCGACAATGATGCGTGCGATCTCCTGCACCATAACCGGCGACAGCCCGAGCGAGGGCTCGTCGAGCAGCAGCAGCCTTGGGCGCGACATTAGCGCACGCCCGATCGCCAGCATCTGTTGCTCGCCGCCCGACAGCGTCTTGCCGAATTGCCCGTGACGCTCCTTGAGGCGCGGGAAGCGCGCATAGACCCCTTCAAGGTCGCGCCGCACGCCGTCGCGGTCGCGCCTGAGGAAGGCGCCGGTGTTGAGGTTCTCATAGACCGTGAGTTCGGGGAAGACGTGGCGCCCTTCGGGCACATGGGCGATGCCGAGCTTGACGATACGCTCGGGCGCGAGCTGGTCGATGCGCGCGCCCTCGAAGCGGATCTCGCCCAGGCTCGGCCGGACCAGGCCCGAGATCGCGCGCAGCGTGGTGCTCTTGCCCGCGCCGTTCGCGCCGATCAGGGTGATGATGTCCCCCGCTTCGAGGCCGAGCGAGACGTCCTCCAGTGCCTTCACCTTGTTGTAGTGGACCGCGAGGCCATGCATTTCGAGCAGCATGGCTCAGGCTGCTCCCAGATAGGCTTCGATCACCGCCGGGTGGCGCTGGATTTCGGCCGGGGTGCCCTCGGCGAGCAGCTGGCCGAAATTAAGCACTGTGATGCGATCGCACAAGCCCATCACCGCGCGCATGTCGTGCTCGACCAGGAGGATGGTTACGCCGCGCTCGCGCACCTTCTCGATCAAGACCATCATCTGCCGCGTCTCTTCCGGATTCATGCCGGTGAACGGCTCGTCGAGCAGAAGTAAACGCGGCTCGGCGGCCAGGGCGACCGCGATGCCGAGCGCGCGCTGATAGCCATGCGGCAGATTCATCGTGAGGTCGCCGCGCCGCCCCCCCAAGCCGATGAATTCGAGCACGGCGAGCGCCCGCGCCTCGGCCTCGCGCTCGACCCGGCGAGCGGTGCCGAGCAACGCATCGATCAGTCCGACCCGCGCACGCAGGTGGCAGCCCACCAGCACGTTGTCGAGCACGCTCAACTGGTGGAACAGCGTGGTCGACTGAAAGGTGCGCACCAGGCCACGCGCCGCGATCGCGCTCGGCCGAAGGCCGGAGATGCGCCGGCCGTCATAGAACACCTCGCCCGCGCTCGGCTTGTAGAAGCCGCTGATGACGTTGAAGGTGGTGGTCTTGCCGGCGCCGTTCGGGCCGATCAGGCCGTGGATCTCCCCCGCCCTGAGGCTGAAGCTCAGGTCCTTGACCGCCGCGAGCCCGCCGAACTGACGACTGACATTGCGCAGGTCGAGCAGCGCGGCGACATCGCTTCGACTTGAATTCACGCCCTACCCCTGTGCCTGTCGCCAACCATGTTCGACAACCGGAATCGCATGGGCCC
>VGET01000211.1 GCA_016869195.1 Alphaproteobacteria bacterium | reverse complement strand
TGATGCCAGGAACCGCAAAGGCCGTGGCCAAGGAACTCAGCATCAAGATCAAGGAATCGCAGCTCACCCAAAGCCAGGCGCTCAACGTCCGTCTCGGCAGCCACTATCTGGCCAGCATGGCGGATAAGTTTGGCGGTTCCTACATTTTCTCGATCGCGGCCTACAATGCCGGGCCATCGAATGTCGGCAAGTGGATTGCGGCCAATGGCGATCCCAGGGCGGATCCCTCTATCGATTTGATCGACTGGATCGAGCAGATCGCATTTGAGGAGACGCGCAACTATGTTCAGCGCGTGCTGGAGGGTGTTCAGGTCTATCGCTGGAGACTCGGCAAAGGCGTGACGGTCGGCTCGCTCGAGGCCGACTTGCTCAAAGGGTCGAGCGAAGAGGCGCGCAGCGCCCGATGCAAGGACAAGTCGCGCAAGGCCGTCCGCGCACGCACGCTTCAAACGGTCTGCTGACTTGGGCCTCAGAGCGCAAGGGCGGGCAGTGCTTGGCGCGCCTCGGCGACCCGTGTAACGTTTTGACAGGGGTCGAGTCGGTCTTGCGATATGATGGCATGTGTCAAGCTGAGCCTGACGTTGGGCGCGATAGCGGCTGCAGCCTTCATGCTGGTCAGCCCAAGTGCGTTCGCGGCGGACGCTCCTTCCAGTGACATCGTCAAGACCGCACAGATCTCGGTCGAGCTGCGCAATATGCGCGTCGAGAAAGCCGGCGAGGTGTATCGCTTCACCCATGACCGCGCCTTCGTCGAGACCGCCGGCGTGGGCGCGACCCTGACACAAGGCCAGGTGTGTTTCCTGAGCGGTTTGTGCTCCGGAAAGCCGATCGAATACCGGCTCGAGGCCAAAGGCGAATATGTGATTAGGGACGCGGTGCTCGAGCCGCTCGGCGATGAGGAGCAATTCGCCTTCACCTATCAGGGCGAAGACGACAATGGGCGCGCGGTCAACCTGTTCTTTCGCATCACTGTGAAGGGCGACAGCTACGAGATCGTGCAATGAGCTCGCCGATCGCGGTTCACGAGGCGCAGGCCTATTGCGAGCATCAGGTATCGGCGCGCGACGGCTTGCGGCTCTATGTGCGTGACTATGGTCGGCGAAGTGCTGCTCGATCACCCCTGCTCTGCCTCCCCGGCTTCACCCGGGATTCGCGCGACTTTCACGACCTGGCGCTGCGCCACGCGCGCAATCGTCGCGTCGTGTGCCCCGATTTGCTTGGTCGTGGCAGTTCTGACTATGCGAGCCAGCCGGCGCGCTACACGCCAACCGCGATGCTCGAAGACGTGCTCGATGTCATGGACGCACTCGGGGTCGAACGGGCCGTCGTCATTGGCGCGTCATTCGGTGGCTTTCTGGCGATGGGGCTAGGCGCCGCGCGACCGCGAAGCCTAACCAGTGTGATCCTCAATGACGTCGGGCCCGATGTGGATCGGAGGGAGACCGCCCGAATCGCCGGCTATATCGCCGAGCATCGCCCTCAACCCAGCTGGCAAGCCGCCGCAGCCCACGCGCGCGAGACCCTGGGCAAGGGCTGGTCGCGCCAGGACGATGAGACTTGGCTGCGCCTCGCACGCCAGAGCTACTCAGAAAAACCCGATGGAACGCTGGTGCTCGACCACGACCCGAAAATCGGCGTGCCGCTGGGGGCGGCCGTGAAGGGCGGCTCGAACGCACCTGATCTCTGGCGCCTGTTTGGCGCGCTCAAAGCCGTGCCGACGCTCGTGCTTCGCGGCGCGCTCTCGCGCATACTGACGCCCGAGACGCTCGCGCGCATGGCGCAGGCGAAGCCCGACCTGATCGCGGTGACGGTGCCGGGCATCGGCCACATGCCCCTCCTCGATGAACCCGAAGCGCTTGAGGCGATCGATGGCTTCCTTGCCCGCGTCTGAGCCGGCGCGCGTTCTGCCGCCAACGATCGAGGACGTTCGCTCAGCCGCGACGCAGCTGAAGGGCGTTGCCAATCGGACGCCGCTGCTCCACGCCGAGGCCCTGAGCGAGCAACTGGGTGCCCGTCTTTACGTGAAGGCCGAGCCGCTGCAGCGCACCGGCAGCTTCAAGTTTCGCGGTGCCTACAATCGGATCAGCCGGCTGGATCGCGAGGCGCTGCGCGGCGGCGTGGTCGCCTACTCGTCGGGCAACCACGCGCAGGCGGTCGCGGCGGCGGCGAAGCTGATGGGCGCGCCGGCCGTGATCGTGATGCCGAAGGACGCGCCGGCGATCAAGGTGGCCGGCACACGCCGGCATGGCGCCGAGATCGTGTTCTATGACCGGGTGCGCGACAACCGAGAGGCGATCGGCGGACAAATCGCGCGCGAGCGCTCGATGACGCTGGTAAAGCCCTATGACGACCCATTCGTCATCGCCGGCCAGGGCACCATCGGGCTCGAGATCGCGGCGGATTGCAAAGTGCTCGGCTTCACCCCCGACATCGTCATCGTCCCTGCGGGTGGCGGCGGACTGATCTCGGGCACAGCGCTCGGGCTGAGCGCCGATGTACCGAGCGCGCGCGTGTTTTCGGCGGAGCCCGATGGCTGGCACGACCACGCGCTCTCTCTTGCCGCCGGGAAGCGATTGCGCGCGCCCGACATGTCTGTCGCCACGCTGTGCGACGCCTTGTTGGCGAGCGAACCCGGCGAGATCACGTTCGAGATCAACCGGCAACGCCTCGCGGGTGGACTCGTGGTGAAAGATGACGAGGTCTTCCGCGCGATGGCCGCCGCGTTTCGCGATCTCAAATTGGTCATCGAGCCGGGCGGGTCGGTTGCGCTCGCCGCCATTCTCGCGAAAAAAATCGATGTGCGCGGCAAGACCGTGGTGGCGGTCGCCTCCGGCGGCAATGTGGATCCGGAGACCTATCGGTTCGCCTTGGAAAGGGGCTCGCATGACTGAAGGCCGTCACCTGCGGTGGCTCGCGCTCGCGCTCATCGGCGCTTCGATCTTTGCCGCGAGCGAAACGCGCGCTGCGACCATCGAGCGCGGCGCGGCCGTGCCACCGAGCGCGATCGACCGCGAGATTGCTACGACCTTAGGCCCGCAGGCCCGGCCGCAGGATGAGCCGCGTTTCACGCCGCACAATGAGGCGGTCGCGTCCGTCCTGCGGGATACCATCGGCGCGCATCCGTCGCTCGCCCTGGCGGTTCACAACGCCGCAACCGCCACCGGTGAGGCCGACGCCGCCCTTCTTTTCGAGGACATACGCGAGACCATCCCGCCGGGCGAACCTTTGGCTGAGGCGGAGGCGGAAACCAAGGACCATGACGGGACGACGGGCAGCGACGAATACGGAACGTCGCTGGCGAGCCTGCTCGATGCGCCGATCACCTATCTAGAGTCAGAAGCCGGCGGAGTCCCCTTCATTCCGGTCGAGGAGCGCCCCAAGTATTGGCCGATCTTCCCCGAAGAAGGCGGGCCCGATGGCTATGCGGACAACGATCCGCTTCGCCCGCTCAACATCGTCATCTTCTACGCCAACGGCGCATTCGACTACATCATCCTGGAGCCGCTGGCCAAGACTTACGCCGCGATCATGCCGGACGAGGCGGAGGCCGCGCTCAGCCGCGCGTTCGACAATCTCGCGTCACCTGTCACTTTCATCAACGATCTGCTGCAGCTTGAATTCGAGAACGCCGGCATCACGCTCGCACGCTTCGTGTTGAACAGCACGGTCGGCGTCGGTGGCCTGATCGATGTGGCGGTGAATGCGGGCTTACCGCCGCACAAGGCCGATTTCGGCCAGACGCTGCATCGCTATGGCGTAGGCGACGGTCCCTATCTGGTGCTGCCGTTGTTCGGTGGCACCACCTTGCGCGATGCGGTCGGCCTCGGCGTCGACATCCTGATCAGCCCGCGCGGCCTCGTGTTCGACGATACGGTGGGCCTCGGCCTGAGCATCGGCGAGGCCATCGTGCGCCGCGCGGAGTATATCGGCCCGGCCGATTTCCTCGAGGCGTACGCCCAGAACCATTACGATGCCGCGCGCGCCTGGACCTATCAGCGGCGCGAGCGGTTCCTCAGCGAAGGCTGCGATCAACCCTCCCTGATCATCTGCATCGGCGCCTACTCGAAGTAGGACCGATCGGTCGTCATGGGGGCGCGGCTGGTTTCGGGTCGGGCTCCTGATCGATGATCACGGTCTCTTCATCGCCGATCGGCTCGACCTGTGGTGCACCGGGCTCCGGCCCGAACACGCTCGGTGTCGTGCCGGAAACCCCGGCAAAGCCGACCGGCTCGGCGACCGCGACCGGCTCACGGCGGAAGATGCGATAGATCGTGAACAGGCCGGCGAGGCCAAACACGACGCCCGTGTAGCCGAACAGCGCCCACTGCCCGAGCCCCTGCACCAGCGCGGCGGCGATGCTGGGTCCGAGGCTCGCGCCAACCCCGAACACAAGGAGAAGGCCACGGCTGGCGTAGACGAACTGGCCGGCCGCGAGCCGGTCATTGGTGTGCGCGACACACAACGAATAGAGCGGCAGCATCGCGCCGCCATAGAGCGCGACGAGCGGCAGCAGCGCGCCCGGCATGTAGCGCTCCGATAGCGACAGCAACACGGCCATGGCGGTTGTGACGAAGAGCGCGCCCGCGATGACGCGGCGGCGATCGAGGCGATCGGAGACGATGCCGATGGGGTAGGCGAGCAGCGCACCGCCAACCACCGCGAGCCCCATGAAAGCAGCGACAAAGCTCTCGCCCCTGCCCTCGCCCGACGCGAACAAAGGCCCGAGGCTCCAGAAGGCGCCGTTTGAGAGGCCGATCGCAAGGCAGCCGATGACACCAACAGGCGAGGCACGAAACAGCGCGCGGAGCGGCAGGCGCGCGCTTGCGATTGGCGCCGGCGCGCCTGAGGTTGAAAAGGTGATCGGCACGAGCGCGAGCGAAATCGCGATCGCGACATACATGAACGCGTGGGGGCCCTGGACCGGCGCGATGGCGATCAGCGCTTGACCACCGGTCAGCGCCGCGAGGTCGATCACCCGGTAGAACGAGTTCATCCGGCCGCGCGCTTCATCAGCCACGCGCTCGTTCAGCCAGCTCTCGATCACCATGAAGAGACCCGCGAAACAGAACCCGTTCAGGCCACGCAATATCCCCCACAGCACCGGGTCGACGTAGAGTCCATAGCCAAGCGCGATCGCAGCGCCGAGCGCGGCAAAGCTCGCGAAGGTGCGGATGTGCCCGACCCGCTGCACCACGCGCGGCACGAGAATGCAGCCGAGCACGAAGCCGACATAGTAGCCCGACATGAGGAAGCCGACGTCGCGCGCGAGAATGCCATCGGCCTTGGCACGGAGCGGCAACAAGGTCGTCTGCAGGCCGTGACCGATCACGAGCAGCGCGAGCCCGGCAAAGAGCGGCGAGATCGCCAGAATGGTGCGGCGGAGGGGTTCGGCCATGGGCGGCTGCTGCGCTACGCCCCGTGTTCTACACTGGTTCGCGGCTCCGGTCGCGGCCGCACTTCAGGTGAAGAAGTAGGGTGCGAAGCCGAGGTGGTTCTCGTCGATGACCAGGCGACGGTTGAGCGGCGGGAAGGCACGGCGGTTGCAATCAAGCCGGTCGCAGAGCCGGCAATTGACCCCGATCGGCGTCGTCGGCATGGCGCTGCCGAGCGCGACCCGGTCAGCGTAGATCATCTGGCCGGCCTGCGCGATGTCGCAGCCGAGCGCGACCACGAACTGCTGAGAAGGCATGGCGTGCCCGGCACCCGGCCGCTCGACCAGACGTGCGACCGTGA
>VGET01000210.1 GCA_016869195.1 Alphaproteobacteria bacterium | reverse complement strand
ACAGGCGAAGCAAATTTTTGTCGGCATCCCGAATGCGTTTGAAGCGGGCCAGATCGTCGCCCAATCAGTTGCGCTGAACGCAAAGATTCGCGTTCATGCGCGGGCGCACTCCGACGAGGAAGTCGAGTATCTGCGCGGTCTCGGCGCTCACACGGTCGTTATGGGCGAGGCCGAAATCGCGCGCGGCCTTTTGTTTGCGGCCTTTCCAGAGCCAGCGCCCAAGACCGGCTCGCAAGACTAGCGTAGCCAGGTCTCCGACCAGGCGACGCAACTCATGCTCGATGGGTGCCCGGCGAGCGCCTCGGGGTAGGTGGCACCCGAGGCCAATTTGCCAGCCACGTTGAGGCTCGCGGTGCGGGCCGGAACAAGGCAACTGAACACACCCCAGGCGCCGGTCATCGGGTTGTTGGGCTCGAAGCGAATCAGGAACGGCTCGCCGAAGTCCCGCCAGCTGAGGGTGATCTTGCCGTCGGTGCTCTCGACGATCTCGCTGTAGCCGGCATTGAGATCGCCGCTGCGCGAGAAGCGGGCGCTGACCACCGGCAGGCCGGGGTCCGCAAAGAGCTTCCTGTTGACCGTGTCCTCGATCGGCTGGAGCCATCTCACGAGCGCGACATTGTCCGAGAAGATGCGAATCGCGCCGCCGGTCGCGTCCGACTTGACGAACAGCACCTGACCTGCGCCGGCCGGCGACAGCAGCGCGCGCCAGTGCGAGCAGGTCGTCGTCTCCGGGCCGTCGTCGCGCGCCCTAAGACGCAGGAACGAGTTTTCGCCGGTGAGATGAACCTTGTGGGGATCGATCAGCGACATCGCTCGAGGTCTCCTTGGGTTGGGCGGCAGGAGCGTCCGCCCGGCGCAACCAGATCGCATTGTCGTGGAACGCCGCGCCGCCAATGGGGGCAACGGTGTCGGCGCCGGTCAGCACGTTGGTGTTGAGGCCATCCTCGAAGGCCCCACCCGGCATCACGCCCTCGACAATGACGACGCCCCGCTGCAGCCCCTCGAAGTGCTCGGCCAGAACAACCACTGTGCCGCGCCGGTTGCCGAGCCGTACGCGGTCACCGTCCGCGACGCCGAGCAGGGCTGCGTCGGCCGGATGCATCTTCGCGCGTGGCCGGCCCTCGCGTGCCTGCGAGGTCGGCGTCTCGGTGAAGCTCGAGTTCAGTGTGTTGCGCGCCGGCGCCGTGACCAGACGGAACGGCATCTCATCGGTTGCGCGCTCGATCACGTCCCAATGGTCGGGGAGCGTCGGCATGTCAGGCGGCGCGTCCGCGAGGCCCATCGCGCGCGGAACGTACTGCTTCCAATCGGGCTTGAAGTGGAACTTGCCGTCGGGATGCGCGAAGCCCTTCACATAATGCGCGGTCTCGAAATCGGGTTGCACCTCGATCCAGCGTTTGGCTTTGAGCGTTGCCGCGTCCGGATAGCCCGACGCCTTCAGCGTGTGATCGATCAGCTCCCACGCCGTCATCTCGAAGCCGGGATGCTTGGCGCCGACACGCTTCGCCAGATCATTGATGACATCATGGTTGGTGCGGCACTCGCCCGGCGGCTCGATGATCTTGGGGCCGAACATCACGTGCTGATGGCCACCGCCCGAATAGATGTCGTCATGCTCGAGGAAAGCCGTTGCAGGGAGCACGATGTCGGCCATCGCGGCCGTATCGGTCATGAACTGCTCGTGCACGCAGGTGAAGAGATCATCGCGCGCAAAGCCGCGCCGCACCATGTTGAGGTCGGGCGCGACGCACATCGGATTCGTGTTCTGGATGAGGAGGCCAGTGACCGGCGGTCCGTTGCGCAGCGCCTCGCGCTCGCCGCACAGAATCGCCCCGATGCGCGATTGATCAAGCGAGCGCACAGAGGTGTCGCGCACATCGAGACCCTCAAGCAAGGTGCGATTCCAGGTGTAGATCGCCTCATTGTTCTTGAACGCGCCGCCGCCTTCATAGCGCCAACAGCCCGTGACGGCCGAGATTGAGAGCGCCGCATGCATGTTGACCGCGCCATTTCGGCTGCGCGTGAAGCCGAAGCCGAGGCGGAAGAAGGTGCGCTTGGTTCGGCCGACGAGATGCGCGAAGGCCTCGATCTCGGCGATGCTGAGACCGGTGATGGCCGAAGCCCAGGCCGGGGTGCGCGTCTTCAGGTGCGCCTCGAGCTCGGCCGGCGCGTCGGTGCAGCGCGCGAGGAAATCGCGGTCCGCGAGGTTGTCGCGGAAGAGCACATGCATGACCGCGCAGGCGAGCGCACCATCGGTGCCGGGGCGCACGCAGAGGAACATGTCGGCCTGCTGCGCGGTCGTGTTGCGATAGACATCGACCACCACGATCTTGGCGCCGCGCTCCTTGCGCGCCTTGGTGGCGTGGTGCATCACATTGACCTGGGTGTTGACCGCGTTGGTGCCCCAGATCACGACGCAATCGGCCTTGGCCATCTCGCGCGGATCGCTACCCATCAGTTTTCCGGTGCCGGCCTCGAAGCCGAGCCACGCCGGGTTCACGCAGATCGTGGTGTACCAGTTGGAATAGCGCTTGGCGTGGCGCAGACGCTCGATGCCGTAGAACATGACCTGGCCCATGGTGCCGGCGAAGTAATAGGGCCAGATCGTCTCGGCACCGTGCTGACGCTCGCGTGCGAGAAAGGCCTCTGCGGTGCGGTCGAGCGCTTCATCCCAGCCGATCCGCGTGAACTGGCGTGAGCCCTTGGGTCCGGTGCGGCGGAGGGGGAAGAGCAGCCGATCGGGGTGATGCACCCGTTCAGCATAGCGCGCGACCTTCGCGCAGATGACGCCCGCGGTGTAGCTGTTCTCCTCCGCGCCGCGCACCCGCCCGATGCGATCGGGCGCGAGCTTCTCCACCTCGAGCGCGCAGGTCGAGGGGCAGTCGTGCGGACAGGCAGAAAAGTGGAGTTCAGGGGCGGTATCGGTCATGGCGCGGGCTCCAGAAGCGGGGCCGCGGCGGCCCGGGATCACCCTTTGTAGTCCGTTGATATGATTTGGATCAAGGCAGCCACTGCGCCGACACCCCATATAACACGCATTGAAATCCCGATTCAGCCCGGGGGTATGCGTGATGTTCAAGAAGATCGTACTTGCCTATGACGGTTCGGAGCACGCCAAGCGGGCGTTTGATGCGGCGGCCGAGCTGGCGACCAAATTCGGCGCCGCCCTCGATATCGTGCAGGTGGTAACGCACCAGCACGCGTCCGAGGCGGTGGCGGCCTTTGCGCGTGCCGAGCACGTCGAGAATCCGGATCAAATTGAGCTCGCCAAGTGCTCGGCCAACAGCCTCGCACCGGTGGCAGCCAAGGCGAAGGCGCGTGGCGTGAGGTCCGTCAACATCGAAGTGCTGCGGGGCGACGCGGCGCGCGAGATGCTCGACTACGCGAGGAGCGAGCATGCCGATCTCATCGTGCTCGGGCGGCGCGGCCTCAGCCGCGTCGGCGGCTTGGTGCTCGGCAGCGTCTCGGCCAAGATCGCCGGCGAGGCCAATTGCGCCGTGCTGACGGTGAAATAGGCCGGGCGAGCTCGACGCTGCGCACTTTCCTTGGCGGAGGCGGTCATGTTCAAGAAAATCCTGGTCGCCTATGACGGCTCGGACCACGCGGCGCGGGCCTTCGAGGTCGCCGTCGACCTTGCCACAAAACTGTCGTCTCAGCTGGAGATCGTGCAGGTCGAACCACACCCGACGACGTCAAACTGGGTGACCGAGATTGGCCGCTCCGGCAATGACGAACTGTCGAAGGTCGCGGCCCAGGTGCTCACGCCGCTCTGGGCCAAGGCCCGCTCTCATGGGGTCAAGGACGTGAGCGGCGACGTACTCTATGGCGAGCCGGCGCACGAGATCGCGCGCTACGCCAAGGACAATGACGTCGACCTCGTGGTGATGGGCCGGCGCGGGCGGGGACGTATCGAGGGGCTGGTGCTCGGCAGCGTCTCGAGCCACCTGACCAGCCACGCCAATTGCGCCGTGCTCACGGTGAAATAGGCGGCGGTCTATTTCGTTACGGTCACGCCCTTCCAGAAGGCGACGTGATTCTTGATGCGCGCGGCCTCCGGCTTTGGCGTCGGGTAATACCAGGCAGCATCGACATTCTCCTTGCCGTCAACCGCGAGCGTGTAGTAGCTCGCGGTGCCCTTCCAATGGCACACGGTCTTGTTGACGCTCGGGCGGAAGAACTCCCGCTTGATCGTCTGCAGTGGGAAATAGACGTTGCCCTCGACCGTCTCAAAGACCTCGGACTCCGCAACCACCTTGCCGTTCCACATTGCCGTAGCCATTGCCGACCTCGTTCACGCGCTTGATTGATTCGTAGCCTAGGCCAGGCCCCCCGCTCACGACAAACCAAAGCCGCGTGAAGCGCTGGACAGGCGCGCGTGATCGGCGCGAGGATCAGGCAAACAGGGGAGGGGCCGATGGCGGACTACAAGATCTTCGAGCTCGGCGATGTGGTGCTGCAGCGCGGCGCAACGCTCAGGGGCGCGAAGCTCGCCTACAAGACCTGGGGCACGCTCAACAAGGCCAAGGACAATGTCGTGGTCATGCCCACCTGGTATTCCGGCCAGCACCAGGATACCGAGTGGATGATCGGCAAAGGCAAGCCACTCGATCCTTCGCGCTTCTTCATCATCGTGCCCAACATGCTCGGCAACGGCCTTTCGTCTTCGCCTTCCAACACGCCCGAGCCCTATGATCGCGCGCGCTTTCCCAATGTCACGTTCTACGACAATGTGGTGCTACAGCACCGCCTCGTCACCGAGGTGTTTGGCATCAAGAAGATCGCGCTGGTCACCGGCTGGTCGATGGGCGCGGCGCAGACCTATCAATGGGGTTGCCTCTACCCCGAGATGGTCGAGCGCATCGTGCCCACCTGCGGCGCCGCGCGCTGCTCGCGCCACAACTTCGTGATGCTCGAAGGCGTCAAGGCCGCGCTCACCGCCGATGATGCGTTCAAGAACGGCTGGTACGCCCGCCCGCCGACCAAGGGCCTGCGCGCCATGGCCCGCGTCTATGCCGGCTGGGGCTTCAGCCAGACCTTCTATCGCGAAAAGGAATATCTCAAGCTCGGCTTCTCCTCGATGGAGGATTTCCTGGTCGCGTTCTGGGAGGGCTTCTTCATCCACAAGGACGCAAACAACCTGCTCGCCATGCTCTGGACCTGGCAGAACGGCGACATCAGCGACAACCCGGTGTTCAAGGGCGATTTCGACAAGGCGCTGAAGGCGATCAAGGCGCCGGCGATCGTCATGCCTGGCTCGATGGACCTCTATTTCCCGCCGGAGGACAACGAGTATGAGGTAAAGCACATGCCGAAGGCCGAGTTCCGCCCGTTCAAGTCGATCTACGGCCACTTCGCCTCATCGGCGCTCAACCCGGTCGACGTCGTCTTCCTCAAGAAGGCGATCGAGGATGTGATGAAGCGTTGAGGCATCAATTTCGCCCGACATTGCGGCCCGAAAGAATAGTCACCCATGCCGAAGCTGCGCCCCGACCTCACCTTCACCTTGCCCTGGGCCATGATCTTCCATCTGCCATTCGCCGAGCAGGTGAAGACGGCGCAGGCGGTCGGCTTTCAGGGACTCTCGCTGCAACCGCATTTCATGGCGGATTGTACGCGCGCGGGGCTGAAGCTCAAAGACATGAAGAAAATGGCCGAGGATGCGGGCGTGCGCATCGGCCGGATCGACCCGCTCTGCACCTGGGTGCCCGATTGGCGCGATCATAATTTCGGTGATGAG
>VGET01000209.1 GCA_016869195.1 Alphaproteobacteria bacterium | reverse complement strand
CTTGGGCCGCTGGCCGAGCCGCCCGAGCCGGCGCGGGCCGCGATCCGTACCCGCGGTGAGACCGCGCGGAAGGACGGCATGACCGGGATCGCGGACACGCTGGTAAATGTCGGCACCTCGGCCGAGACCAAGGCGCACCGCCCGGCCGCGGCCGCCTTTGTTCGCGAAATCCTGATGCGCCAGTCCGCCGCCGGCTACGCCGCCACGTGTGACGCCCTTGCGGCGGCCAAGTCGGCCGATCTTGCCAAGATCACCTGCCCGACCCTGCTGATTACGGGCGATGAGGACGCGACCTCGCCACCGCCCGCCGTGCGCAGGCTCTGTCAGTCAATCAAGGGCGCGGCGATGAAGGTTCTGAGTGGCTGCGGCCACTGGACCCCGATCGAGAAGCCGGCCGAGGTCAACGCCGCGCTGGTCAACTTCTACTTCGGCTGAGCGGCCGGTCTTTAGGCCGCCCCGCCGTATCAGGACGTCGTGGGAGGGGCGCCGGACGGCAGGATGGCCGTCACCGTCGTCCCCTTGCCCTCCTCGCTCTCGAGCACAATGCGCCCGCCATGGCGCTCGGCCGCGCGTTTCATGATCGCGAGGCCGAGGCCGGTGCCCGAGATCGCGCCGACGTTCGGGAAGCGATGGAACGTCTCGAACAGGTGCTCACGGCCGGCGGTCGGAATGCCGATGCCCTGGTCCGACACGCTGATCCTGATCTCGCTCTCGGCGCAGCGTAGGCCGAGCCGAATCGGCCCACCCTTCGGCGAGTATTTCACCGCATTGGTGAGCATGTTCGTCAGAATGTGACGAACCAATTGCTCGTCGACGAAGACCGACGCGCACCCGCCAACGCAGTCGAAGGTAAAGGCGTGATCCGGCCGCGCGACCAGCTTGGCTTTTTCGATCAGATCAATGCAGAGCGAGCGGAGATCCATGGCGGAGGGCCGGTACTCGAGCCGTCCCGCATCGGCGCGCCCGAGCGTCAGAATGTCCTCGAGCAGTGACGTGACCGTGGCGATCTCCCGGCTGATGCCGCGCAGGTTCTCGAGCTTCTGATCCTCGCTCATCCGATCGCCATAGCGCCGGAGCATGTCGACCGATGCCTGGATCGAGGTCAACGGCGTACGGAACTCGTGCGAGGCCATCGCGACGAAGCGTGATTTGAGTTCACTCAGCTCGCGCTCGCGCCCGAGCGCCTCTTCGAGGGTGACGAGCGTGCGCGCCCGATCGCTGACATCGACGCCCATGCCCCAGATCGCCCAGCCCGGCACCGGAAATGAGCCCGAGATGTTGAACCAGGACACCGTCTTCTCACTGCCATCGGCGCAGGTGACACGGGTCTCCCAGTCGCGGAAATCCTCGTGCGCGAATACGCTTTGACGCACATCCTCGCGATAGATCGGGTCGGGATACAGCAGCGAGAACGAATCAGGATTGCCGACAATACGGTCAGCGTCATAGCCCGTGACGCGCCAGCACTCCCGGTTCCAGACGATCAGATTCCCTTGCGCATCGAGCGCGTACATCATCACCGGCATGTTCTGGATGACCCGGCGGAGCCGCTCCTCGCTTTCACGGAGCTCCCGCTCGCGCAGGCGCTCTTCGGTCAGGTCGACACTCAGGCCAACCACGTTGTCTACGACCCCCGAATCATCGCGATGTGGCACGAGCGTCACCCGAAACACGCGCTCGCCGGAAGGCGTGCGCCGAAGACCCTCATAGGTGACGGACTCGCCGGCAAAGGCCCGCTTAAGGCTTGGGAGCACCTCGTTGAATACCGCCTGCCCAATGACTTCGGCGATGGGGCGACCGATGATCTGGTCGACAGGAAGTCCATAGGTCGTTTGATAGGCCTCGTTTGCGAAGCGATAGCGATAATCCGGCCCGATCAGCGCGATATAGACGGGTGCGTTGTCGGCGATGAGGCGAAGCTGCGCGGCCGCCTCCCTTAGTGCGCGCTCGGCTTTTCGGCTTTCGCGCATGCGCCGCTCGAGATCGCGATTGGCTTGGCTCAAGGCCTGCGTTCGCTCGACGACAAGCGCCTCGGCCGCCTCGCGGGCCCGCCCCAGTCGCTCCACCAGATCGAGATTGGCAAAGCGCAGGGTCGCCGACGCCGACATGCCCCGGAACATCGTGCGCCCGAAAAAGAGCAGCGCCACGCCGAACACCAGCATCATGGCACCCATGATCGGGTAGTGCTCGTCGCTGCGCGCAAAGTAGGCGGTCGCACAGGGCAGGAAATTGGGCAAGAGGCTGGCGAGAAACGCCGGCGGATAGCCGCTCAGGCCCGCCATGGCCCCGGCACCCATGCCGCCACAGACGAAGCCCACAAAGATGGGGTCCCACTGCGAGTCCGAGGACTGGATGATGAAGGCGCCACCGCCGCCCCAAAGTGCTCCGCCGATGGCCGCCGCGGTGATGTAAGTGAACTGCGAGCGCAGCTCGAATTTCTTGACCTGGGCACGCTCCTGGTTGGTGCGATGCCAGAGCCAGAGCCGCCCGGTGGTCGAGGCGGCGACCAGTGTCGCCCAGGTCAACAGCGGCACGTGCGGCACCGAATCCCACACCACATAGGCGACCAGCCCGGCGCAGATGAAGCTCGCGACCAGCGCCGTCGGCACCTGCCTGAGCATGGTGCGGATGAGCTCGTCCTGCACCCGACTGGTGTGCTTCGCCGCATCATCCGCCGCCGCCGCGGCGGAAACGGGGTGCGTCAGGTCTGACAATTCGGTGCGCTCGGTCATGTTCGGATGCGACGAGGCCTGCGCTTTCGGTGTATGGTGCGCCGACTTGCCCTGGTGCGAACCTTCCGGCCCGCGCCCATCGACGCGACGCCAGGGTATCCCGACGTGATCATACCATCGAGATCATGAACACATCGCCAGATCCCGCCTACGAGGCCGAATACAATCTCCGTGGCCGCCACAAGGATGCCGACGTTTTCATCGGCCGCTGGACGAGCGAAAGCGAGCGCGTCCGCAAGGTCCTGAAATGCAAGCTGGACGAACGCGTCGGTCCGGCACCGAAGGCCACGCTCGATGTGTTCCCGGCCAGCCGCCCAGGCTCGCCCATCTTCGTCTTCATCCATGGCGGCTATTGGCGGCGCATGGACAAGTTGGACCACTCCTTTGTGGCCGAAGTGCCCATTGCGGCCGGCGCCGCGGTCGCGGTCATCAACTATGACCTGTGTCCGGGCGTCACCATTGACCAGATTGTCGCGCAGTGTCGCGACGCCACCGCCTGGGTCTATCGCCATGCCGCCGACATGAACGGCGACGCCAACCGGATCTTTGTCTCCGGACACTCAGCTGGCGGCCATCTCACCGCGACAACGATCTGGCATGACTGGCGGGCCGATGGCCTGCCTGCCGATCTCGTCAAAGGGGCCTTGCCGATCAGCGGGATCTTCGACCTTCATCCCATTCGGCGAACCTCGATCAACGACGATGTTCGCCTCGATCAGGCCGCGGCCGACCGGCTGAGCCCGCTGTTCCACCGGCCGCGCCATATGCCGCCGGTGATTGCCGCGGTTGGCGAGGGCGAAACCTATGCGTTTCGCGAGCAGAACCGGCTCTACGCGGAGACCTGGCGGCTCTGGGGCGGAGAGGCCGAAGAGCTCGTGCTCAAGGGTGTTCACCACTTCGACGTGATTCTGGAATTCGCTCATGCCGATAGCGCGCTGTGCAAAGCCCTCTTCGAGCTCATGGGGCTCGGCCGCTAGTCATGTCGTCAGGCGCCGCCGAAACGGCGGAAAGCGCCACGCCGCAAACTTCGGGCGGCTGGCGCGACATCATCCTGCTTGCCTTGTGCCAGGCGCTGTTCATGACCGCGACCTCGGGCATGATCTCGGCTGCCGCCCTCGTTGGCTTCGGCCTGGCCGACAACAAGGCGCTGGCGACCCTGCCAACCTCGCTGCAGTTCGTCGCCATCATGTGCGCGACCACGCCAGCCTCTTTCCTCATGCGGCGGATCGGCCGGCGCGACGGCTTCACGGTGGGTGCCACCATTGGGCTCGCCGGCGCCCTGATTGCGGCCTGGGGCCTGTTCGAGGCCAGCTTCGCACTGGTCTGCCTCGGACACTTCTTGGTCGGCGTGTTCAACGGCTTCGCCCAGTTCTATCGCTTTGCCGCAGCGGACGCCGCGAGCCCGAGCAATCGCCCGCGCGCAATCTCGCTGGTCATGGCGGGCGGTGTCGTCGCCTCGGTCGGACCGGTGCTCGCGAGCTTCGTCAAGGACTGGTTTGCACCGATCGACTTCGCCGGCATCTATGTGAGCGTTGCCGGGCTCTATGTCGCGACGCTCGTAATCCTTCGTTTTGTCGATATCGCCAAGCCGACAGCTGCCGAGCGCGCGGAACGAGGTCGCCCGCTCGGCGCCATCATGCGCCAGCCGATCTTTGTCGTGGCCGTGCTGGCGGCGTTGGTCGGCTACGCCTCCATGTCCGTCGTGATGACGTCGATTCCCCTGGCCATGAAGGTGTGCGGGCTGTCGTTCTTCGATACGGCGCAGGTCATCCAGTGGCACGTCTTCGGCATGTTCGCGCCCTCGTTTTTCACCGGACACCTGATCAAGCGAATGGGTGTCTACAATGTGATGCTGCTGGGCGCAGCGATCGAGGCAATCTGCGTGCTGGTCAATGTGATCGACACGCAGCTGGTCAATTTCTGGATCGGTGGAATTCTATTGGGCGTCGGTTGGAATTTTCTGTTTGTCGGCGCGACAACACTCGTCACCCAGATCTACACTCCGGCCGAAAAGGCCAAGACCCAGGCAGCCAACGACTTCATCATCTTCACCGGGGTTGCCGCCGCCTCGCTGCTCTCCGGCGTGCTGCACGATACGATTGGCTTCAATGCGATGAACTACGCCGTGCTGCCGTTTATCGCGGTCACGGTCATCGCCGTCATCGCCCTGACGAGGATGCAGCGGGCGACGCCGAAAGCGGCTTGACAGAGTTGTGACCGTCCCCGCTCAGGCTTGCGATTGCAGGTAGTTCTGCAGGCCCATCGTCTCGATCAGCCGAAGCTGCGTCTCGATCCAATCGACATGCTCCTCCTCCGAGTCGAGGATCGCCTCGAACAACTCGCGGCTGACATAGTCCTGGGCCTTCTCGGCCTGTGCGATCGCCTCCCTGAGCATCGGCAAGGCCGCTTGTTCCAACTTGAGATCGCAGTGCAGCGCCTCTTGCGCGTTCTCTCCAATCAAGAGCTTGCCGAGATCCTGCAGGTTCGGCAGGCCTTCCAAAAAAAGGATCCGGCCGATCAAGCGGTCGGCGTGCTTCATCTCGTCGACCGAGGCCTTGCGCTCGAACTCGCCGAGCTTGTTCAAGCCCCAATTGTCGAGCATGCGGGCGTGCAGGAAATACTGGTTGATCGCGGTCAGCTCGGCTTTAAGGACGAGATTGAGTTGCCGAATGACCGCCTTGTCACCCTTCATCATCGCCTCCCCGAGTCGCGGCCACTAGCGACCACAGATCACATAGAATGATCTCTAGGATAGCGAAGTGCGTGACCGGGTGGAATCGGAAGTAGAGCGTTCGATCCCGCGAGCGAGCATCTCCTTGATTGCCGTTCTGCAGCGGCCGCATTGAGGTCTTGCGCCCAATGACGCGTAGACTTGAGCTGGCTTGCGAGCGCCGGAAGCGACAGCTCGTTCCGCCTCGCGATCCGTGATGCCGTTGCACAAGCACACATACATCAGCGGGATCCCTTACCGCGCCGAGCCACGAGAGCGGGCCCGCTGGATCTTCGCGGGCTGC
>VGET01000208.1 GCA_016869195.1 Alphaproteobacteria bacterium | reverse complement strand
AACGCGCGCCAGCTGCGCCCGCTCATCTCGACCGAGATGTGGCAGCAGCTCAACATGTTCTACGGAAAGCTCAAGGCAATCCCGCGCGAGAGCCTGACCGAACAGAGCCTCAACCGCATTTGCACCTTCATCAAGGAAGCCTGCCAGAACCACGCTGGCATCACCGAGGGCACGTTCTATCGCGACGAAGGCTGGCACTTTTACCAGCTCGGCATGCTGATCGAGCGCGCGGATCAGACGACGCGCCTTCTCGACGTGAAATACGAGCTGCTGCTGCCTTCCATTTATGACGTTGGCTCGCCGCTCGACGTCAGCCAGTGGGGCGCCTTGCTCCACTCCGTTGCCGCGTTCCATGCCTTCCGCCGCATCCACCCGAGCGGCATGACCTCGGCCACGGTCGCGGGCTTCCTGCTGCTCAACCAGCGCTTCCCGCGCTCGGTCGCGGCCTCGGTCTGCGAGGCCTCGCGCATTTTGGATCAGCTGCGCCGTGATTACGGGCTCAATGCCGGCAGCGTCGCGGCCGATCATCTGCGCGAGCTCGAGGAATGGATCGCGCGCAACACCATTCAATCCATCATCGCCTACGGCCTGCACGAGACGTTCGACTGGATCCAGCGCGAGCTGATCATCGTGACCCAGGGCCTCGGCGAAGCATTTTTCGGCTACGTCCCGAGGGAAGCATGAGCGCCTCCGGCCCCGATGTCATCGACTACCAGAAGCTGCTCGACGAGATCGCGCGCGAGGTCGAGCCGCTCTACGGCCAAGGCAAGGTGGCGAGCTACATCCCGGCCTTGGCGCGCGTGCCCGCGCGCAAGTTCGGCATGGCGCTGACCACGCTCGATGGCAAGACGTACCGAACCGGCGATGCGACCGAGAACTTCTCGGTGCAGAGTATCACCAAGGTGTTCACGCTCTCGATCGCCATGGCGTATATGACAGGCGAGCTTTGGCGCCGGGTTGGGCGCGAGCCCTCGGGCAATCCGTTTAACTCGCTTGTTCAGCTCGAGTACGAGCATGGTGTACCGCGCAACCCGTTCATCAACGCGGGTGCGCTTGTAATCGCCGATGTCATCGCCGCGCACAGTCCCGACCCTAAGGGCCTGATCCGCGATTTCGTGCGCCGCACCTCCGCCAATCCCTCGATCGACTATGATCTTGAAGTCGCGCGATCCGAGGCCGAGGCCGGCTTTCGCAATGCCGCCATGGCCAACTTCATGAAGTCGCATGGCAATATCGAGAGCCCGGTCGAAACCGTGCTCGACATCTATTTCACGCAATGCTCGCTTGCCATGAACTGCGTCGACCTCTCGCGCGCGTTCCTGCACCTCGCGAACCAGGGCCGCTCACCGATCACGGGCGACGAAGTCGCCACGCCACGCAAGACGCGCCGCATCAACGCGCTCATGCTGACCTGTGGCCTCTATGACGCGGCAGGGCGTTTTGCCTTTCATGTCGGACTGCCGGCCAAGTCGGGCGTCGGCGGCGGCATCGTCGCAGTCGCGCCGCGTCACTATTCGGTCTGCGTCTGGTCACCGGAGCTCGACACCACCGGAAACTCGGTGCTCGGCTCCCACGCGCTAGAGATGCTCACCAACCGCACCGGCGTGTCGATCTTTTAGACGGCGATCTGCGCCGACTTGACATCGTCCTCCACCCGCTCATCTTGAGGGGTCATCGGGTTTGGCCTCGGAGGGGCAGCCATGCAGTGGCGCGGGCGGCGGCAGAGCAGCAACATCGAGGATCGGCGGGGCCAAGGCGGCGGTCTCGGCGGCGGCTTGGGTCGCGGAGGGCCGTTTGGCGGACGGGGCCCCTTTGGCGGCGGTGGCCCGTTTGGCGGGGGCGGTGGTCCCTTCGGTGGCGGCGGTCGCGGCCCCTTCGGCATGGGGCCGCGCTCGCGCTTCGGCGGCGGCATGGGCCTCATGATCGTGGTCGTGCTGATCATCCTCTTCAGCGGAAATTTCTTCGGTGACAAGACCCAGCAGCCCGGCGTGAACAACCCGGCCATCACGGGCGGTGGCACCACGGGCGGCAAGGCGGGCAGCGATGCCACGCGCGATTTCGTCGCGGTGGTGTTGGCCGACACAGAGGATGTCTGGAACGCCAAGTTCAAGGCGATCGGCGCACAATATGAAGAGCCGGCGCTTGTGCTCTTCAGCGGCTCGATCGATTCGGCCTGCGGCTACGCCCAATCCGCCTCAGGGCCGTTCTACTGCCCGGGCGATCGCAAGGTGTATATCGACCTCAGCTTCTTCGAGGAGCTCGCGACCCGCTTCGATGCACCCGGCGACTTCGCGCAGGCCTATGTTATCGCGCATGAGGTGGGGCACCACGTGCAAAACCTGATGGGCGTCATGGCCAAGGTCGACAATCTGCGCCCTGGCCTCGGCCGCGCCGAGCAGAACGCGCTCTCGGTCAAGGTCGAACTGCAGGCCGACTGCTTTGCCGGTGTCTGGGCGCATGACACCCAGGCCGCCAAGGGCGTGATCGAGGCCGGCGACATCGAGGAGGCGCTCGGCGCGGCCAGCGGCGTCGGCGATGATCGCATCCAGAAACAGGCGCAAGGGCACGTCGTGCCCGACGCCTTCACCCATGGCAGCGCCGAGCAGCGCATGCGCTGGTTCAGCCGCGGCTTCCAGTCCGGCGATATCAAGACCTGCGACACCTTCACCGCGGCGCAGCTGTAGAGGGAAAGGGGGCGAGCCACCCCCGTCCCGTCATCCTCCGGCCGCGCGGTACGCGCGGACCGGGGGATCCATCACATAGCGAGCTCGCTGCACGATGGATGGCCCGGTCAAGCCGGGCTATGACGATCTATTGTATTGCCTGCTGCAGCGCCGGCTGAATGACGCGCGCGACCACATCGATGGTGCGCTGCACCTGCGTCATGGTCGAGCCGAGGGTCGGGATGTTCAGCATCACATGGCTCGCCCTTGAGGCCTTGAGATCGGCGATCAAGCGTGTGGTCACGGTCTCCGTATCACCGACAGGCAGATTTTGCGCCATGGCCTCGAGCGTAACCTCGCCGTCGACGGGTCGCTCGATCAACATGCCGCCATCCATGTCCTGCTTCTGATTGCGCAGCGCCGATGCCAGACGCAGTTGATGACGCGCCGCGATGAGATAGGCCTCGGTCTCCGCCCGGCTTTCGGTCACACAACAAAAACGCAGTACGCCGAGCCTGAACGCGCTCGCGTGCCCCTCCTTGGCATAGGACGCCTCGATTCGTGTGCGTTGCTCGGCGAGATAGCTTGGCCCCTGCCCACGCCCGGTGATGAACGGGGTGAAGCCGCGGCGTGCGGCCAGGCGGTGCGTTGCCTCTGAGTCACCCGCGATCCAGATCGGCGGCAGGCCCTGGGTCGGCCGCGTGCTGAAGCTTGCGGTTGGCACTTTCGTGAAGCGCCCGTCGAACGTGAAGCTCTCGCCGCCGAAGCCGCGATCCATGAGCGCCAGGAACTCATCGAGCCGATCCTTTGATTCGGCCAGGTCGGCGCCGTAGCGGCTGAACTCAAAGGGTTGGTAGCCGCTGCCAATGCCAAGCTGGAAGCGATCACCGCAGAGCGCAGCGACAAGGCCGATCTCCGCCAGCAGGCGCACCGGGTTGTAGAGCGGCACGACGACGACGGCGGGCCCGAGCTTGATGCGCAGGGTGGCGCCCGCACAGTGGCTCACCATCAGGAGCGGTGACGGACAGATGCTGTAATTGGAAAAGTGGTGCTCGGGAAACCACGCGGCGTCGAAGCCGGCCTCGTCGGCCTGGCGCACCAGCGCCACGGTTTCGCGCACGACCTCGGCCACCGGGGTTCCGCGATCGCGGAACCCCATGAGGCTGAACAGCCCGATGCTGACCATCGGCCGAGCGCCGTGCCGAAACGATCCTGCGCGAAGCTCCTAGAGCTTAGGCCGCTTCTTGTGCCAGTCGGTCGCGCCCTGATAGGCGTGACCCACCGCGAGCACCCGCCCCTCCTCGAATGGCCGCCCGGTCAGCTGCAGGCTGATCGGCAGACCCTTCGATGAGAACCCGCAGGGCAGCGCGAGGGTCGGCAGGCCGGTCAGGTTGAATGGCTCAGTATTGGCAATCAGCGAACCGAACACTGGCACCTCCTTGCCGCGCACGGTGGTGGTCGCCTGGCCGATCGGCTGCGCGGTGATGGGCAGCGTCGGCGTCGCCAACACGTCGACCCGCTCGAACGCATCCGCCACCTGCTGACCGAGATGGGTGCGGAAACGCTGGGCGCGGATATAGTCCTTGGCGAGCACGTAGTGGCCGAGCTCGAGGAAGGTGCGCACCTGATCCGTAAACAGGGCCGAGTGTTCGTTCAACCAATCGTCGTGATAGGCCGTGCCCTCGCTCAGATACATGATGAGCGCGGCGGTCGCCGCATGGTCGATATCGGGGATGTCGACCTCCTCGACCTGCGCGCCGAGACCCTCGAGCACCTTCACCGCCTCGCGCACCGCGCGCTCAACCTCAACATCTGCCTTAGCGTAGAAGTGACGCGAAACGACGCCGATGCGCTTGCCCTTCACGCCACCCTTGAGCGCGCCCATGTAGTCGGCGGCCGGCCGGTCGACGGTCGCGGCATCGAGCGGATCGCGCCCGACCAGCGGCTGCAGCAGCAGCGCGCAGTCCTCGACACTCCGCGCCATCGGACCCGGGTGATCCATCGACCAGCAAAGCGGGAAAATCCCCGCTCGCGGCGCACGGCCATAGGTCGGCTTCAGCCCGGTGATGCCGCACGCGGCAGAGGGAATGCGGATCGACCCGCCGGTATCGGTACCGGTGGCGCCGACCGCCATGCCGAGCGCCACAGCCGCGCCCGAGCCACCGCTCGAGCCGCCGGAGAAGCACGCCGTGTTCCAAGGATTGCGCGCCGGGCCAAAGCACGAGCTGTCATTGGTTGGGCCATAGGCCCATTCGTGCGTGTTGAGCTTGCCGAGCATGATCGTGCCGGCATTGCGCCAGCGCGTGACCACCGTCGCGTCCCTGGTCGGCACGTGATTGGCCATGACCTTCGAAGCCGCGGTCGACCGCACGCCCTTGGTCTCGATCAGGTCCTTTTGGCCGATCGGGATGCCATGGAGCGGCCCGCGATACTGCCCCTTCATGATCTCGGCCTCGGCCTGTTTCGCCTCGGCGAGCGCGGCCTCCTCGGTCAAGAGCACATAAGCGTTGACCTTGTCGTTGACCTCCTTGATGCGCGCGAAATGTGCCTTCACAAGCTCGACCGGCGAGACCTTTCGGCTCGAAATTTGTGCGGCAAGCTCGGTGATCGACTGGTCGGTCAGCGCGGCCATTACTCGCCCCCCCGCATCCGGTCGACCGGATGGAAGATCACGGCGGGTTCGACGTCTTTCAGCGGCAGGCGGCGAAAGCTCTCGATCCCCTGCAGGATCGGCTCGAGGATTGCGGCGTGATTCTTCGCGGTTTCGGGCGAGATATGCAGATCGGCGATCTCGGCCGCGACGGCGCTGAGCGTCTTGGCATCGAGCGGCTTGCGATTGGGCATGGGACCTCCTCCTTGTGGCTCGGGCGGACTTTAGGCTGGCCCGCCGAACCCAGCAATCATTGGCTGAAGCCTGCCGCAATCTTGAGGATCATGGGATGAGCGACCCGGCACCGTGCACCTGGTGGGCTCTATGGAACCTGGTCCAGGCAGCAATTCCGATGCGGACAGCCACCAGGCGACTTGACGAAGCGAAAGATGCCACTAGAGCATTTTCCGTTCATTCTGGTTCGTATCCCGAGTTT
>VGET01000207.1 GCA_016869195.1 Alphaproteobacteria bacterium | reverse complement strand
TGGGATAGTCGTTCTTCCGGATCCAGTCGAGGCCGTCCGCGATCTGGGAGAGATCCGCGCGCGCCCAGGGCGCGTTTGAGACGCAGGCGATCTGCAGGCGCTGGTCGGGACGCACGAGGAACAGCGCGGGCTCGGCGAATGGCCGGTCGGTCTCCCCGGGCGAACGTGGCAGGCTCACATAGAGCCCGAGCGCCTGCATCTGCTCGACGCTGAGGCCGTATCCCACGGGAAAGGTCAAGCCGCCATCCCGCGCGCTGATCTCGGCCTTCTCCTTCGGGTCGGCCGATACCGCAACCACCGACGCCCCAAGACCGGCGTAGCGGGGCGTCAACCGCTCGAGTTCGGCGAGGTAGGTGGTACAGAGCGGGCAGTGGAGACCGCGATAGACCACGATCAGACGCCACCCCTCGCCCCGCCCGAATGCAACCGAGCCGCCATCGACGGCAGGAACGCGGACATCGGCGAGGACTCCGCCAACTACGGGCAAATTGCGCATGAAGCCTCCTATCGACGCGGCCAGCCCGGCCGCTATGATCGCCACGACTTTATATCGCTCATTGAGCAACAGAGGAGTCATCAATGCCGAGTGAACTTTTCGAGAGTGGCCTCAAGATTCGCCGCGAGGTGCTCGGCAACGAGTATGTCGATCGCGCGCTGGCCAATGCCGATGATTTCAACCGCGACTTCCAGACCTATGTCACCGAATCCTGCTGGGGCGCGATCTGGGGCCGGCCGGGCCTGAGCCGCAAGCAGCGTAGTCTGAACAATCTCTGCCTGCTCGCCGCGCTCAATCGCGGTCAGGAGTTCGAGATTCACCTGAAGGGCGCGCTGACCAATGGCTGCACCCTCGAGGAGATCAAGGAGACGCTATTGCAGATCGCCTGCTATGCCGGCATGCCGGCCGGTGTCGAGGCCTTCCGCATCGCCAAGAAGGTGCTGGCCGAGCGCAAGGCCGCCGGGGCCGCCGAATGAATTCTGGGCCGATCGGTTTCATCGGCCTCGGCAATATGGGCGGCCCGATGGCCGCCAACATGGCGAAGGCCGGTCATGCGCTCCTGTGTTTCGACGTCGCGGGCACTCAAGGGCGCATGCCGGCCGGCGCGACCGCCGCCGGTTCGCCGGCCGCGGTCGCCGAGGGCGCGCGCATCGCGTTGCTCAGCCTGCCCGACGGCAAGATCTCGGACACCGTCGCGCGCCAGATGATCGCGGCCAAAGCGCGCAAGCTCGAGATTCTGATCGATACCTCGACCACCGGCATCACCGACGCGGAGAACCTCCACCGCCTGTGCAAGGACGCCGGGATCACCTATGTCGACGCGCCGGTCTCGGGCGGCGTCGGCGGTGCGAAGGCCGGCACGCTCGCCATCATGGTGGCGGCCGAGCCCACGCTCTATGCCGAGATCGAGCCGCTGCTGAAGCCGATGGCGCGTCAGGTGTTCCACGTCGGCACGCGGCCCGGCCAGGGCATGGCGATGAAGCTACTCAACAACTTCCTCTCGGCCACGGCCATGGCGGCGACCAGCGAAGCGATTGCCTTTGGCGAAGGTCGCGGCCTCGATATGAAGACGATGCTCGACATCATCAACATTTCGACCGGCCAGAACACCGCAACCGCGGACAAATTCCCGAAGCGCGTGCTGCCAAAGACCTACGCACATGGTTTCGCCACCAAACTCATGGCGAAAGACATGCGGTTGTACCTCGAAGCGGTGCGAACCTCAGGCGCTCCCTCGAAGGTCGGCACGGTCGTGACCGAGCTCTGGGACCGGCTTGACCGGGCCTGGCCGGTTTCCGACTTCACAGAGATCTACCCCTATGTCCGCGACGGCGAACCCAAGGACCCGAGACCATGATTGAAGATCCGCCCGTCCTCACCGTGAACCGGCGCCTCACGCGCCCCGCTGCCTTGCTGGTTGAGCGTCTCAGGGGCGCCCAGACCGGCCATGTGGTCGATGCGCTCGGCGGCGCCGGCGCGCTCGCGGCCTCGATCAAGCCGGTGCCGGGGGCGACGGCGGCCATGCTGACACTCTGCGGGCCGGCGCTCACCTGCGCCTGCGCGCCGGGCGACCATCTGGGCCTCGTCGCCGCGCTGGCCGAGGCGAAACCGGGCGACGTTATCGTGATCGCGACCGAGGGTTATCTTGGCACCGCGGTGGTGGGCGATCTCATGATGGGCATCGCACGCAACCGCAAGCTCGAGGGGCTCGTCACCGACGGCGCGGTGCGTGACGTCGAGGGTATCATCGACGTCGGGCGACCGGTCTTCTGCGCCGGCATCAGCCCGAACTCGCCGGCCAAGACGGGCCTCGGCACCGTCGGCCTGCCGGTGACGCTCGGCGGCGTCGCGATCGCGTCGGGCGATGTGCTGGTGGGTGACCGCAATGGCGTGGTGGTGGTGCCCCAGGCGCGCCTCGCCGAGGTGGTCGAGGCGCTCGATCGGGTGCGCGCGCTCGAAGACACCGTGATGAAGCAGGTGGCCGAGGGCCTGATCTATCCGGAGCGCTGGAAATCCCTGCTCCGGCCCGAACGCATTCGCTACATCGAATAGCCTGATGAAGGCACTCTCCGACCTCATCGTGCTCGACCTGACGCACATGCTCTCGGGCCCGTATGGCGCGATGCTGCTCGCCGATCTCGGGGCGGAGACGATCAAGGTCGAGCCGCCGGGCAAGGGCGAGGCCACGCGCCGCCTGCTCGAGAACGACCCGCATCACTCGCACAATGGCATCGGCGCCTACATGCTGACGCTCGGGCGCAATAAGAAAAGCGTCGCGATCGACCTCAAAGCGCCGGATGGCATCGCCCTCTTTTACGAGCTTGTGAAGCGGGCGGATGTGGTGTTCACCAATTTCGGCCCCGGCGTCACCACCCGCCTCGGCATCGATCATGACACCCTGGCGCGACACAACCCGCGCATCATCACCTGCGCGGTCAGCGGCTTCGGCGAATACGGCCCCGGCACCAACCGTCCCGCTTTCGATCTGGTCGCACAGGGCTATGGCGGCGGCATGTCGATCACCGGCTTTCCCGGCGGCCCGCCGACCAAGGCCGGCATCCCGATCGGCGATCTCGGCGGCGGCATCTTCGGTGCGCTCGGCATCCTTGCGGCCTTACACGCGCGTCAGCGCACCGGCCGCGGCCAGCATGTCGACATCTCGATGCAGGACTGCCAGATCTCCATGCTCACCTACATGGCGACCATGCATTTCCTCTCGGGCCAGGAGATCGGACTGACCGGCAACGGGCACTTCCGCCACATTCCCTACAACACCTACCCGACCAAGGACCGTCACATCATCCTTGCCTGTGTCACCGATCAGGCCTGGCAGAACGTCGCGCGCGTGCTCGGCGATCCCTGGCTTTCGGACCCCTCTTTGGCGCTTCATCCCGGGCGCGCGGCCAAGCGCGAGGAATTCGAGGCGCGGCTCACGCGCGTCCTTCAGACCGAAACCTGCGAGACCTGGTTGGAGCGCTTCTCCAAGGCCGATGTGCCAACGGCACCGGTGAACGATTTCGGCCACGCGCTCGCCGACCCGCAAGTGCTCGCGCGCAACATGGTCGTGAGCGTGAAGCAGACCGGCGGCGGCGAGGTCAAGATGCCGGGCAATCCGGTCAAGCTCAGCGAGACGGGCGAGGACTCGTTCGCGCCCCATCCGTCGGTCGGCCAGCATACGGATGAGGTGTTGATTGGCCTCCTCGGCATGAGCGAGACTGAGGTCGCGGACCTGCGCGCCCGATCGGTCATTCAGTAGGGACGGTGGGCATGGCGGAGCGCGTCGTCGTTCATGAGGTCGGCCTGCGGGATGGCCTGCAGAATCAACCCCGGATCGTGCCGGTCGAGGGCAAGCTCGAGCTTTTGGATGCGCTGATCGCTGCCGGCGTGCGCTCCATCGAGACGACCAGTTTCGTCTCGCCCAAGGCCGTGCCGCAAATGGCTGACGCGGCCGAGCTCTGTGCGCGCATCCCGCGACGCGCAGACGTGAATTACGAAGTCCTGGTGCCGAACGAGAAGGGCTATGAGCGGGCAGTCGCGGCCGGGGCGCCCACCATCGCGCTCGTGCTGGCCGCGACCGATACGTTCAATCGACGCAACATCAACATGTCGCTCGATCAGGCGATCGCGGTCTGCCTTACAGTGATCGCCCGTGCGCGCGTGGATGGCGTCAAGCCCCGGGTCTATATCGCGGTTGCCCCGGCGTGCCCCTATGAGGGCAATACCCCGGACGACGTGGTGTTCACGCTCGCGGCCCGCCTGTTTGACGCCGGCGCGGCTGAGATCGCGGTCGCGGATTCGATCGGTGCCGGCAATCCGGCGCAGATCGGCCGCCTGTTCGAGACGCTGGCTCGCCGGCATGGGCCCGAGCGTCTCGCCGCTCATTTCCACGATACGCGCGGCCTCGCCCTGACCCACACCTGGGTTGCTCTCCAGTGCGGCATCCGCAAATTCGACAGCTCGATCGGCGGGCTCGGCGGCTGCCCCTTTGCGCCGGGCGTTACCGGCAATCTCGCCACCGAAGACCTCGTCTTCATGCTGAACGAGGCCGGCTTTGAAACCGGCATCGACATGATGGCCCTGCGCGCGGCCGTCGGCGTCGCCGAGGCGAAGGTTGGACATCCTCTTGGTGGACGCATCATGGGCTGGTACCGATCGCAGGAGCAGCGTCAAGCTGCCAAAGCCAATGCAAACTGATCTGGCATCCGCCTTGATCCGAGCGAACCGAAACCGAACATGACGAATACCGAGACCTCCCTGCCCCTGCAGGGACTCAAAGTCATCAGCATCGAGCAATATGGCGCCGGACCGTTCGGCACGATGTTTCTGGCCGACTTCGGCGCCGACGTCATCAAGATCGAGAATCACGAGATCGGCGGCGAGATGGGCCGGCATGTGGTGCCCTATTCCGATCCCGACGGCGACAGCCTTTTCTACCAGACCTTCAGCTGCAACAAGCGTTGCCTGGCGCTCAACCTGAAGCACGCGGGCGGACGAGAGGTCCTGACAAGGCTCGTGAGGTCAGCCGACGCCGTGATCAACAATCTGCGCGGCGATCTGCCGAGTGCGCTGGGTCTTGACTATGCGGCCCTCGGACCGATCAACCCCCGCATCGTCTGCGTGCACCTTTCCGCCTATGGCCGAACCGGTGAGCGTGCCGCCTGGCCGGGCCTTGACTATGTCGTCCAGGCCGAAGCCGGCTACATGTCGATGACCGGGGAACCGGACAGTATTCCGACCCGCTTCGGCTTATCGATCGTCGACTACATGGCGGGGCAGACCGCCGCCCTCGCGCTGCTCTCGGGCGTTATTGGCGCGCGGCGAACCGGCCGCGGTCACGACTATGACGCCTCGCTCTACGACGTCGCCATGTGCAATCTGAGCTACCCAGCCACCTGGCACCTTACGGAAGGCTTCGAGCCGAAGCGCGTCGCGCGTTCGGGCCATCCTTCGCTCGTGCCGAGCGAGCTCTACCGCACGGCCGATAGCTGGATCTTCATCATGACCAACAAAGCCAATTTCTGGCCGCGCCTGTGCCGAGCGATGGAACGACTTGAGTGGATCGACGACCCGCGAATGAATAACTTCAAGACGCGTTACGAAAACCGAGCTGAGGTCGTGCGCCTGCTGGAAGAAACCTTCATGACCCGCACGACCGCCGAATGGCTCGAGCGATTGCGCGGTCAGCTGCCCTGCGCACCGATCCACGACGTCAAGTCGGCGCTCGCGAGTGACTTCGCGGCCAAGCAGCGCATCGTGCAGCGCGTGCCGCACGCAAGGCGAGGCAGTGTCAGCATGGTCCGGCAGCCGGTGCTGATGGATGGCGAGGTGATGGCAAGGCGTGAGGCGCCCGCGCTCGGCGCCGACACCGAGGACGTTCTGCGCGAGCTTGGCTACTCCAAGAGCGAGGT
>VGET01000206.1 GCA_016869195.1 Alphaproteobacteria bacterium | reverse complement strand
GATCGTCGTTGCCTTTGTTCCAGAGCCGATGAAAGGCCGCCGCGAGTTCCTGCAGGAAAAACGCGAGTCGGTGTGGCTCATGGGCAAGCGCCGCCTGCTCCAAGACACGCGGCCAGGTGGCCGCCATCTTGATCAGTCCGAGCTCGGCCTCGTCGGTCAACGCCTTGAAATCCGCGACCGCAAGCGCGGCCGGGCTGCGCGGCACGGCCGGCATCTCGTCCGCCAGGTGGCGCAACACCGAGTGGACGCGCGCGTGCGCATATTGGACATAGAAGATAGGGTTGTCCTTGGATTGCTCGGTGACTTTGGTGAGGTCGAAATCGAGCGGCACGTCATTCCGCCGGGTCAATAGGATGAAGCGCACGACATCGGGCCCGACCTGATCGACCACATCGCGCAAGGTGACGAACTGGCCGGCCCGCTTCGACATCTTCACCGGCTCGCCCTTGTCGAGCAGCCTGACGAGCTGGCAGACCTTGACGTCGAGATGCGCCCTGCCGCCGGTCAGCGCCTTCACCGCGGCCTGCATGCGCTTGATGTAGCCGCCATGATCAGCGCCCCAGACGTCGATCATCTCGGTGAAGCCCCGCGCCGCCTTGTCGCGGTGATAGGCAATGTCGGTCGCGAAATAGGTCCACGAGCCGTCGGACTTCTTGAGCGGACGATCGACGTCATCGCCGAACTGGGTCGCGCGGAACAGGCTCTGCGGCCGCGGCTCCCAATCATCCGGCGCCGGCTTGCCCTTGGGTGGCTCGAGCGTGCCGGTGTAGATCAGCCCGTCTGCCTCAAGCTGACGATAGGCCTCCCCAACCTTGCCGGCCTCGACCAGCGCGCGTTCCGAGGTGAATACGTCGTGACGCACGCCGAGCGCCTCGAGGTCGGCGCAGATCAGCGCCATCATCGCGTCGACCGCGAAGCTGCGCATGACCGGAAGCCACTCGGTCTCGGCCGCATCACGCCACGTCGCGCCATCGCGCGCGGCCAGCGCTGCCCCAACCTGCTTCAAATAGTCTCCCGGATAGAGGCCCTCGGGAATGTCGCCGATCGCCTCACCCAGTGCCTCGCGATAACGCAGGAAGAGCGAGCGCGCGAGAATGTCGACCTGGGCGCCGGCGTCGTTGATGTAGTACTCGCGCGTCACCGCGAAGCCGAGGCGAGCCAGGAGATTGGCGAGCACGTCGCCGAACACCGTGCCGCGGCCATGCCCGACGTGGAGCGGGCCGGTCGGGTTGGCCGAGACATACTCGACATTGACCTTCTCGCCGCGCCCGAGGTCGATCACGCCATAGTCGAGCGGCGCTTTCAGCATGTCGCGCAAACGCTCGTGCCAGAACTCGGGCGCGAGCTTGATGTTGAGGAAGCCGGGCCCCGCGACCTCGGTGGTCGTGATGCCGTGGCGGCCGGCAAGGCGCGCGGCGACCGAGATCGCGATCTCGCGCGGCGACTTCCCGGCCTGCTTCGCCAGCACCATGGCGACATTCGAGGCGACATCACCGTGGCTCGCTTCGCGCGGCGGCTCGACCGTCACGGCCGAGACATCCAGATCCTTGGGGAGGCGACCGGCCTCGCCCAGCGAGCGTACCTCGGCAATGATCAGATCACGCAGATGGGAATAGAGATTCATTCAGCTCTCGGGCGGCCCGAACAGGCGGTGATGTTCCCTGAAGGCGTAGCGATCGGTCATGCCGGCGATATAGTCGGCCACGACCCGGGCGGTCGCCGGCTCGCGTCGTCCCTGGCACCGACCCTGCCATTCGCTTGGCAGGCACTCGGGCTCATCGAGGAAGAGCGCGAACAACTCGCGCACCACCCGCCGCGCCCGTGACGCCATGCGGTTGACCTTGTAGTGGCGATACATGCGTTCGTAAAGAAAGGCCTTGAGCGCGCGATCATGGGCGCTCATGGCCTCAGAGAACGCGATGACGGGCGAGCCGTGGCGGCGAACGGCCTCGACCGAGGTTAATTGGGCGCGGCTCAGCCGCCGCTGACTTTCCGCAATCAGGTCCTCGACCATCGCGCCGATCATGCGCCGTACCGCCTCGTGAATGAGCCGGCTCTCATCGAGCCTAGGATGCTCGCGCTCGATTTCGGCGAAGATCGGGCCGACCAGCGGCACGTCCCGCAAATCCGCCACCGGGAACAGACCCGCCCTGAGGCCGTCATCGACGTCATGATTGTTGTAGGCAATGTCATCGGCGAGCGCGGCGACCTGCGCTTCCGGGCCGGGGTGGGTATCGAGCTCGAGATCGTGCCGCGCGACATATTCGGTGAGCGCGCCGGGCAGCGGCTTTCCGTCCCTCGTCGGCAAAAGGGGGCCGTTGTGCTTGGCGACACCCTCGAGCGTCTCCCAGGTCAGGTTCAGGCCGTCAAACCCGGCATAGCGTTGCTCGAGCTTGGTTAATATTCTCAGCGTCTGGGCGTTGTGATCGAAGCCGCCATAGGGGCGCATCGCTTCGTCGAGCGCATCCTCGCCGGCATGGCCAAAGGGCGTGTGGCCCAGGTCGTGCGCCAAGGCGAGTGCCTCGGCCAAATCTTCGTCCAAGCCGAGCACGCGGCAGACCGACCGGGCGATCTGAGCGGTCTCGAGGCTGTGGGTTAGGCGCGTCCGGAAATAGTCGCCCTCGTGGTAAACGAACACCTGGGTCTTGTACTCGAGCCGGCGAAAGGCCGCCGAGTGGATAATCCGGTCGCGGTCGCGCTGAAAGGCACTGCGGGTCGCGCTCTCGGGCTCGGGGTGCAGCCGGCCGCGGCTTTGCTCCGGCTGGCTGGCATAAGGCATAGGTGCCATGGGGGCTCTCATAACCCGCTGCTTGTGGCCCGGCAATCCGGCTCCGCTGGAATACGAGATTGCACAAGGTTGACTTAACCCGCCGAATACCTATTTAGGCTAACCAGGTTTGCCCCGAGCAGGAAACCGTGTCATGGCCCGCCCCATCGAATTCGTCACTCCCCAGGTCGAGGCCCCGATCGAGGTCACCGATCGGGCGATCGCGCGCATTTCACAGCTCCGCGCCAGCGAGCCCGATCCGACTGGCTTGAGTTTCCGCGTCAGTGTGCTTGGCGGGGGCTGCTCCGGCTTCCAATACAAATTCGGCTTCGACGGATCGAAGGGGCCGGACGACATCGCGATCGAGCGCGATGGCGTAACCGTGCTGGTCGACAAGGTCTCGGCCGGCTACATGGGCGGCTCGGTGATCGACTTCGTCACCGAGTTGATGGGCTCGTCCTTCCAGGTGAGAAACCCCCAGGCCGCCTCCTCCTGCGGCTGCGGCACCTCGTTCTCGCTTCAGCAGGCTTAAGCGGCCCTTGCCCATTCGTCATGACCGGGCTTGACCCGGTCATCCAGGCCTTCTCTCATGTGATGTCGCTGACAACACTGGATCGCCGGGTCGTTGCCCGGCGATGACGAACAATTGGGTGCAGCCTGAAAATCGCCACCTTCAACGTCAACTCGATCAAGGCGCGCCTGCCGAACGTGCTCGAATGGCTGGCGCAGGCGAAGCCCGACGTCGTGCTGCTGCAGGAGATCAAGTGCCTCTCCGAGCAGTTTCCCGAGCTCGAGATCGGCGATCTCGGCTACAACGTCGCGGCTCATGGCCAGAAGACCTATAACGGCGTCGCGATCCTCGCGCGCGAGCGCATCGAGGACGTAGAGCGTGGCCTGCCCGGTGACGCGGCGGACGATCAGGCGCGCTATATCGAGGCGACGATCGGCGGCAGGCTTCGGGTCGCCTCGATCTACCTGCCGAACGGCAATCCCGCACCGGGCGAGAAGTTCGACTACAAGCTGCGCTGGTTGAAGCGTCTCCGGCGCCACGCGGAAAAGCTCCTCAAGTCCGAGGACGCGTTGGTTTTAGGTGGCGACTACAACGTGATCCCGACCGAGGCCGACGTGCATGACCCCGCCGCCTGGAGGGATGACGCGTTGTTCCGCCTCGAATCACGCGAGGGCCTGCGCGCCCTCATGCACCTTGGGCTGACCGATGCCTTCCGTGCGCTGCATCCGAATGCCAAGCGGGCCTATACCTTCTGGGACTATCAGGCCGGCGCGTGGCAGCACGACCACGGCATTCGCATCGATCATCTGCTGCTCTCGCCCCAGGCCGCCGACAAACTGACCGCCTGCGAGATCGACCGGGCGGTGCGTGGCAAGCCCAAGGCGTCCGACCACACGCCGATCTGGTGCGAGCTCGAGCTATGAGCGAAACGACGACTCGCACTGGCGGTTGCCTGTGTCGTGCCGTGCGCTACCGCGCCGAGGGCAAGCCGCTCTGGGTCGTGCACTGCCATTGCGTCGATTGTCGGCGCGCGGCGGGCGCTGCGTTCGCGACCTGGGTCGGCTATCGCAACAGCCAAGTGACGTTCGAGTCTGAGGCCAAGCGCCAGCGCTACGATTCTTCTCCGGGCGTCGTTCGCACCTTCTGCGCTGTGTGCGGCACGCCGATCAGCTTCGAGGGCGACAAATTCCCCGGCGAGCTGCATCTGATGGCCGGCACGCTCGACGAGCCTTCGAGCGTGACGCCGACCCATCACGTCTGGACCTCGGAGGCCGTGCCCTGGGCGCTCCACGCCGATGGCCTCAAGCGCCGTCTCGGCGGGCCGGGCTCGAAGTACGTGACGACGTAGGCGCGGGACGTCCAAACTTAGTCGTCATGGCCCGACTTGATCGGGCCATCCAGGGCGACGAATCAAAAGGCGCGCTTGCGCGCGCCTTGTATCGCCCTCCATCCCAAACCCTTCCTCCCCGCCCATTTGCCGTTGGCGCCGTTCAGATCGTCGTTACGCGCTGATTGATCTGGACCGGCGCCAACCGGAGCCAACGGGAGAAAGGGCTAACTACACGCCTGGCGGAATTTCAGAATTTCCCGGCGATGTATTTCTTGTAGCGGTTGTCGGGCCCCTTGGAGCCCTTGGGCTCATCGCTCGCGGTGAAGTTGATCTCGATCTTGATGCCCGACGGATCGAGCACGAAGAGCTGCCAGATGTCAGCATGCGGCAGGTCCTGCTGGCGCCACTCACGCCCGGACGCCACGATCTTCTTCTTGAGCTTGTCGAAGCCTTTTGCACGCAGCGCGACATGGTCGAGCGGCGAATGCATCTGGCTGTACTTCCAGCCGCCCTTCATGTCCTTCGCGGCATGGCCGGCGTAGAGGTGGAACATGGTGCCGCCCATCTCGAGCCAAGCACCCGGAAAGTCGAACTGCGGCCGATGGGCCACCTTCATGCCGAGAACCTTAGTGTAGAACTTGACCGTCTCGTCGAGGTCCTTGGTCTTGATCGCGACATGATGAAGATCGATGAGTCCCATGGCGCTGTGCCTCACGTGCCGGGTTTGTCTGGAGTCATTCTAGTCCGCGCGGATGAAGTGGCAATATCCCGTTTCACCGTCGCGCGGCGCGGCTGACACAGGCCCGTCCGGCGCGAGGCGAACGCCCGCGCGCAGCCGCCGATAGGCGAACTTGCGTGGATCGGCGAGCGCCGGCCCCGGCGCCTCGACCACCAGCACCTCGGCGGCGATCGGCTCGAAATCCGCGCGGAAGTGCACCGAGCTCTTGAGGCCGAGAATGCGGCACGCCGCCGGTTCGATGCCGAGATGACGAAACACCGCTTGATCCGCGGCCTGGAATTTCTCGCTCGCCACGACGACCCGCACCTCCGAGAGGCCGCCATCGATGACGCGGGCGAGCGCCATTTTCCCCAAATCCATGCGCGCACCGCGATAGACCGGCCCGGTGCCGGTTAAGCGGCCGTCGCCCAGGCGCTCGATCAGGAAGCGCCCGGTGTAAGGCCGCTGACCCGGAACCCCTGAGCGCGCGCCGAGCGGCAGCATGATCTGCCGCCCCTCACCCGCCGCGTGGGCCGCCGCCGTAAACGAGGGATCGCAGAACACGCCGATCACCGCGCCCTTGG
>VGET01000205.1 GCA_016869195.1 Alphaproteobacteria bacterium | reverse complement strand
GACGAGGTGCTCTCGGTGTCCGACCGCATCGGCGTGATCAATCGCGGCCGCATCGTCGGCGAGTTCTCCGCGCCCGGCGATCGGCAGGAGATCGGCCGCCTCATGGTCGGCCACGCCTGAGCTTGATCTCCTTTATGCGCCAACGACCCCCCTCCCTCTTCCTCCCCCTCATGGGGGGAGGGTTGGGGTGTGCCGCGCGCCAAAGCGCCGAGGTGCGGCGTCAAGTGCGAGCCTTCCCTTGACCGGCCTCTCGATGCTCCGCTCGCGCCGCCTGACCATCGAGGTGCGCCAGAGGGTGCCGACCTGGCTGCGTGCGCTCATCGTGCTCGGCGCGCTCATCGTCGGCCTGGCCATCTGCGTCGGGCTGCTGCTCGGGCGCGGCGTCGAGCTCGGCTCGATCTATGACGAGTTCGTCGTCTTCACCTTCTTCCAGGCAGCCGGCATCTCGACCGTGATCGTGCAGTCGACGCCCTTGGTGCTGGTCGGGCTCTCGGCCGCGCTCGCCTTCCGCGTCAATTATTGGAACATCGGCATTGAGGGCCAGTTCTTCATGGGCGTCGTCGGCGCGACGCTGATCTCGATCTTCGATGTCGGGCCGGAGAGCATCCGCCTCGTGCTCATGCTTGCGATGGCGCTCCTGTTCGGCGGCGCGTGGGCGCTGCCCTCGGCCGTCCTCAAGATCCGTCTCAACGTCTCCGAGGTGATCACCACTCTGCTCTTCAGCTACATCGCCTATTACTTCGTGCTGAACCAGGTCTACGGGCCGTGGAAAGACCCGAAGGACAAGTTTCCGCACAGCCCGCAATTTGATGCGTCGGAACAATTGCCGCTGATCGGCTGGCAGCAGGTGCACTACGGGATTGTCGTAGCAGGCGCCGCGGTCGTGTTCGTCTGGTGGCTGGTCGAGCGCAGCCGCTTCGGCATCCAGTCGCGCTTTGTCGGCTCGAGCCCGCGCATGGCACTGCCGATCGGTCTTCCCGTCGCGCTCATCACCGCGGCCTCGGCCGTGCTCTCCGGCAGCATGGCGGGCGCGGCTGGCTTTGTGATGGCGACCGCGACTGAGTTTCGGCTCACGCCCGCGATGGCCGCCGGCTACGGTTTCTCCGGCATCGTCATTGCCTTCCTCGCCGGCAACCGCCCGGTCGCGACGCTCATCGTCGCGTTCCTGATGGGTGGGCTCTATGTCGCCGGCGAGAGCATGAAGGTGTTCTACAACCTGCCCGACGCGCTGGTCGGGCTGATCCAGGCGATCATCGTGCTCTCGGTCACGGCCTCCGAGTTCTTCGTGCGCTATCGCCTGCGCATGGCGCATTACCGGGGGGCCTGAGCGTGGACTTCATCACGTTCTGGCTCGCTTCGATGCCGCTCTTCTCTGTGCCGCTGGTGGTGGCGGCGCTCGGGCTGATCCTGAACGAGCGCGCGGGCGTGCTGAACCTCGGCTGCGAGGGCATCATGCTGTGCAGCGCGCTCGCGGCGGCCGCGGCCTATATCGAGTTCGGCAACTCGACCGCGCTCGGCCTCATCATCGCGATCATCGCGGGCGCGGTCGTCGGCTTCGGCTTCGGCTTCTTCGTCGTCGTGCTGCGCACCAACCAGGTGGTGACCGGCATCACGGTCGTGTTCCTCGGCTCAGGCCTCACCGGCCTGATCGGCGTGCCGTGGACCAATGTCGCGCTCGGCGGGCTTCAGCCGATCCGCATTCCCGGGCTGACCGACGTGCCGATCATCGGGCGCTTCCTGTTTGGCCAGGACCCGGTGGTCTACATCACGATCCTTTTGGTCGCCGCGGTCTGGTATTTCCTCTATCGCACGCGGCGGGGGCTCGAGCTCCGCGCGGTCGGCGAGAACCCGCAAGCCGCGGATGCCGACGGCGTCAATGTCGAGGGCTATCGGCTGCTCTCGGCCACGGTGGGTGGCGCGTTCATCGGCCTCGCCGGCGGCTATCTCGCGCTCGGCTCGGCCAAGATCTTCGTCTTCGACATGACGCAGGGGCGCGGCTGGATCGCGGTTGCGCTCGTCATTTTTGCACGCTGGATGCCGTGGCGCGCGCTCGCGGGCGGCCTCCTCTTCGGCGGCATCGAGGCGATCATCCCGCGCATCAAGGCGCTCGGCCTGCCGATCCCGCAATATTTCCTCGAGATGGCGCCTTACGCGGTGACCTTGTTCGTGCTGATCTATGCGGCGCTGCGCCTGCGCGCGGGCCAAGACGCACCGAAGGCGCTGGGTATGCCCTATGTGCGCCAGGATCGGCGCTGAGCGACGGCGGGAGGAGAGACGCGGATGACCAGCATCTATGTCTATGGCGCGAAGAAGGCGCTGCCCAAGGACCCGGCGTTCGAGAGCTTCCTCGAGCCGGCGAGAACCGCGGTCATCTCGATCGACATGCACGAGGGGCATCTGAGTGAGTCACCGGACTGTCCGTGCCCGGCGCCGCGCGCGCGCGAGATCGTCGAGCCGATCGATCGCTTCCACGTCGAGGCGCGGACGCGGGGGCTGCCGATCATCCATGTGCGCACCGTGCTCCGGCCTTCGAAGCGCGATGACGTGAAGGGCGGCGTCAGCGCCTGGCGCCTCGTGTTTCCGCTCTATGTCGGGCCAATCCCGGGTCATGAGGGTCACGCGATCGCCGGCAGCCCGTGGACGGCGCTTCGCACAAAGGTCGAGCCCAGCGATGAGCTGATCGAGACCAAAAAACGCCTCTCGATCTTCTACCCGACCGACCTCGACTTTCTGCTGCGCAACATGGGCGTGCGCGCGGTGGTGCTGAACGGCGGCTTCACCGATTGCTGCGTGCTCAACGCGGCGTTCGATGCCTCGAACCACGACTATCGCGTGGTTGTCGCGCGCGACCTCGTGCGCGGCACGAACGAGGAGATGGAAGACGCCGCGCTCAAGATGATGTCGCTCCACATGGCGCTCGTGATGGACGCCGCCGACATCCTCTCCGCCTGGGACTCCCGCGGCGCGCGACGGAAAGCGGCAGCGAAGTAGGGGCCGTCCCTCACCCTCCCGTGGCTGTCGCCAAGGGGCCCTCCCTCTCCCGCACGCGGGAGAGGGGACCGCGATTCTTGATCGCCGCGTCACCAGCGTGGTCCCCTCTCCCCTGGGGGAGAGGGATAGGGTGAGGGCGGTATCAGCGCAACGGCAAGCGCCCTGTGCCCGCCTGCATCACTCGCTGAACCAGAGCTTCGAGACGTCGTAGGGCACCGCCACCTTGGTGCGGCTGACTTTCTGGAACAGCTTCCACAGCGGGATGGCGTCGCGCTCGGCGCCGAGCACGAGCTTCTTGCCGTCGCTCTGCGCCTTGAGCCAGGTGAGGAAGGCGGCGGCGCTCGGCTTTTCCGTCTTCCAGTCTTCGACCCGCCGGTAGAACTTCGGATAGATCAGCGCGCCGCCATGGCCGAGCGCGGTCTTGGTGGGCACGAAGCCGGTCGTGGTTCGGTCCTCCGCCCAAAGGCCCTTGCCGGACGCGCGCAGCTTCTGCGCGGCCTTCTGGAACGTCACCGCATGTTCCTCGTCGGTGTTCTCATAGAACGCCGGATAGGCCGCGCCGCGGGTCACCTGATGGTAGTTCGCGCTCCTCTTCAACACCGGCGCGATCTCGGCGGCCGGAATTTCGTTTCCATGGCTGAAGCCCGGGTTCTTCCGGAAGAGATAGCCGAGCGGGCGCTGGCGTCCGTCCATGCCGTGGGTGGCGATCCAGCCGGCGATCTTCTTGGGCTCGCCATTGGCCGAGAAATCCTCATCGCTGAGGCCGAGCTCGGCCGGATCGAACCCGAACCACGCGAGCAGATTGTCGCGCGAGCGCGCGCCCCATGGCTGCGACTTCTCGGGCGCGTCGATCGATTGCAGGCGGATGTTTCGAAGCACCGCGTCGGCGGAAAGCACCTCGATGTTCGTCTTGACCAGTCGGGGGCGAAACGCCTTGGCGGCGGCGAAGGAGAGGGTGTCGCCGTCGGGCATCTGCCGCTGGCGCACGATGAAATAGCCCTGCAAGGTCAGAAAGCGAAAGCCCCCGGCATTGCGCAGCGCGAACCTGGCCATCGTGCCCCCGCGATGTTGTGTCCTGAGATACGGGAGGGTATCTGAGCCTCTTCGGCGCGGCAACGCGACCGCCCGGCGCAGCCTCCTTCGGCGCTATACGAAAATGATGACAACGCGCGCGTGGTGCGTTGGGCGCGCGGTTTCGGCACGTGGATGGATGGATGCCCGAATGAAGGTCGAAAACAACGAACAATGATCCGTCATTCTCGGGCGGCGTCAGCGCCGACCCGAGAATCCATCGTTCCACGCACGCTGAGCCATGGGTCCTCCGGTCCGCGCGCGGTGCGCGGCCGGAGGACGACCGCTGAGATATCGCGGCAGCGCCCCCGGGTGCCAACGTGCGCGGAGGACGACGGTTTTGAGGTGATTGCCGTCCTCGGGGCGCGCAAGGCGCGAGCCCGAGGACCCATCGGTCAGCGGACTCCGCCCCCACCGTGGATTCTCCGGTCGGTGCAGACACCGCCGGAGAATGACGAAAGAGGTGAGCACCACAAAGGCACCAAGGCACAAAGGCGCAGGTGACGTCCTCGTGGCGTCGCCCGCCGCCACGTTCAAACGTCGCCGCCGTGCGACCGGCGGCCTTGTCATTTCACGTCGAAGTTTCCTTCGTGCCTTCGTGTCTTGGTGGTGGGCCTTCCCTTCCGACGCGCCCTACAACGGCGTCGAGAGCATGCGGGGAATGCCGAAGGTGTCCGCCACCACGATCTTCTCGACGAAGCGGGGCTCGGCGCCCTCGAAGCGAATTTTGTCGCGATAGGTGCCGACGCTGAACAGCATGCTCACCCCGTCCTGATTGGTCTGATAGACGGTGTAGTTCGCCTGCACGCGGTAGAGGCCGTTCTCTTCACCCAGAATGCGCACCACGCCGAGCACGTGCTTGTCGGTGTGGATGTTGTAGATGTTGGCCTGCCGGAGCGAGAGCACGCGGTCGCGCAGCATGTTCTTGTTCGAGCACAGCATCAGCTCGAGCGGCAGGTTGCTGTCGACGTTCTCGCGCGAGAGGATCTTGTAGACGCAGTCCTCGACGAAGAAGCCGAGCCAGTCCTCGAGCCGGTTGTCGTCGATGAAGTGGCAGTAATCGGCCATCAGATCATTGATGGCCGCGCGCTTCGCGGGCTCGATCATTCGGCCGCCACCTGCCCGGCGGCGAAGCCCATCAGCTCGCAATAATAGCTGTAGAAGCCGCGGATCGGCACTTCGGAGACCAGCGATTCCGAGGTCTTGATCGGGCCCTTGCCGCCGATCTCGACCCGCGCGTGCGCATCCTTCTCGCGCCTCACCGTGTTGTGCACGAGCTCGACCGCCTCGCCATCCTCCATCGAAATGAGCCCGCCGGGGCCGACGAGGTTCGCCTGCTTCTGGCGATGCTCGGTCATCGCGGCGCTGTCGTCCTCATAGCCGAAATAGGTCCAGTAGAGCTCCATCTCGTCCACGCCCTTGCAGCGGATCTGGCGCGTGCACAGGCTGTTCGCGATCTGCTGGAACACCACGTTCGGGAAGACCGAGAGAATCACCAGCGACACGTCGTCGGGGAACTCGCGCTCATAACGCAGCATCGACATGTCGGCGAGCTTGAAGCTCTGCTTCAGCACCTTGGTCGTGCCCTCATAGCCCTTCTCGGTTTGCGCCTGATTGTCGGTGCCGAGCGAGTTCCAGGTGATGTTGTGGCGCCCGCGCGCGTCGAGCTTGGCGCCGCCCTTCTGGCTCAGGCGATAGAGCCCGAAGGTGGCGTGGAACATGTGCAACAGGCCGCCATGATTGGGGTCGCGCACATTGTCGTTGTAGAGCTTCCAATTGCCGAAGATGCGCTGGCGCTGATAACCCAGCACCTTGACCTTCTTCGCGAACAACCGGTCGAGCTCGTACGTCACCTCGGGCCCAAGATAGGAGACGAGGGGCTCGGCG
>VGET01000204.1 GCA_016869195.1 Alphaproteobacteria bacterium | reverse complement strand
GTCGTGACCCGGGCCTGCGACCGCTCGATAGTCAGCCGCACCACACCACGTCGTCATTCTCGGGCGGCGTCTGCGCCGACCCGGGAATCCATTGTTCCGCGCGCGCTGACCCGTGGGTCCTCCGGTCCGCGCGCAAGGCGCGCGGCCAGAGGACGGCGAACAGGATAGTCGTGAAGTTACCTGGGTGGCCTCACGCCATCGTCTTGCCGGCGCAGATGTTGATCGCCTGGCCGGTGATGTAACGCGCGGCGGGCGTCGCGAGAAAGAGCATGAGCTCCGCCACGTCGTCCGGCGGAATCAGCGCCTGCATCACGTTCTTGCGCATGTTCTGCTGATAGAACGCCTCAAGCTCCTGCCCGGTGCGGGCGGCGACCTGCTCGTGCAGCTCGACCGCCATCTCGGTCGCGATCCAGCCCGCGCAGACCGCGTTCGAGTTGATGCCGTAGACGCCGACCTCGGCCGCGACGCAGCGCATGAAGCCCACGAGGCCCGACTTCGACGCGTTATAGGCGGAAGCGCCAGCATCGCCTTGCTTCGCCGCGCTCGAGGCATTGAACACGAGCGAGCCGCCGCGGTTCTGCTTGATCATGGTGGGCAGCAGATACTTCGTGATCAGGAAGGGCGCACGCAAATTCGTCTGCTGCGTCCACTCCCAGGTTTCGAGCGACATGTCGACGACGTTGACCGAAGTTGCGACACCGGCGTTGTTGACCACGATGTCGATGCCGCCGAGCTTCTTCAGCACCTCGCCACAGAGACGCTCGATCTCGTCCGGCTTGGAAAGATCGGCGGCAACCGGAACGCCATCGAGCCCGCGGCCCTTGATGCCTGCGAGGCAATCCTTCAGCTTGGCTTCGGTGCGGCCGTGGACGCAAACAATCGCACCCTCGCGCGCCATGCGCTCGGCCACCTGCCGCCCGATGCCCCGATTGGCGCCGGTGACGAACGCGCGCTTGCCCGCGAGGCGCATTAAGCCGGGTTCTATGTCAGCCTTCTCGATGGCGGCGGGCAGCGGCATGGCGGTCCTCGTTTCAGTTCTGGATCATTGACGCACGTCGGCGAGCGCCTGCTTGCTGGCGCGCGCGAGCTTGTCGGCGATCTCGTCGATCTCGGCATGGGTGGCGATGAAGGGCGGGGCCACGATGGCGTAGTCGCCGCGCCGTCCGTCGGCGATGCCGCCGCCTGGATAGATCAGCAGCCCGTTCTCGATGCAGCGCGCCTTGAGCTTGCGGTTGAACAGCGCCTCGGCCGGGAAGGGCTCCTTGGTCTCGCGGTCCTTCACATATTCGACGCCGTAGAAGAAGCCGCGGCCGCGCACATCGCCCACCTCGGCGATCTGGCCGAGCGCCTCGTCGAGCCGCGCCCTCAAATAAGCGTCGTCCTTCGCCACCTTGTCGACCAGGCCGTCGCGCTCGAGCACATCGAGCACCGCGAGCGCGGCCGCGCAGGCCGCGCTATGGCCGGAATAGGTGCGCGAGGTCTCGAGATTGCCGTGGGCCGACCTGATGCGCTCCAGTACCGGCTTCGAGAGCAGGACCGCGCCGAGCGGCATGTAGCCGCCGGAGAGGCCCTTCGCCACCTGCATGATATCCGGCCAGACGCCGTCATGAGCCAGCGCGCGCCACGCGCCGCAGCGCCCGACGCCGCACATCACCTCGTCTGCTATCATCAGCACGCCGTACTTGTCGCACACGGCGCGCATGGCCTTGGCATAGCCCGCCGGCGCCGGCGACACGCCGAGCGAACCGCCGACCACGGGCTCGAAGATGAAGCCGGCGATCTTTTCAGCCCCGTGGGTCAGGATCGCCTGCTCGAGCTCGCGCGCGGCGAAGGCCGGAATCTCCTCGGGCTTGATGCCAAGTGGCGGGCGATAGGCGTGCGCGGGCGAAACGAAGATACTCTCGGGCACGGCATGCGCGAAATAGCGCCGCCGCCCCATATTGCCTGAGACCGAGAGCGCACCGAGCGTCGCCCCATGCCAGGAGAAGCGGCGCGAGATGAAGCGCGTGCGGCTCGGTTGGCTGTTCGCGACATGGTATTGCAGCGCGGCTTTCAGCGAGGTCTCGGTCGCTTCCGAGCCGCTGGAAACGTAAAACACGCCACCGAAGTGCGCACCCATGTGGCGCACCAGCCGCTCCGACAGTGCCTCGACCACCTCGGTTGAGAAATCCATGGTGAAGCCGTATTCGAGCGCATCGAACTGGCGATGCACCGCGGCGAGCACGTCCCTGTGGCTATGGCCCAACGAGAACAGGGCGGGGCCGCTCGAGCCGTCGATATAGCGCTTGCCAGATTTGTCGTAGAGATAAACGCCTTCACCCCGAACGACCGGAGGCAAAGAAGAGGAATCGGGCGTCTGATTGATCCAGGCGGACATGGCGTGCTCCGCGTTCGGTTGGTGGGCGTTCAGACGGGCAGTGTTTCGACGATATCGGGGATTGATTCGCTGATGTCGCGCTGGACGGACTGGCGCGCACCGGCACCGTCACCGGCTCGAAGCGCGGCAATGATCGCCTCGTGCGGCGCAATCGTGCGCATGGGCACGCCAACCGTGTGAAACAGGAAATTGAATTGCGGCCCCGCCTGAACCCAAAGCTTTTCGATCAGGTCGAGCAGCACCGGGTTCTGCGCCGCACGATAGATCGAGTGGTGAAAGTCGGTGTTGAGCGCCAGATAGCGCTGCGGCTCATTTAGTCGTGCCGCCTCCGCCATGCCCTGGGTCAGGGCGTCGAGCCGATCGATCTCGGCTTCCGACAGGTGCTTGGCCGCCCGCTCGGCGGCGAGGCCTTCGAGCGCGACGCGAACCTCGGCGATCGCCCGAAAGCCGGCGCGCGAAATGAGCGGCACGGCGATCGTGCGGTTGGCTCGGGTTTCGAGCGCCCGATCGCCAATCAGGCGATGAAGGGCCTCGCGCACCGGCATGGTCGAGGTCCCGAGTTTCTCGGCGAGCGAGCGGATGCTGACGACCTCGCCCGGCTCGAAAGCGCCCGACATCAGCTGGGCCCTGAGCGTCGCATAGACACGGCCATTCATCGGCTCGCTGTCATCGAGCCCGCCATCCGGGATCGTGCTGAACGCGCTGAGCGCGACGACGGGGTCGGTCATGAATACTCGACGAGCTCGGTGATGAAGTCTTCCGGCGCCTGAACATAGATCACCTTGGCCTTGCCGCCGCGCAACGAGAGCGGCGGGGCGTTGGTCTTGAAGCCGGCGGCAATGACGCGCTTGTAGGCTTCCTCGACGTTCTTTACCTGGAAGGCGACGTGGGTGTAGCCGAGGTCGCACTGACGATTCGGCCCGAGCTGACCGACCGGCGTGTACCATTTGAACAGCTCGATGTGGTAGCCCTCGCGCTCCAGCATCATCCAGTGGCAATCGACGCCTTCGGGCATGCCGACGGCTTCCGCAAGGCCCGGATCGTGCCGATGGTCGATATCGCCGACCACGACGAAGCCGAGCACGTCACAATAGAACCTCTTGGCCGGCTCGAAGTCCTTCACGCTGATCGCGGTATGGTGCGCGCGCACGATCAGGTCGGTCACCAGCGCCTTCGGATTCTGCGCCATCGTTCGTGTTCCTTTGCTCGTTCAGGCGGCCTTGCGGTCCATCAGGGCGGCGAGGCCCGCGACCACCTCATCGACGCCGGCCAGCGCAGCCTTTTCGATAGCCTTGGAGACCACGGGCGCGGCCTGCGAGCCCGAGACGCGCAGGATCTCATGGTCGAGCCAGTCGAATAGCTTCTCCTGCGCCTCCTGCACGATGCGCGCGCCGAGCGAGGGGCCGCGCGCGGTCTGCTCGACCACGAGCAGGCGGTTGGTTTTCTTCACGCTCGCGGTGATCGTATCCCAATCGAGGCTCAAGGGGTCGAGCGTGCGCAGATCGATGACCTCGGCGTCGATGCCGGCCTTCTCCGCCGCCTCCACGCTGATCGGCACCATGTTGGCGCAGGTCACGATGGTGCAGGCCTTGCCGGCCCGCGCGATGCGTGCCTTGCCGAATGGCACGTAGAAATCGAGATCGTCGTCGGGGATCAGGCCCGGCGTCTGATAGAGCGTCTGGCACTCGATGAAGACGACTGGGTCGTTGCACTGCACGGCGGAATTGAACAGCCCGATATAGTCGAACGGTGTTGTGGGCGCGACAATGCGCCAGCCCGGATAGAGCGCAAACAAGCCGCTCGGGTCCATCGAGTGCTGCGAGCCATAGCCGTGGCCGCCGGCAACGCGTGTCCGCACGATGACCGGCGCCTTGTGGATGCCGCCGAACATGTGGCGCACCTTCGCGACCTGGTTGAACAGCTGATCCGCAGCGACCAGCACGAAATCGGCATACATGAACTCGACCACCGGCCGCATGCCATTGCTCGCGGCGCCGAGCGCGAGCCCGGTGAAGCCGTTCTCACAGATTGGCGTGCCGATCAGGCGCTCGGGAAACGTCTCCTTGATCCCCTTGGTTGCGCCGACGGTGCCGCCCTTCAGGCGATGCACGTCTTCGCCGAGGATGATGACGCTCGGGTCGCGTTCCATCGCATGGAGCTGGGCGAGGGGCAACGCATCGATGAATTTGATCTCACGCGCTCGCTTGGGATCGATGTCGGACACCTCCATGAAGCGCTTGCCCTTGAGCTCCGACAGGTCGCCGCGGATGCCCTTGTCGACCTCGCCCGGGCTTGGCCAGAGCGAAGGCACGACGCGCAGCAAATTGGTGCCGGGGTCGTTCTCGGTGAGCCGGCTCGCCGCCAAGTCGACCGAAGCCTTGGCGCGGGCGTGCAGCTTGGTCAGCGTGGCTTTGTCGATGATGCCGAGCGCCTGGAGCCGGTCGGGGAAGGTCTTGAGCGGGTCGCGATCGTGCCATGCCTGCTCCTCGTCCTTGTCGCGATAGCCGAAGGCGCTGCCCTTCATCGGACCGTGCTGGTGGAAGTAGCGATAGGTCTTGGCCTCGATTACCGCCGGGCCCTTGTTCTGTTCACACAACCCGCGCGCCCATTGCAGCGCCTTGCGCACCGCCATCGCATCCATGCCGTCAACCTCGGCGGAAGGGATGCCGAGACCGAGGCCGCGCGTGGAAAGTCGGGTCTCGCGCGTCGTCTCGCTCACATGGGTCGAGACGCCATAGAGGTTGTTCTCGATGAAAAACACGATCGGCAGAGTGTAGAGCGCCGCCAGGTTCATCGCTTCATAGACCGAGCCCTGCGCGGTCGCGCCATCGCCGAAGAAGGTGATGGTGATGTTGCCGGTCTTGCGGAACTTGTCGGCCAGGGCATAGCCCGCGGCCTGGGGCGGGTTGCCGCCCACGATCGCGTTGGTGCCGAGAACGCCGGCTTCGTCCCAGCGCATATGCATGGAGCCGCCGCGACCGCCACAGTACCCGGGCGAGAGGCCCATGATCTCCGCCATCGAGCGATAGACCACATCGTTCATCGCGGGCGGCAGCTCATCGCGGCGCGGGTCATAGCCCTTGGGCGTGACGTGGCCCATGAACTTGGCGAGGAACTGGTGATGGGCGCGGTGCGTGGCGTTGATCTTATCGCCGCTCGAAAGCACCGACATGGCGCCGACCGCGCCGCCCTCCTGGCCGATGCTGGCATGCGCCGGGCCGTGCACGCAGCCAGCCTTGAACAGATCGAGAATCCGCTCCTCGAACTGGCGGATGATGAGCAGCTGCTCCAGCATGCGCGAGAGCACGACCGGGTCTTCGGCCTTCCAATCCGCATCGGTTGATTCGATTCGATACCAGGGCGTATCCAGGGTCAGCGGCTTCAGGTTCGACACGGTCGGTCCTCTCCTCAGGAATCCAGCGCTCGGGCGCGACGACAAAACTTCGTTCTAGGCTCTAGCCTGTGATCACAGTTTGTGCTCTTGGTATAACAAATCAACTCCGGCCCCGATAGGGCGTGCCGAGCTAGGCTTCGGCCGGCTCCTGCGGGGCCGATCGGCGCTGTCGTCCCGTCCATTCACCGCC
>VGET01000203.1 GCA_016869195.1 Alphaproteobacteria bacterium | reverse complement strand
TAGGTGTCCGCGATGATGCGTGCGCCGCGCGACTTGGAGAGCTTGAGCGCGGCCATGCCGAGCCCGACCAGGAGGCCGAACGCCGCCGAGGCCAGAGCGAGCTCGACGGTGAGCGCCGTGCCAGCCGCCAATTGCGCCCCGAAGCCGTGCAGGTCGATCATCGTCAGGGTGTCGTCAAGGGGGGCACGTGCCGCGCTGACCGGCACCCAGTCGTCATCCCCCGTGCAGGCGGGGGATCCAGAGCCTCAAGCAACGACCTATCCGTTGCCCTGGATGGCCCGGTCAAGCCCGGCCATGACGAGAACGGGGTTGGCGAGTTGACGCGCTCGACTTGTCGGTTTGCACCACAGTACGGCCCTCGGTCATGGCCCACTCAATAGATGCTGAAGGGAAAGTACTTGGCGTTGATCTTCTCGTAGGTGCCGTCGGCGCGGATCGCCTTGATGGCTTCGTTGATCTTGCCGCGCAGCTCCTCGTCCTCCTTGCGGAGCGCAATCGCGATGCCTTCATCGAGGCTCAGGCCTTCGCCATAGAACTGGAAGGCCTCGCCGTCCTTGCTCTTGAGCCACTCGTACATGACGAGGCCGTCGGCGAACAGGAGGTCAAGCCGACCACTCACCAGATCGAGATTGGCGTTCTCCTGCGTGTCATAGAGCTTGATGCTGGCGTCGCTGCCGAGCTTGTCTTCCAAATAGCTCCCGGCCACGGTGGCGCGCTGAGCGCCGATCGACTTGCCCTTCAGGCCCTCGAGCGAGGTGTCGATCGTCTGACCCTTGGGACCGACGAAGCGGATGAGATTCGAATAGTAGCGATCGGTGAAGGCGACCGATTGCTTGCGCTCCTCGGTGACCGACATGCTGGCGACGATGGCGTCGAATTTCTTGGCGAGCAACGCCGGGATGATGCCATCCCAATCTTGCTCGATGAACTCGCACTCGACCTTCATGGCGGCGCAGAGCGCGCCCGCGATTTCGACGTCGAAGCCTTTCAGCTCGCCCGATTCATCGATGAAATTGAAGGGCGGATAGGCGCCCTCGGTGCCGATCTTGAGCTTGTCGGCGGCGTTGGCTCCTACTGAGAAAGAAAGCCCGACCGCCACCGCGGTGGCGATCAGGACACTCTTGATCCGGCGCATTTGTAGCCTCCCATTGATTGCCTGCTTTCGACCGTAGCGTCGGCCTTCGCGTGCCCGCCCGTCAAGATGCGGCGAGACATGGCGCAACGCCTATTTGACTGGCGCGTCACCATTGCGCCGTCCCTTGGCACCGCCGGCCAGGAACTGGCGGCAGCGCTCCGAGCGCGGCGCGCCGAATACCGATTCCGGCGGCCCCTCCTCCTCGACCAGCCCTTGGTGCAGAAAGATCACGCGGGATGAAACCTCGCGGGCGAAGGCCATTTCGTGGGTCACGATCAGCATCGTTCGGCCTTCCTCGGCGATGCTGCGCATGACCTGCAGCACCTCGCCGACCAGCTCGGGGTCGAGCGCCGAGGTCGGCTCATCGAACAGCAGGAGCTTCGGCTCCATCGCGAGCGCGCGCGCGATCGCGGCGCGCTGCTGCTGGCCGCCCGACAAATGCGCCGGGTAGTAGTTGCGCCGCTCATAGAGGCCGACACGACGTAGCAGTGCATCCGCCCGCTCGATCGCAGCCGCGCGCGCGACTCCCAGCACGTGCACCGGGGCCTCGATGACGTTCTCGACCACGGTCATGTGGGTCCACAGATTGAAGCTCTGGAACACCATGCTGCAGCGCGCACGCAGACGATCAACCTGTCGATGATCGGCCGGTACGGGTCCGCGGCGCGATGGCCTCATGCGGATCAGCTCGCCCTCGATCCACACTTCACCTGAGTCCGGCGTCTCAAGCAGGTTGAGGCAGCGCAGGAACGTGCTTTTTCCCGAGCCCGAGGCCCCGATGAGCGAGACGACGTCGCCCTGCGCCGCGCCCATGGAGATGCCGCGCAGCACCTCGACTGGGCCGAAGCTCTTCTTCAAATCACGCACCCGAATGGCCGCGGTGTCGGGCTCAGCGCTCGTCATGCGCCGATCCTACGCAGAAAAGTGGACGAGGAGAAAGCCGAGTGTCAGGAGCGAGAGCAATGTCGTGAGCACGATCGCGGTCGAGGTTTCGTCCAGATCGACCCGGTAGCGCTCGGCCAGCACGAACGAGCCGGCGCCGATCGGCGTGCCCGCCATGATCACCGCGGCGGCAAGCCACACGGGCTCAAGGGGAAAAACCAAGGTCGCGAGTGCCCACACGACGGCAGGCGCGGCCACGAGCTTGAACACGGCAACAAGCGAGAGCCGGCCGAAGGTGCGCATCATCGGCCGGCCCGAAACATAGAGCCCGAGTGCAAACAGTGCGCCGGGTCCCGCTGCGTCTCCAAGCAGCTTGAGGAACACGTCAATCGGTCCCGGGACAACCGCGCCACCCCCGGCGAACACCAGTCCCAGCGCGACCGCAATGATCAGCGGATTGCGCGCCACCGCGCCAAGGCTGCCCGTGATCGCCTCGCCCGCGGCGTGCCCACGTCGCGCCATCAACTCAAGGGCTGCGGTGGCAGGCGCGATGATCAGAACGGTATTGAGCACGACTGCGATGCCGGCCGCGATCACGCCACGCTCGCCATAGGCGACGGCGGCCAACGGAATGCCGAGGTATCCGACATTGCCATAGGTCGCGTTGACCGCGCGCATGACCGCGCTCGCCGGGCTTTCACGCAGCATGACGCGCGACGCGAGCAGCGACAGAAGCGCGATGGCAAGCAACCCGAGGACGAAAGCAGCAATATAGTCCCAACGGAGCACGTCGCCGAGATTTGAGCGGGAAACCGCCCGGAACAACAGCGCCGGCAGGGCGAAGTGAAACACGAAGCGGCTGAGCGGCTCGCTCGCGCCATGGCCGAGCACGCGGAAATAGCCGGCGGCATAGCCGACGGCGATCAGGCCGAAGATCGGAATGACGGCGTTGAGAAGGGTGTCCACGGGGTCGGGAGCATGATCGAGCCGACAGCGCCCGTCGAGGGGTTCGAGCGGTTCCGCCTCGGGGCGATCCGCGCTAGGCTGGGTTGCGACCCTGTGACGCGAATCAAGGAGCGTGCGCGTGATCGTCGAGCAGATCTGGACCGGCAATGACTATCGGAACTTCAACTACCTGATCGCCTGCAAGGAAACCGGCGAGGCGCTGGCGATCGATCCGCTGGACCATGAGAAGTGTCTGGCGCGGGCCAAGGCACGCGGCTTCACCATCACCCAGATCCTCAACACCCACGAGCACCACGATCACACCGGCGGCAACGCCGCGATGATCAAGGCGACGCACGCCAAGCTCCTGGCACACCACAAGGCAGGGCCACGCATCGCGGGCATCGATCGGGGCCTGAAGGCTGGCGACGCAATCAAGATCGGCAAGACGGTCGAGCTGGAGTCACTCGATACGCCGGGCCACACCATGAGCCATGTCTGCCTGCTCGCCCATGGCGACCAGCATTCGCTGTTCTGTGGCGACACGCTGTTCAATGCCGGTGCCGGCAATTGCCACGGCGGCGGGCACCCCGAGGCGCTCTACTCCACATTCGCCAGCCAGCTCGCCACGTTGCCGGACGACACGCTGATCTACCCGGGCCACGACTACATCGCCAACAATCTCGGCTTCACGCTCGACCGCGAGCCCGACAATGCGCGCGCGAAGGCGCTGCTGCCAAAGGTCAAAAGCCAGGATCCGACGCACCCGCTCGTCACCACCCTCGCTCTTGAGAAGGAGATCAACACGTTCTTCCGGTTGCACAGCCCGAGCGTGCAGCGCCGCCTGCGCGAGGCGTTTCCCGACCTGCCCGACCCGCTCGATGAGAAGACCGTGTTCATCAAGCTGCGCGAGCTCAGGAACAAGTGGTAGCGTGATCGACGACAAAGGCCTCGGCGCTCGCGTCTTCAATTCTGCTCGTCGTGGCCCGACTTGACCCGCCTTCGCGAAGCCAGCTAAGGCGGGCGAAGCAAGGTCGGGCCATCCAGAGCAATTTTGCGGTCCGGGCTTGCGGCTCTGGATCCCCCGGTCAAGCTGGGGGATGACGAAGCTATTGTTGCGGTGGTGGATTGACCGGCCTGATGCGCACGAACGGCACGGGCGCGGCAAAGCCCCGCAACGTGGCCGCGCCCCATTCGCGCGGCAGGTTGGCGATCAGCGGCGCGACCGCCTCGTCGCCCGCCATCGCCTCGGACAACACGATATCGCCGCCCTCGCTCTGCGCCTCGAGCCGCGCTGCCAGATTCACTGCACCGCCAAAATAGTCGAGCATGCCGGCGTTGGTGACCGCGATACAGCGGCCGGCGTGGAGACCCAATTTGAGTGCGATCGGCGTCGCCTGGTGGTCGCGGTTGAATGCCTCGACACCGCGTGAAATGGCGAGGGCGGCACGCGCCGCGTCCGCCGGCTCGTTGAACGCCGCCATCACGCAATCGCCCATGGTCTTGACCACGAAGCCCTGATGGCTGCGCACGATCTCGGCCAGCACGCTGAAATGGTCGCGCACCAGCCCATAGGCCGAGGCGTCGCCGATCTTCTCGTAAAGCGCGGTCGAGCCCTTGAGGTCGGTGAACAGCACCGCGACCCGACTGATCGCCACCTCATCACCGGCGCGCAGCACTTGCTCCGGACAAAGCTCGCGAAAAATCGGCATGGCAATCACGCGTTCGCCGGTGAGCGCGTCGGCCGTCCAGGCCCGTTCCTCGACCACGAGATGGATCAGATGGTCGGTGTCGTTGCGGAAGCGCAGCGTGTCGGGCGAGACCGCGCCGCCGGTGCGCAGCACGCCCTCGCCCGCAACCACCTCGGGCCAGGCCGCGCCCTCATCGTCATCGAACGTCACCTCGAGCTCCTCGCCGCGCTCGACCGTGCGCACGCGACAATCGCCGGGCGGCAGGTCGACCGAAACATCGGCAACCTCACCAGGCGCAACACGCCGCTGGATCAGGACATCGGGGGTCATGCCGGCACCTTGAAGGCAGAACTCACCCTCGGGCAGCTCCCGCAACCAGCGCTCGGGGCGGAAGGTCAGCTCGACATTGCGCGCAAAATCGCGGTCATAATCGATGTTGCAGGACGAGCAGTGCGTGCCCTGCGGCAGGCCATAGAGAGTCTCGACCCGCAGCTTGGCGCCGCGACAACGGGGACACAGCAGGTCCTACCCCAAGGCGAGCAGCCCGGCGCGATGGGCCTCGAGACAGAGCGCGACCGCTCGGTCCTCGCGGAGCCCGAAGGCCCGCGCGAGCGCGAGCGGACGGATGCGTCGCGCAACATCGAACGGCGCGCCGAGCGCGTGCTCGATCAGCTTCTCGACCATCGCGCCATCCTGCTTGCGCGCCTGAAGCTTGGCTCGGCAGGAATCAAGCCGGGCCTGGGCGCCACTCGAGAGCGTCGACGGCGGCAAGAGCGACCACGCCTCGCCCATCTTGGGCACGAGCGCCGCAATCTTGATGGCGGCCGCGACCCGTTTGTCCGTTTCCTTGTCGATAAGGCCGAGCGCCGCGACAATCGTGGTGACCCACCAGTCCCAGCGTACACGACTGACCACGTGGAGGCGCGTACCCTGGCCCTCGGGCTCCAGCTTCACCTCGATGGACAGCGAGGTCAGCGGTCCCTTCGAGAAATTGCGGCGCTGGACCATGAGGCGTGGCGCTACCCACTCACCGATCTGCTCCTCCCACTCGCACATGAAGGGCCGGATGAAACGGCCCTTCCCGAACCGATGGACCAACCCGTTTGGCTCTGTAACCTCCTTCACAGAGAATTCGACCGAGCCCACCCCCTGGTTCAAACGCTCGGTATGGGCAAACGCCGGCCAGACCGCCTCGATCGGGGCGTCGACGAAGACCTCGCGTTCGGTCAGCCGCTCGCGCATTGCACACCGCATGTTCCGTATTGAATTCGCCGTGACCGCTCCCCATTCTAGGGATCACATCATCCCATGGA
>VGET01000202.1 GCA_016869195.1 Alphaproteobacteria bacterium | reverse complement strand
TCGCGCGTGAGCCGGGGGCGGCGCGCCTCGACGACAGTGGCATCGACGATCTGCCCACCCATCGCCAGATAGCCCTTCTCCCGTAGCGCCGCATCGAACCGGGCGAACAGCCGGTCGAAGGCACCAGTCCGAACGAGTTGCTCGCGGTAGAGCCAAATCGTCTTGGCATCCGGCACGGCATCGTGCAGCGCCAGCCCGACAAAGCGCATGAACGACAGCCGATCCCGGATCTGATACTCGGCCTGATCGTCGGACAGCGTGTACAGCGTCTGCACAACCAGCACCTTGAACATCAACACCGCGTCGTATGGCGGCCTCCCGCCCTTGGAGCGGTCCGTGCGCGGCACCGCCGCCTCGAGATCAGGGCGGAACAGCTCGAAGTCCACCACCTTCGCCAGCCGCTCCAGCGGGTCCCCCGCCGCCGACAGCCACGCCAGCCGCTCGTCCGTGTCGAAGAAACCAGCCTGTCCCGCCATCCCCGCCTCCGGCCATCGCCAGAGGTCAGAGAATCAACCCGCGACCCTCAACGCCAGAGGTTTTCGAGGTGTCCTCCTGCCCAGGGCTGTTTCCCGCTTGGCGTGCGCTCGGTGCCGAGACGTTGCGCGTGGCGGAGACGGAGGGCGTCACCGCGCTCGGCTTCAACGGCTTCGATCCTGTTGCGTTCGGGCCCGGCGCCAGCGAGGCGGCGGCCCGCGCCAGCGTTGCCGCCATGGTCGCCTTCAACCGACCGAACCCGCAAAGCCACTCCGGCATCTGGCGCGACCTCGCGGTGCGAAAGCGGCGCACCGCGGTCGACGCCCAAATGAAGATCTTCGCCGACATCGGTGATCGGCACTGCATCCCCTGCTCGGCGACGCGTCCTTTGCTGGAGCCTGATCGGTAGAGATGGAAACACACCTGTGTCCATCTCCGTCGTGAATCAGTCTCTTAAGCAAAGATTTTGAGCGCGTGGGCCCACCCGCATCGTTTGCAACAAGAGCGAGCGCGCTCTAAGCCAGCCTCAAGTGCCGCAGGAACGACCGGAGCCGCTGGGTCTTGGGGCGCGCGAGCATGTCCGGACCGCCGTCCTCGACGATCCGACCTTCGTCGAGAAACACCATGTGCCGGCAGACCTCGCGGGCGAAATGCACCTGATGCGTCACCATCATCATGGTCATGCCCTCGCGCCCGAGCGTCGCGATCACATCCAGCACTTCCGCCGCGCGCTCCGGATCGAGGGCACTAGTCACCTCGTCCAGCAGGAGAACTTTGGGCTGCATGGCCAGCGCGCGCGCAATTGCGACACGCTGCTGCTCGCCGCCCGAGAGGAAGGCCGGGTAGGCATCCTTGCGATTCGAAAGGCCGACCTTGGCGAGGAGGGCTTCCGCCTTCTCGCGCGCCTCCGGCGCCTTCAAGCCGCGCACTTTGACAAGCGCGATCGCGACATTGTCGAGCGCCGCCATGTGCGAGAAGAGATTGAACTGCTGGAACACCATGCAGCATTCCGAGCGCATGCGCGCGATCTCGCGCCGCGGCTTCAGCGCCCGCCGGCCATTGTCCAGCTCGTAACCGACGAGCTCGCCATCGACGCGGATCTCGCCGCCCTCGTAGGGCTCAAGAAAGTTCACGCAGCGCAGCAGCGTGCTCTTTCCCGATCCGCTCGGCCCCAGAACCCCGCACACGGTGCCCTTCGGCACGGAGAGCGTGATGCCGTCGATGATCGTGCGCGCATCGTAGCTCTTCTTGAGCGCCGTGATCTCGATCATGCACCGGCACCCGCAAGCGAGGTCTGACCGCGGCCCTTCAGGTGCTCCTCGAAGCGGCGCCCGAGCGCGGTCAGCGGGTAGCAGACGATGGTGTAAGCGATCCAGACGAAGGCCATGATCTCGAAGCCCATCAACGTGCGCTCGATCTGCTCCTTCGAGACATACATGAACTCGGTCACGCCGAACAGCGAGACAACCGAGGTCGCCTTGACCATGAACACGCCCTGATTGACCAGGGAGGGCATCATCGAGCGCAGGGCCTGCGGTAGCACGATCGTGCGCATTGCCTCGTGATAGGAGAAACCCAGCGAGAGCGCCGCTTGCATCTGCGCCTTCGGAACGACCTCGATGCCCCCGCGCACGATCTCCATGATCGTGAAGCTCGCGAACAGCGTCAGCGCGATGCCGGCCGAGGACACGGCGGAGAACTTGATGCCGTAGGCCGGCAGCATGAAGAAGACGGCGAACACCTGCACGACCAGCGGCACGCCGCGCACGATCGTCACAAGCATGAACAGTACGGCACGCACGACGCGCCCGCCCCATGCATAGAGCGAGCCGAGCAAAGTGCCGAAGACGGCGCCGAGCCCGATCGCCACCGCCGCAAGCAGCAGCGTGATGCCGAACCCCTTGAGCAGGAGCGGCAGCAACTGAATGACACTGATGGAGCGGTCCACGGGGCGTCACTTCCAGCGCGTTCTGAGCTCGACGATCTTCATGGCGATGGCGAAGAGCGTCGTCATGGCGAAATAGATGGCGGCGAAGACGATCAGGATCTCGAAGCTCCTGAGCGTCGAGGAGACCAGGGCCGTCATCAGGTAGAAGAGCTCTTTTACCGCCAGCGCCGAGGTCAAGGAGGTGTCCTTGATCATCTCCACCCAGACGTTGGTGAGCGAGGGCAGCGAGAAACGCAGCGCCTGCGGCAGCACGATCGTGCGCTGGGTGTCGAACCAACTGAAGCCGAGGCTCGCCGCGGCCTGCACCTCCGTGCGATTGACCGCGGCGAGGCCGCCGCGGACAATCTCGGTGACGTAGCCGCCGTTATGCAGAGCGAGCGCGATGACGCCCGACCAGAACGGGCTTGGAAACAGGCCGAGCGAGGGCAGGCCGAGAAAGATGAAATACATCTTCACGAGGCTCGGGCTGTTCCGCATGGCCTCGACGTAGATGGCGATGGCGAGCTTGGTTCGTCGCCCGCCGTACTCCGCCGCCAGCGCCGCGGCCGTACCGATGCCAAAGGCCAGCGGGATGATGGTCAGAGCCACCAGCGCCGCGACGCCGACGGCCGACCAGATGTCCGGGATCGCTGACCAGATCGGCGCAAAGTGGAAGTGGTAGCCCATGGAGCCCCCCGGAGCGTGTCCAACTCCCTCTTGCTGAGGGAGCTGGTGCCCCAGTCATCAGACTGCCATGCGCGCCCAGCCGGGCATGAGCTCCGCGCTCTCCAGCCACGTCTTGTGAATGGCCTCGAGGCGCCCGTCGAGGCGCATGCGAACGAGCGCCCAATTGATGTAGTTCAGCAGCACCTGCTCGCCCTGCTTGATGCCGATAGAGTACTGATTGACGTCCATGGCGTTCTCGGGATCGAGGATGACGCGGAACTGCCCGGGAAACTCGCGAACGATGTAGCGGGCAGGCGCGCTGTCGTTGAAGAAGGCTTCGGCGCGTCCCTGGCGGAAAGCAGTGAAGCTGTCCGAGAAGTTCGGATACATCTCGACCTTGGCCTTGGGGATGGCGCCGAGGATGAGCGCCTTCAGTTCATCGCCCTGCCGGGTCGTCACGACCTTGTCGTTGAGGTCGGCGTGCTTCTTGTAGGGCGAGTTCGCCTTCACGATCGCCGAAAAATCAGAGTTGCAGTAGGGGAGCGAGAACCCGAGCACCTGGGCGCGCGACTCGAAGACGCTGAACTGGCTGACGACGATGTCGACGCGGCCGGAGGTCAGCGCTGGCACGCGCTCGGCGCCGCCAGGGAAGATCTCGAACTCGATTTTCTTCTCGTCACCGAGCAGCCCCTTGGCGATGGCCTTGGCAAGGTCGATGTCGAAGCCGACAAGCTCTCCTTTGGCGTCCTTGAAGCCGAACCCGATCGTCGTGGAGCGCGTGCCGACGATGAGCTTGCCGCGATCGAGGATGCGCTTGAGGCCGAGCTGGTCGCTTGGCGCTGTGGTCGCGGCTTGCGCCAGAGCCGCTGTGGGCGCCGACGCGAGCGCCGCTGCGCCAGCTCCCAACCCACTCAATGCCGTCAGCACCAATCGCCGGTCCATGGACTACTCCTCCCCACATGGCCCTTGTTGCGATTGCGCGGTCGGCACGCTGGGCCAACGCGTCCCGGTCCGACCGGATCGACCGCAATCGGCTTCAGCCAAGACCCTTGCGGATGGCCTTCTCCAGGATCTCCACGGCGTCATCGAGCTGCTGATTGGTGGTCGTGAACGGCGGCACGAACCGCATGACGTTTTTGTACTTGCCGCGCACCGAGAACATCAGCCCGTTGGCGAGGCAGTAGCGATAGACGTCCGCGGCGAGCTCCGGTGCGGGATCCTTGCTGCGCCGGTCCTTGACCAGCTCGATGCCCTGCAGAAGACCGCGGCCACGGATATCGCCGATCACCTCGTACTTCTGCTGCAGCGCGCGAATGCTGGCCTGCCATTGGTCGCCGATCTCGACGGCACGCTTCATGAGGTCATGGTTGAGGATCTCGTCGATGCTTGCAGTCCCCGCCTTGCAGACGAGAGGGTCGGAGGCGTGCGAGTGCCCCGTGGAGAAACCGTTCCTGGTCGCACGCGCAGAGACGTCGTCGCTGCAGACGGTGGCGGAGATGGCCAGGCCGCCACCCAGGTGCTTCGACAGGGTCAGCACGTCGGGCTTCACGCCGCAGGCCTGGTAGGCGAACATCGTGCCGAGCTTGCCGAGGCCGGTTTGCGCCTCGTCGTAGAGGAGCAGCGCGCCGCGCTTGTCGAGCTCCTTGCGCAACCCCTGGAGGTATTCGACCGGCATCTCGATGACTCCGCCGGCGCTGATGATGGGCTCGACAATGACAGCCGCCGGCGGTCCGCCCGCCATCCGATCGAGCGTTTCCATGCCAAAATGCAAGGGTGCCATGCAGCAGCCCTTGCCCTCGCTCTTGTAGGGGCAGCGATAGCAGTAGGGCGTCGGGATCGCATGGACGTCGGGCATCGGTGGGCCGTAGCCGGTTGACGCCGCTGCGAAGCTAATAGCGCGCGTCGAATCCGAAAGTCCGTGGAAACTTTGTGTCAGAGCGCCGATTGCGTTGCGACCCGTTGCGCGGCGGGCCAGCAGAACGGCAAGCTCGTTCGAATCCGAGCCGGACTCGCCAAAAATCGACTTCTTGAGCGGCGCATCATTGATCGATGCCAGTTTCTCGGCCAGCTCCACTTGCGGCACGTTATAGTAGACTGTGCTGGCGTGGGTCAGGACTTTGCTCTGCTCCTCGATCACCTTCTGAATGCGCGGATTGTTGTGGCCGAGCGTCGAGCACATCTGGCCTGAATTGAAGTCCAGATAGGCCTTGCCCTCGGTGTCGAAGCTGAGGCTGCCGTCGGCACGTACGATCACAGGCCCCTCGTCGGCGGGCACAATATCCGAGAGCAGGCTCGTCGGTACCAGGTAATCCTTCGCTTTCCTGATTGCCTCGTCGCGCTTCAACGTCGCCCCCTCAAACGGCTAGAACCCTCTCCACAATGAAAAAATGTCACATGGCCGGGAAGCGAGTGTCGATGCAAACGGCCTTAGCCGACATTCCCCAAGTACCCCCCTCGGGAGCCTGACGCTACCCAGCCAACCGTGCGTCTGCAACCGCTAGACCGGCATTCTCCAGATGAACCCTTAGGCCGAACGTCAGTTTCAACATTTCGCCTCTGGGGGCAATCTGGGACGGGGTCGCGGATCGAAAGCCTGCCCAAGCTCGATGATGTCCAACGACGTGCTGCCGGCGCCGCTATCGGCGCTTCTGGCACTGATCGGCCCCCACCGAGTGGTCCGGGTGAAATGCTAGTTCAGAGTTGGTCTTTTTGCTAGAGCGTCCTGCGATCTGAACCGCGCCGGGTTTCCCGGAGGCTCCGACTTGTGAGAAGGAGGAGCTGCCATGGGAACACATTCGACGAGATATCCGGCGGAGGTTCGCGAGCGGGCTGTCCGGCTGGTTCTGGATCATCAGGGCGACTATGGGTCGCAATGGGAAGCGATCAGCTCGATTGCGGGCAAGATC
>VGET01000201.1 GCA_016869195.1 Alphaproteobacteria bacterium | reverse complement strand
TCTTCATCGGGGTCATCGTCATTGAGCTGGCGCCGGTCTATCTTGCCGCCGGCCTGCCCATCCCAGCTGGCCAGTTCGTCGTCTTCGCAACGGGCGTGCTGATCGCTCTCGGTGGTATCATCGGCTCCTCGCGCCTCTACCAGCATCACAAGGTCGCGCGCGCGGCCGAGGATGCGCCACGAAGCACTGGGCCGGCGATCTGGCTCGGCATCGCCATCTTCTTTGTCGTGCTGCTCTGGGCGACCTGGAGCGGCGGCATCCTGTTCCTGGATTTCGCCATCTATCATTCGCTCGCCTGGTCGCTGGTGATCGCCGGCCTCACCTTTATCGTCGATCGGGTGATGGGATTGTCGGAGCGCGCGATCGCCGAGATTCCCGAAACCGATGATCGCCGTGCCGGCTTTCTCCTGCGTTGGCTGCCGGTGCTGCGCCGCGCGATCCGGGTCGGCGCAGCCTTTGCCATCATCGTGATCCTGGCCGAGGTCTGGCTCGTCTCGCAGCTCGACCTCGTGCCGGCTGAGCGCTGGACCGACGTGCGCCATTCCTTGATCACGGCGGCGGTGACGCTCTTTGTCGGCTATGTGGTGTGGACCATCGTGCACCGCTGGACCGAGCGGCGGATCGGGCTGCAGGGCGCGCTCGATCCCGACAGCGAGGAGGCGGCCGGCAAGCCGGCCTCGCGGCTCACCACGCTGCTGCCGCTGTTCCGTATCCTGCTCGGCATCAGCATCCTCGTGATGACCGTGCTGATCACGCTCTCGCAGCTCGGCGTCGATATTGGGCCGCTCGTCGCTGGCGCCGGCATTTTCGGCCTCGCGCTCAGCTTCGGCTCGCAGGCGCTCGTGAAGGACATCGTCTCCGGCATCTTCTTCATCGCGGACGATGCGTTCCGGGTCGGCGAATACATCGACACCGGCAAGCTCAAGGGCACGGTCGAGAAAATTTCGCTGCGCTCGCTGCGACTGCGCCATCAGAATGGGCAGATCCATACCGTGCCCTATGGCGAGCTCAGCGCCATCACCAATTTCAGCCGCGACTGGGCGACGATGAAGTTCAACATCCGGCTCGCGCGCGATACCGACCTCGAGAAGGTGCGCAAGACCATCAAGCAGGTCGGCCTCGCCATGATGGAGGAACCAGAGCTCAAGCCAGAGTTCCTGCAGCCGCTCAAGATGCAGGGCGTGGCGGACATCGCCGACACCGCGCTCGTCATCCGGTGCAAGTTCACCGTCCGGCCGGTCAAGCTGACCTGGGTACAGCGCGAGAGCCTAAAGCGGCTGCACAAGGCGTTCGCCGAGAAGGGCATCGCGTTCGCCTCGGGCACGGTGACGGTGCAAAGCGCCGGCGGCTCGGTCGAAGCCGCGGCCGCGGCGGCCGCGGCGACCGCCCTTCAGCGCGCGGCGCTGGATGCTCCGACCGCGCCGCAGCCCACCTGAGCGCAGACGGCACGTTTCCACCGCATGGCCTCATCCTTCGACAAGCTCAGGATGAGGCCATGGAGAAGGACTCCTCGCCCTGAGCCTGTCGAAGGGCGAGGCACAGCAACAATCCGCGCGAAGAACTAGAAACGTGCGAGTGGGTCCTGCTTTGCCGCCCAGGCGCGATAGGCGCCGACCGAGAAGCGCTGATACTCGGTGACATTGAACTGGTACGTCCCCTCCTTCACCCGTGCCTCGACGTCCAGATATTCATCGAGATCGACCGGCACGAACTTCACACGATCCGCTGCGCGCAGCAGCACGACGGAATCCTTGAAGATCGGCATGCGCTGGGTCGCCTCCCACATCGGCACGGGCGTGCGCCCGATCAGGTTGTAGCCGCCGGGCACGCGCAGCGTGTGGACCGAAGTCGACATGCCGCCGGTGCAGATCGCGTTCGGCGGAGTCCAAAGGCGCGGCGGATCGTATTTCGGCGAGGTGAGCAGGCTGCGCGGATCGAGCGGACGCAGCAAGGGCAAACCCGGCAGGGAGCAGACCGAGATCACCCAATGCTCGGTGCCGGAATGGACGCGCACGAGTTGGCGCCGGTCCTTGAGACCGTTGAGGCGCACGACGAAATCGGGGTCGAACTCGCGCGGCTTGACCTTTTCGCAGTAGCTCTCGATCGCCTCCTTGGTCCAAGGGTCGAGATACATGGTCGGCAAATAGGCGAGCCGGCTCTCGAGCACGAGCGTATCAACCTGACCGAGCGCATTGCACAGCTTACGCAGCTCGACCAGCAGATCGTCGTGACTGATCAGGTCGGGGTCGTATTCGACGATCAGCGAGTTGTAGGACGGGTTGGTGTCCACGACACCTGTGGTGCGGTCCGCCGTGAGCGCCGCCTTCAAGCCAAGCGCCAGGAAATTGAGCTCGATCGCGGCGTCATCGCCAAACTGGACCAGGACGAAGCGATCGCCGCCCGGCCGGATCACGGGCTCGGCGAAGATCATTCCAGGCTGTCGAGCGTGCAGTGCCGATCGATCGAGCGGCGAAGCTCATGCGCTTCGGCAACACTGATCCTGGTGAAGCGGAAAATGTCGTTCGGCTTGGCCTGGGCGAGCTTCCAGAACGCGCCTGACGGCACGGTATAGGGGTTGATGAAGCCGCCGGTCGAGGGCGCATCGACCACCAGGATAATCGGCGTCTGGCCGCACAGGTTCACGGTCCCGACCGGGTAGCCATGGTCGAGGACGTTTGACGGGTGCTCGCCGTGCTCAGGCCGCTTGTTGGTCGCACGTTCGGTGAAGGTCCATTCCGGACCGTCCAAACGATAGCCCGTGCGATTGCTGCGCGCCTGAAGCTTCCAATCGACAGAGACGAAGCGCTCGTGCGCGGCCTCGTCGACCCAGTCATCATTCGGACCGGCCACCGCCTCGATCTGCCAGGTGCGTGAATCGCCGAGCGCCGGCCGAGCGTCGGGCTTTACCCGCCGGCCGGGTGTGCCCTTGCCCTTGCCGACCGGAATCGTCTGGCCGGCCTTGATCGCGTGGCCATCCAGCCCACCAATGCCAGCCATGTGGAAGGTCGAGCGCGAGCCCAACACCGGGGGCGTGTCGATGCCGCCCGCGACCGCGATATAGGCCCGCGCACCTTTGCGCGCCGGACCGAGCGCCAGAACCTGCCCCGCCTTGACCGCGTGACTGCGCCACATCTCAAGCACCCCGCCGTCGAGCGTCGGCGCCATGTCCGCGCCTGTGACGGCGATGACCGCATCGCGCTCGAAGCGCAAGGTCGGGCCCATGAACTGGCATTCGAGGCCGGCATCACCGGGCTGGTTGCCCACCAGGAGATTGGCGAGGCGGAACGACCAGGAGTCAAATGGGCCGGACGGTGGGAAGCCCTGCTCCCAAAAGCCGATGCGGCCGGGCCAATCCTGTACGCTGGTTTCGAGACCGGGCTTGACGACGGTGATCATGGGCCGACCTTAGGTCAACCCGGTGCAGCGAACAAGCTGCCCGCAGACTAGCCCGCGGCGGCCAAGGTGGTGGTGCGGTAGATGCGTCGCTCGGCCGGGAGTTGCAGTGTCACGGTCGTGCCCTGGCTAAGCGCGCTCTGAATCGTTGTCGTGCCGCCATGGAGCTCGATGAACTTGGGAGTGAGCGCGAGACCAAGGCCGACACCGCCCTGGCGCCGGGCATAGGCGTCCTCCACCTGCTCGAAGGGCTCCAGCACCCGGTTGATGTGTTCCGGCGCGATGCCGATGCCGGTATCGCTGATCGAGAGTCGCACCGCGCCGCTCGGTTCTTCGCTCAGGTCAAAGGTCACGGCGCCGCCCATCGGCGTGAACTTGATCGCGTTCGAGAGCACGTTAACTAGCGCCTGCTTGATGCGCAGTTCATCGACCCGCATGACGACCGGCTGGTCCGGCATCGCATGGCTCACTGTGATTCCCGCCGCACGCGACATCGGCAGATGCAGGGTGGCTGTCGCTGTCACCAGCTCGCGCAAATCGACCACGCTCTCCAGAAGCTCGACCTTGCCAGCCTCGATCTTTGCCAGATCGAGAATGCCATTGATGATCTGCAGCAGATGCGTGCCGCTGTCCTGAATGTCCTTCGCGTATTCGATATAGCGCGGGCTGCCGACAGGGCCGAACATCTGGGTCGAGATCATCTGCGAAAAGCCGATGATGGCGTTGAGCGGCGTTCTCAGCTCGTGGCTCATATTGGCCAGGAATTGCGATTTTGATGAGCTTGCACGCTCCGCCGCTTCCTTGGCTTCGCGATATTGCGCCGCGGTTCGCTGATGCTCGTTGGCCTCGCGCGCGAGCTGGCGCTGCGCTGAGAGGTAAATGCCGGCATAGGAGAGCGCCATGGCGGTGACGAAGATCAGGCAAAACGCGAGCGACACGAGATTGGTCGCCTCTCGCCATTCGGGTGGCAGGACATTCGGAATCGGTATGTCAAGGGCAAGCAGCACTCCGGCCAAGGCGACGCCGATCAGCTCGATTGCCGTCGCAATCAGAACGCCATCGCGGCCGAGGTAATAGGCACCGAGCGCCGGAATCGCGACCAGCCAGGGAAACAGGAACGATGTCGGCCCGCCATAGATGAACAGCGAGAGTGTCGCCATCACCGCCCAGAACGAGACGGAGAGTCTCCACGCCTCCCTCAGCTTCATGCCGAGCTTCAACAAAAATGGAAAGGCGAGCGGCACGAGAAAGATGGCTGCGATAACGAAGACCAATGGATGCCGCGCACCGAACGCGCCAATCACGATCGCGCTCAAGGCGAGAGCGGCCATCGGCGCCGTCAATTGCTGGAGAACGTAGACGCGCGCGCGCAGATACTGATCGGACGACGGATCAAGATCGCCGGGCACGAACCAGTCGAGCAAGCGCAGAAGCTTCCGCCCTGTGAGTACCGCCTGCATGGAATATGTCGTGACAGCGCTGATCCCGGCCCCGATGCCGTATATCGTGGTGTCGAAGGCTTAACGATTTGTTAAGGTCCGCCGGGCGAACAGGTCGTTCTAGAACCGTTCCTTGGGATCGACCGTCTTGAGCCAGGCGTGATAGCGCCTGATCGAGAATTTCTGAAAGTCCGACATCACGTGCTGGTAGGTGCCCTCGGCCACCTTGCGCTCGATGTAGTCATACTCCTCGCGGTCGATGGGCACGAAGCGCACGCGATCGCCCGGGTTGAACAGCGCCAGGCTTTGCTTGAAGGCCGGCAAAGTCTGCGTCGGCTCCCAGATCGGCGCGGGCGTCCGCGCGAAGATCTGGTAGCCGCCTGGCGTCTGGTCCGGGTAGATCGCGCACAGCCCGCCGCCAACGCCGATCGCCTGCTTGGGCGTCCAGGTGCGCGGCGGATTGTATTTGGGCGCGGTCAAGACGCAGCGTGGATCGAGCGGCATGTGCGAGGCGAGCCCCGGCCAGAAGCCGAGCGCCGCGACCCAATATTCGCAGCCCGAATGCAGCCGGATGAGCTGCTTGAAATCGGCGAGGCCGTTCACCCGCACCAGAAGCTCAGGGTCCCACTCCTTCTTGGTGATCTTGGCGCAGTAGTCGTCATAGCAGGCCCGCGTCCAGGGGTCGATGTAGAGCACCGGGAAATACCAGAGCCGGCTGTCGAGTTCCTGGCTTTCGAGCGAGCCAATCGAGCGGCGCAGCGCCCCCACTTCGCGCACCACGTCGTCATAGCTGATCTGATCGCCGTCATAGCTGATCATGATGGTCGAAAGCTCGGGCACGATCTCGACGATGCCCCTAATCTTGGCTGCCCGGATCAGCGCCGAGACCGAGTGGACCAGGAAGTTGCAGTCGAAGCTCATCTCGTCGCCAAGTTCCATCTCGATGAACTTGTCGCCGCCGGGCAGGAAACGAGGCTCTTGGTAGATCATGCGGGGCTCGGGGATGGGCGGTGAATGGACGGGACGACAGCGCCGATCGGCCCCGCAGGAGCCGGCCGAAGCCTAGCTCGGCACGCCCTATCGGGGCCGGAGTTGATTTGTTATACCAAGAGCACAAACTGTGATCACAGGCCAGACCCTAGAACGAAGTTCTGT
>VGET01000200.1 GCA_016869195.1 Alphaproteobacteria bacterium | reverse complement strand
TCACCGAAAAGGCCAGCTAGGCGCCGTTATCATCTCAAATTCAATGCACTAAGGCGAGCTTCTGAAGTTACACGGCAGAAATCAGGATTTTCCTAGTTCATTCAATCAATTGGCGGGCGACCCCCTGGTTCGACTCGGCGTCTCGCCCTGCCTTGTACCGACACGTCGCGCCGTGCCGCCGGACTTGACGGAACCGGCCCAAGTCGTTACACGATGCGGCCCCGGCCAAGCTTCGGCTTTGCCGGCGTGCTGCGCATTGCCCCGGAACGCGCCTTAGGAGAGTGCCATGTCGCGCCGCTGCGAGCTGACCGGTAAGGGAGTCCTCACCGGCAACAATGTCAGCCACGCCAACAACAAGACGCGCCGGCGCTATCTGCCGAACCTGCAGCAGATCTCGTTCCTGTCGGATGCGCTCGGCCGCACGGTGCGGCTGCGCGTCTCGACCCGCGCGATCAAGACAGTCGAGCGCCATGGCGGCATCGACGGCTATCTGCTCGGCGCCAAGGACGCGCTGCTCTCGACCCGCGCCAAGGTGATCAAGAACAAGATCTCGAAGGCCCGCGCCACCGCCCCCGCCAAGGCGGGCTGAGCCCCTCCTCGCCGCCCTTCATTCCGTCATCCTCTGGCGCGACCACAGTTCCGCGCAGGAGAAGTGGTGGATACCGGGTCGTAAGCCCCGCCGCCGAACACCCCTGGTGTTCGGGCTCGGCTAACTCCCGGTATGACGGCAAATGATAAAGGCAACGCTGACTCTTCGATTGTCATCCCGGCCGCGAAGCGAGCCGGGAACCATTTCCTGATCGCGTCATGGCCCGGCCGAGGCAGGGCCATGACGTAACGAGAAAAAGCGCCCGCGACCCTCGCCTTGCCTTCAAGCACCCGCTTCGCCATAGTCCGCGCCATGTCAAATCCGGCCCCGTTTGCGCTGCGCCCGATCCTCCTGCCGGTTGTAGCGATGATCCTGGTCATCGCGGTCTCGAACGTCGCGGTGCAATACCCGATCAATGACTGGGTGACCTGGGGCGCCTTCACCTATCCGCTGACCTTCCTGGTCACCGACCTGACCAACCGCGCGCAGGGGCCGGCGCGCGCGCGGCTCGTCGCCTATGTCGGCTTTCCCTTCGGCATCGGGCTTTCGATCCTGATCTCGGTGCTGTGGGGGCTCGACACCTGGTCGGCGGTCAGGGTCGCGCTGGCGTCGGGCTTCGCCTTTCTGTGCGGGCAGCTCTTGGACATCACCCTCTTCAACTGGCTCCGGCGGCAGAGCTGGTGGCGCGCGCCCCTGATCTCATCGGTCGTTGCCTCGGTCGTCGACACCGCGATCTTCTTCTCCGCGGCCTTCGCCTTCACCGGCCTGCCCTGGCTCACCTGGGCCTATGGCGATTTCGGCATCAAGGTCGGCATGGCGCTGGTGCTGCTCGCGCCATTCCGCCTGCTCATGCCCTATGTCGCGCCGCGCTCTTACCCACCCTTGAACGCGGCCGGAGGCCCGAGATGAGCGGAACCGTCGGCCTCGAGGCCGAGCTCAAGCGCGCGACGGAGTTTCCCAATCTGCACGTCGTGCATCACCCGCTGGTGCGCCACAAGCTGACGCATTTGCGCGCGAAGGAAACGCCGACGCCCTATTGGCGCCCGCTGATCCGCGAGATCGCGCTTCTGATCGGCTATGAGATCACGCGCAAGCTTGATCTTCGCGCGTCGCGCATCGAGACGCCGATCACCGCGATGGACGCGCCGGTGCTGGCCGGCCTGCCGCCCGCGATCGTGCCGATCCTGCGCGCCGGGCTCGGCATGGCGGAAGGGCTGGTCGACCTCATGCCGATGGCGCCGATCGGGCATATCGGGCTCTATCGCGATCACGCCACCAACCTGCCGGTCGAATATTACGTGCGCCTGCCCGAGGCGAAGAACCGCCTCTTCATCCTGGTCGACCCGATGCTGGCGACCGGCAATTCCGCGTCCTACGCGGTCGACGTGCTGAACCGCCATGGCATCGGTGACGACAACATCCGCTTCATGGCCCTCGTCACCGCGCCCGAGGGCATGCGGGTCTTCAACGAAAAACACGCGAGCGTGCAGGTGTGGGCGGCCGCGCTCGATGAGCGGCTGAACGAGAAGGCCTATATCGTGCCCGGCCTCGGCGACGCGGGCGATCGGCTGTTCGGCACGTTGTGAGCGCAGGCGGCCCGCGCGTCACTGCGCTCGGCGAGCACATGCGGCTGGTGCACGGCCGCCACGGGCACCTGCTGTGCAACGCCCATGACCGCTATGTCGGCCAATCGCTGATTCGCTATGGCGAGTTCAGCGAGCTCGAATGGGACGTGCTGAAGCAGCTCTGTCACCCGGGCCATGTCGTGGCCGAGGTCGGCGCCAATATCGGCAGCCACACGGTCGCGATCGCCAAGGCCGTCGGCCCGCGCGGTCGCGTGCTCGCCTTCGAGCCACAGCCGGCGATCTTTCGCACGCTCTGCGCCAATGTGGCGTTGAACGAGCTCTATAACGTCGAGTGCTTCCAGATGGGTCTCGGCGCGGCGCCCGAGCGCATCACGATTCCGCACTACAACTATGCCACCGAGGGCAATTTTGGCGGCATCGGCCTCGATCAGCGCGACCCCAAGGGCGTGCCCGTCGAGATCAACACGCTCGATGCGCTGTTCGCTGGCAAGCGCCTCAACATGCTGAAGCTCGACGTCGAGGGCATGGAGGCCGAGGTGCTGAAGGGCGCACGCGATACCATCGCGCGCTGCCGCCCCTTCATGTATGTCGAGAACGATCGGCGAGACCGTTCGCCCGCGCTCATCACGCTCGTGCTCGAGCTCGGCTATCGCGCCTGGTGGCACCGGCCGCGGCTCTACAACCCCGCGAACTTCTTCGGCGAGGCCGAGAACGCCTTCGGCAACATCGTCTCGATCAACATGTTCTGCACCCCCGCCGAGCACCGGGTCGAAATGCACGGTTTCGCGCCTGTCGAGAACCCGGACGACCGCCCGCCCGGCTGACGACGCCCGCCGGCCCTTCCCTTTCCGTCATCGTTCGGCGGGCCCGAGCGAAGCGTCGGCCCGACCGAACGATCCATGGTGCGGCGGACTCGGACGCTCCTGAAGCGGCCACCATCAGAGTCCGCTGATCGATGGATGCCATGGTCGGCGCTCCGCGCCGCCATAGCATGACGGGTGAACCGCCCTACCCCTTCCGTCATCGTTCGGCGGGCCCTAGCGAAGCGTCGGCCCGATCGAACGATCCATGGTGCGGCGGACTCGAACGCTCCTGAAACGGCCACCGTCAGAGGCCGCTGATCGATGGATGCCATGGTCGTCGCTCCGCGCCGCCATAGCAACACGGGATAGCGAGATCCCCTCAGGCGTTGGAGAGGGCCTTGACGATCTCCTCAACCATCTTCTTGGCGTCGCCGAACAGCATCATGGTGTTCTGGTTGTAGAACACCGGGTTGTCGACGCCGGCATAGCCGGGCGCGAGCGAGCGCTTCACGAAGAGACAGGTCTTGGCCTTCTCGACATCCAGGATCGGCATGCCCGCGATCGGGCTCTGCGGATCGGTCTTCGCGGTCGGGTTGGTGACGTCGTTCGCGCCGATGACGAAGGCGACGTCGGTTCCCGGAAAGTCATTGTTGATGTCGTCGAGCTCGAACACCTCGTCATAGGGCACGTTGGCCTCGGCGAGCAGCACGTTCATGTGGCCCGGCATGCGCCCCGCGACCGGGTGGATCGCGTAGCGCACATTGACGCCCTGCTTCTTCAGGAGATCCCCCATCTCGCGCACCGCGTGCTGCGCCTGGGCGACCGCGAGCCCATAGCCCGGTACGATGATGACCGAGCCCGCGTTCGACATGATGAAGGCGGCGTCATCCGCGCTGCCGGCCTTGGCGGTCTTGTCCTTCTTGCCGCCGGTATCGGTCTGCGCGGTCGCGCCGAAGCCGCCCATGATCACGCTGATGAACGAGCGGTTCATCGCCCTGCACATGATGTAGGAGAGGATCGCGCCGGACGAGCCGACCAGCGCGCCGACGATGATCAGCACCGTGTTCTCGAGCGTGAAGCCGATGCCGGCGGCGGCCCAGCCGGAATAGGAGTTCAGCATCGAGATCACGACCGGCATGTCGGCGCCGCCGATCGGCACGATCAGCATGACGCCGAACACCAGCGCGACCACAGTCATGATCCAGAACACGGTCGGCGACTGGGTGAAGCAGAAGACCACGACAAGCGCGACCATGCCGATGAGCAGCGCGAGATTCAAAAGATGCTGGCCCTTGAAGACCAGCGGATTGCCGGTCATCAGCTCCTGCAGCTTGGCGAAGGCGATGATCGAGCCCGAGAAGGTGAGCGCGCCGATCACAACGCCGATCGACATCTCGATGCGGCTGATCAGCTTGATGCCGGTCTCATCGGTGATATGGAACACCTCGGGGCTGTAGAGCGCGGCGCCCGCCACCAGCACGGCCGCGAGGCCGACCAGGCTGTGAAAGCCTGCGACCAGCTGCGGCATCGCGGTCATCTTGATCTTGAGCGCGACGGTCGTACCGATCAGCCCGCCCACGACGATACCGATCGCGATCCAGAGATAATCCTCGACACTCGTTTGCGCGAGCGTGGTGCCGATGGCGATCACCATGCCGGCGATGCCGAACAGATTGCCCTGGCGCGCCGAGCGGGGCGAAGAGAGCCCGCGCAGCGCCATGATGAAGCAGACGCCGCTGATGAGATAAAGGATCGCGGCGAGATTGGCCGACATCGCGCGAGTCCCCTATTTCTTCCGCTTGAACATCTGAAGCATGCGTTGGGTGACGGTGAAGCCGCCGAAGATGTTGACCGCGGCGAGCCCGACCGCGATGCCGCCGAACACCTTGGCGATGCCGCCCTCCAGGGGCGTCGCCGCCAGGAGCGCGCCCACGATGATCACGCTCGAGATCGCGTTGGTGACCGACATCAAAGGCGTGTGCAGCGCGGGCGTCACGCTCCAAACCACGTAATAGCCGACGAAGACCGCGAGCACGAACACGGTGATCGAGACGATGAGCGGGTGAACCGCCAGGATGTGTTCCATGCTTAGGCTTCCTTCGCTGGCACGAGCGCGGGATTGACGATCTGCCCATCGCGGGTGAGCAGTGCGCCCCTGATGACCTCGTCGTTGAAATCGATCTTCAGCGCCTTCGAGGCCTTGTCGACCATGGGCGCGACGAAGTTGTAGAGGTTGCGGGCGTAGAGAATGCTGCAATCGGTGGGCACGCGCGTCGCGTAATTGGTGTAGCCGATGATGGTGACGCCGTGCTGCACGGTCACCTTGCCGGGCTCGGTTAGCTCGCAATTGCCGCCGGCATCGGCGGCGAGATCGACGATCACGGAGCCCGGCTTCATCGCGCGCACGCTCTCGGCGGTGATCAGCTTCGGCGCCGGCTTGCCCGGAATCAGCGCGGTCGTGATCGCGATGTCCTGCTTCTTCATGGTCTCGTGGATGACCTCGCGCTGGCGGCGCTGATAGACCTCACTCATTTCGCGCGCATAGCCGGCCTTGGTCTCGGCGCTCGCGGTCTCCTCGCTCTTCACCTCGATGAAGGTGGCGCCGAGGCTCTCGACCTGCTCCTTCACGGCCGGGCGCACGTCGAACGCGGAAACGAGCGCACCGAGCCGCTTCGCGGTCGCGATCGCCTGCAGCCCGGCGACACCAGCGCCGAACACGACGACCTTGGCGGCAGGAATGGTGCCGGCCGCGGTCATCATCATCGGCAGCATGCGCCCGAAGCTCGCGGCCGCGTCGACCACCGCCTTGTAGCCGGCGACGTTGCTTTGCGAGGACAGCGCGTCCATCGATTGCGCGCGGCTGATGCGCAGCACCAGCTCCATCGCGAAGGTGGTGACCCCGCGTCTCGCGTAGTCCGCCACCTGCGCCCGCTGGTAGAGCGGCTGCAATAGGCCGATCAGGATGGAGGACGGCTTCATCAGTCCGAGCTCGTCCGGCCCACCTTCCTCCGCCATCATCGGC
>VGET01000199.1 GCA_016869195.1 Alphaproteobacteria bacterium | reverse complement strand
CAGCTTGCCGACCGAATCGCGGGTTGTTAATATACGATTCAATGATTTGTCGCGAGAGGGGTCGCAGCACCACATGTTGCGCCAATATCGCCTTTGCATCGCGTTCTCAATTGGCCTGATGGCCGTGCTGGCGGGTTGCACTGGATCGGACCGTCCGTCGGGTGGCCCGAAGGTCGGCCACACCGGCACGACCCCCCATGCGAGCGCCGCTCTGCCTGACGGCTACAAGCTCGGGCGCCCATACGAGGTCTTCGGCGTTACGTACTACCCGTACCACGACCCGGCCTTCATCGAGGAAGGCACGGCGTCCTGGTATGGCGCCGACTTCCATGGGCAGAGCACGGCAAGCGGCGAGCGCTATGACATGAACGCCGTGACGGCCGCGCACAAGACGCTGCCGCTGCCGAGCACCGTGCGCGTGACCAATCTCAAGAACGGCCGCTCGCTGCTCGTGAGGGTCAATGATCGCGGGCCGTTCGTGGCCGGGCGCGTGATCGACCTGTCGCGTCGCTCCGCGCAATTGCTCGGCGTCTATTCCGCCGGAACCGCCCCCGTGAAGGTTGAGTTCGTGGAATTGGCCGCGCTTACGCCGGACGATACCAAGGCCGACGTGCAATACGCCGAGCTCGAGGACGTGCAGGAGACTGCCGGGGACGTGTTAGATGACGCCCAACAGGCGGAAGACGGTGAGCCTGGGCCGGTGAAGCTCTGGTCCGCCAAGGATGGCTCGCGCGACGAGCGCAAGGCCGAGCCACCGGCCGCCAAGGTCGTCCGGTCAGCGCCAGAGCCCGAGCCGAGCCGGGCGATCGAGGTTTCCACCATCGATGGGCCGATTGATGCCGACGAGGGCGCCACGAACCCCGCCGATGAGCCCGTGATCGCCCCGTTGCCGCCAAAGAAAATGGGGGCGGTTCAGAAGGTCGATGTGGCCCCCAAGAAAGTCGTGCGCGCGGAATCGGAAAAACCGAGCAAGTCGCCGAAGCGCGATGATGGCGGTTTTTTGATATCATCCGCCAATGCGGCCGAAATCGAGGTGGCGGAGATCAGCCCGGCGGCCCGCTCACAGGACATCTTCGTTCAGGTCGGCGCCTTTGCGAGCCGCGACAGCGCCAACCAAATCAAGAAGCAACTGGCGTCGCTCGGCCCAATTTTTGTCGAGCCGAGCCGGGCCGGTGGCCGGCAAGTTTTCCGTGTCCGATTTGGCCCCATGGCGAGCCACGATGCCGCCGATTCCTTGCTCGACCGTCTGGTTGAGTCGGGTTACGTAACATCGAAGCTGATCGTAGAGACCAACTAGGAAACCGCGTGCCCGATCGTGACCGGGCACAGACGCTATTTATTCCCGAGGGAGTGCGACGTCCGATGACGTTGAACGGCGTATTTTCCAAGCAGAGGTTTCGCCACGCCTCTTCCGTTCGCCTGTGGACCCGGTTGGCGGCCATGGTGTCGGCTGGAGCTGTCTTGCTCTTGCTCGCGCAGGTGACGACGCGGGACGTGCACGCCATCGAGACGATCGCGCGCGAGATGATTCTGGTCGACGCGGCCACCGGCACCGTGTTGGCGGAAAAGGAGCCCGACGAGCGCATGCCGCCGTCGTCGATGAGCAAGCTGATGACGCTCTACGTCGCTTTCGAACTGCTGCGCGATGGAAAGCTGCGGCTCGAGGATTCCTTCCGCGTCAGCGAGAAGGCGTGGCGAATGGGCGGGTCCAAAATGTGGGTGCAGGTCGACACCAAGGTCACCGTCGAGGAACTACTCAAAGGCATCATCATTCAATCGGGCAATGATGCGTGCATCGTGCTGGCCGAGGGAATCTCTGGCAGCGAGGAAGCCTTTGCCGAACTGCTCAACAAGCGCGCCAAGGAGATCGGCCTGGCCCATAGCCATTTTAAGAACGCGACCGGCTGGCCCGACCCCGACCATTACATGACGGCGCGCGACCTCGCGATTCTTGCCTATCACCTGGTCAATGACTTTCCGGATTTCTATCGCGTGTTCTCAGAGAAGTCGTACACGTACAACAAGATCACGCAGGGCAACCGCAACCCGTTGCTCTACAACTATGCGGGCGGCGACGGCCTGAAGACCGGACACACCGAGGAAGCTGGCTATGGCTTGACGGCGTCAGCCATACGCGACGGGCGACGCCTCATTCTGGTGGTCAACGGACTCGCTGGCGTCAACGAACGTGCGCGCGAGACCGAGCGGCTGCTCGACATCGGCTTCAACGAGTTCAAGAACTATTTCATCTTCAAGGCTGGCGAACGGGTCTACGACATGCCGGTCTGGCTCGGCACGTCCGACGTGGTACCGGCCGTGGTGCCGAATGACATCGTGGTCACCCTGCCAAAACGTGCGAGCAAATCGGTCAGCATCCGCGTGGTCGCGCCGGGGCCGGCCCATGCCCCGGTCGCAAAGGACTCAAAAATCGCAAAGCTCGTGATCTCGGCGCCAGATTTCGGGCCGATCGAATCCAAGCTCGTGGCCGGCGCCAGCGTCGAGGAGGTCTCGGGCTTCGGCCGAATTGGACCCGCCATTTCGCGCCTATTCTCGGGCGATTGAGTGGCCGGGGCCTCGGCGGCCCGGATGGCGCGCGGCAGGTTCGTCACCTTCGAGGGTGGCGAGGGGGCGGGCAAGTCGACCCAGGTGCTGCGCCTGATCGCGGCGTTGAAGCGCAGTGGCATCAAGGCACTCGCAACGCGTGAACCTGGCGGCGCGCCCGGTGCCGAGCTCATTCGCGGGCTGCTCGTCGAAGGTCCGCCCGAGCTCTGGGATCCGTTGGCCGAGGCGCTGCTCCACAATGCCGCGCGGCGCCAGCACGCCGTCCTCACCATTTGGCCGGCGCTCGAACGCGGTGATTGGGTGGTGAGCGACCGCTTTGCGGATTCAACATTGGCCTACCAGGGCTACGGACAAGGTCTCGACCGAACGACCATCGACGCGCTCCGCCGGATCACGCTCAACGATTTCGAGCCGGACTTGACCATCATTCTCGATCTGCCAGTCTCGGACGGCTTGGCGCGTGCCAAGGTGCGGGAGGCAGGCAAGGCAAGCCGATACGAGCTGATGTCAGAGGCTGTGCACGAGCGATTGCGCGAAGGCTTCCTGGATATCGCCAAGTCCAACCCGAAGCGCTGCGTCGTGATCGACGCCCGGGCCAGTGATGATCACGTCGCCGATGAGGTCAGGCGCGTGGTGGGCGATCGACTTGGTGTGAGCCTCCTCAATGGCTGATCGCAACGAAGCCGGGTCGGCAACGATGGCGGAGCCGGCCGCCAATGCGCGCCTGCTTGGTCAAGAAGCCGCCGAAGCCGCATTCCTGACCGCGTGGCAAAGTGGACGCCTGGCCCATGGCTGGCTTCTCGCAGGCCCCCGCGGCATCGGCAAGGAGACGCTTGCGTTTCGCATCGCCCGCTTTGTGCTGTCAGGTGGTAGGTCTTCGTCGCTCGACATGGCACCCGACGTGTCGCTGTTCCGGCGCGTTGCGGCCGGTGGACACAGCGACCTCTTCGTGCTTGCGCGCCAGATCAACGAAAAGACGGGCAAGCGCCGCGGCGAGATCGTGATCGACGATGCGCGCGCGCTTTGCGAATTTCTCTCGCTCACGCCGGGTGAGGGTGCGTGGCGCGTTGCGATCGTCGACGGCGCGGAGGACATGAATCGCAACGCGGCCAACGCGGTGCTCAAGGTGTTGGAGGAGCCTTCGCCAAACACGCTTCTACTGCTCGTGAGCCATGCACCCGGTCGGCTGTTGCCCACGATCCGCTCGCGCTGCTGGCATCTGCCAATGCGTCCGCTGAATGAGCCAACACTGATACAGGTGATCGAGCCGCTGCTTGCCGGCCTGACGCCTGAGGATCGCGCCACCCTGATCGCGCTGTCGGATGGCAGCCCGGGTCGGGCCGCAGGCCTTGTGGCCGCCGGCGGCTTGGACTTCAGCCGCGAGGTGCTGGGCCTGGTCAACGCGCTGCCCGCCTTCGATGCGGCACGGGTCAATGCGCTTGGCGAGCGCTTGAGCGCGGGCGAGGAGGGGACGGAGCGATTTCGCCTCGTGGGTGAACTCCTGCTGGCGTTCGTGGCACGCCTCGTTCGTCGGATCGCGCTTGAGGGTGATGCCGCCGTCGCCCAAGGCGCCCCGACAGAGGAGAGCGCGTTGGCCGAGCGCCTCGGTGGCCGCGGCCGTGACCTTGATCAATGGATCGAGGTGTGGGACAACCTGCGCCGCCTGTTTGCCCGGGCCGAAGCCCTCGATCTGGAGCGTCGCCAGACGCTGATCGGCGCCTTCGGTGCGCTGGAGCGCGCGGCACGCGGCTGATCCCGCTTCGGCACCGCTTGCCTCCCAGCCGTCAGACACATTCACCTTCGGCGCGCATCTGCGTGTAGGAGATCGTTCGATGTCATCCGCCACACGCACGTATTACGTCACGACGCCGATCTATTACGTCAACGATTCCCCCCATATCGGCCACGCCTACACCTCGCTCGCCTGCGACGTGCTGGCCCGCTTCCTGAGGCTCGACGGCTACAAGGTTCACTTCCTGACCGGCACCGACGAGCACGGCCAGAAGGTGGAGAAGGCCGCCGCCGCCGCCGGCCGGGACCCCAAATTGTTCACGGATGAGGTGTCGCAGCGCTTTCGCGATCTCGCGGTGCTGATGGACTACAGCAATGACGACTTCATCCGCACGACCGAGCCGCGACACATCACGTCGTGCCAACATCTGTGGAACGCGATCAAGGCGAACGGCCACATCTATCTCGGCAAATATGCCGGCTGGTATTCGGTACGCGACGAGGCGTTCTACGCCGAGGACGAGTTGCGCCCCGGCCCCAACAACCAGAAGATCGCGCCCTCGGGCGCACCGGTCGAATGGGTCGAAGAGCCAAGTTATTTCTTCGACCTGTCGAAGTGGCAGGATCGACTGCTCAAATTTTATGACGAGAACCCGGACTTCATCGCGCCGGAGAGCCGCCGCAACGAGGTGGTGAGTTTCGTCAAAAACGGGCTTCAGGATCTCTCGGTCTCACGCACCAGCTTCAAATGGGGCGTGCCGGTGCCGAATGATCCCGCGCACATCATGTATGTCTGGCTCGATGCGCTGACCAACTACATCACGGCGGCCGGCTACCCCGAGACCGACAGCCCCATGTACCGGACCTTCTGGCCGGCGGCGCTGCACATGGTGGGTAAGGACATCGTGCGTTTCCACGCGGTTTATTGGCCGGCGTTCCTGATGGCCGCGGGTGTCGCGCCGCCGAGGCGCGTGTTCGCCCATGGCTGGTGGACCAATGAGGGCCAGAAGATCTCGAAGTCGCTCGGCAATGTGATCGACCCGATCCAGCTGGTGGAGAAATACGGGCTCGATCAGGTGCGCTATTTCCTGCTGCGCGAGGTGCCGTTCGGCAATGACGGTGATTTCTCGCACACGGCCATGGTGCGCCGCTCCAATGCCGACCTCGCCAATGACTATGGCAATCTCGTACAGCGCGTGCTCTCGATGATCAACCGCAACTGCGCCGCCAAGGTGCCAGCCAACGGCGCGCTCAACGACAAGGATCGTGCTTTCATCGGCCAGACCGATGTTGTGTTGCGCGATATGCGCACCCACGTGCAGCGCCAGGAGTTCCACCTCGCGCTCGATCGCCACGCCGAGGTCGTCGCGGCCGCCAATCGCTATGTCGATGAGCAGGCACCCTGGACGCTGAAAAAGACCGACCCGGCGCGCATGGAGGCCGTGCTCTATACATTGGCCGAGACGATCCGCCGGCTCGCCGTTTTGAGTCAGCCGTTCATGCCACGGGCCTCGGCACGCATCCTCGATCAATTGACAGTACCGGCATCAACGCGCGACTTCGCAATCGCCTTCGGCCCCGCCGCCGCGTTGTCGCCCGGCACGGAGCTGCCAGCCCCGAACCCTATTTTCCCGCGCTATGTCGAGACCGCGGCCTGACATGGCCGTCCCAGCATCTTGCGCACAATTCGCATCAAGATTGCCGATCGCAAGCCCCCCACCCCAACCCTCCC
>VGET01000198.1 GCA_016869195.1 Alphaproteobacteria bacterium | reverse complement strand
CGAAGCCAAGGCGGTTGACCTGAAGTTTCCCAAAGAGGAAGCCGAGCGGCGGCCGGACATCGTCGTGGCCGAGCGCCAAGCCTTCGACGGCAACCAGCGCTCGCTCGAAAGCACGCTCAAGGTGCTGGACGATCAGCTGCGCCAGCGCCAGCACGAGGTGACCCAGCTCCAGGCCGAGCTGCGCGCCGCCGAGAACAACTATTCGCTCGCCCGCGAGCGCTACAAAATGGCTGACGACCTCGTCAAGGACGGGCTGATGCCGAAGCTCGAATATGTCCAGCTCCGACAGGAGATGGAAAAATATTTGGGCGATGCCGGCTCGCTGCGCGCTCAGCTGCCCAAGGTGAAGGCCGCGGTCGGCGAGGCCGAGAGCCGGATCGAAGAAGAGAAATCGACGGTCAAGCGCCGCGCGGTCGAGCAGTTGTCTGACATCGAGCGTCAGATCGGGCGGGCGCGCGAGGAACTGAATCGCTCGACCGATCAGGTGGTGCGCACCGAGATCAAGAGCCCAATCGATGGCGTGGTGAAGAGCCTGCGCTATCACACCATCGGCGCGGTGGCGCGGCCGGGCGAGCCGATCATGGAGATCGTGCCGACCGAGGCCAAGCTTGTGGTCGAGGCCAAGCTCATGGCGATCGACGTCGGCCAGGTCAAGGTCGGCCAGCCGGCGGTGGTGAAAATCTCGACCTACGATTATTCGCAATATGGCGGGCTCAACGCCAAGGTCACCTACATCTCGGCGGACAGCCAGACCGACCCGCAGACCAACACGACCTATTTCCGCGTGATTGCCGAGACCGATCGCACCTTCCTCGGTGCCGGCCCCGGCGAGCTGCCGATCACACCCGGCATGCAGGCGACGCTCGATATCAAGACCGGCACGCGCAGCGTGCTCGCCTTTCTGCTGCTCCCGATCAAGCAGGTTGGCAGCGAAGCCTTCCATGAGCGATAACCCTTCTGGCCCACAGGGGCCAGGAGAGGTTGATCATGGGCGACGATGCGGTTCGGCGGGCACGAATTGATCTGGCGGCGGCCTATCGCCTTGCCGTGTTGCACGGCCTGAACGAGGGCATCTGCAACCATTTTACCCTGATGGTGCCGGGCCAGCGCGATCGCTTTCTGCTGATCCCCTTCGGCATGCATTGGAGCGAGGTGCGCGCGAGCAACTTGCTCATCGTCGATTTCGATGGGCGGGTGATCGAGGGCGACGGCTACGCGGAAGACACCGCATTCTATATTCACGCCCCGATCCACCGCGCCTATCCCGAATTCGCCTGCGTCATGCACACGCACATGACTCACGCGCTCGCCCTAAACCTGATCGAAGACGGGCGCATCCTGCCGATCAACCAGAACGCGCTGCGCTATACCGATCGCATCGCCTATGACGATCATTACACCGGCCTCGCCATGGACGACGCCGAGGGCGACCGCATTGTGCGCGCCATGGCGGGCAAGCCGATCGCGATGCTGCGCCATCATGGCGCGATCGTCTGCGGCGCCCATGTCGCGGCCGCCTATGACGATCTCTACTACCTGGAGCGCACCGCCATGGCGCAGATCGCGGCCATGAGCACCGGGCGCCCGCTGAAGCTGATCGAGCCAGACATCGAGCGCCGCGCGGCCGCCCAGATCGCCGCCTTCTCCAACACCGATGCTCACGGCATGCACTTCGCCGCGCTCAAGCGCCTGCTCGATCGCACCCAGCCTGACTACAAGGAATAGCCAGGTCGCCGCCATGGCCGTGGCGGAGGAAGGCGATGCGGGCCCGGCGTGGCGCAAGCCGGCGGGCTTCGCGCTCGGCCTGATCGCGTTCTTCGCCATTCTGCTGACGCCGCCACCGCCTGGCTTGGACGAGATCGGCTGGCGGGTCGCGGGCGGCGCTCTGCTGATGGCGATCTGGTGGCTGACCGAGGCCCTGCCGGTCGCGGTCACCGCGCTCGTGCCGCTGATCCTGTTCCCGGCGCTCGGGGTGATGACGGCCAAGGTCACCGCCTCAGCCTATGGCGATCCGCTCATCTTTCTGTTTCTCGGCGGCTTCCTGATCGCGGCCGCGATCGAACGATGGGGCCTGCACCAGCGCATCGCAACACGGGTGCTCTCGCTCGCTGGAGGCCGGCCCTCGCTGATCGTGCTCGGCTTCTTCAGCGTGGCGGCGTTCCTCAGTCTTTGGGTCAGCAACACCGCGACCGCGGCGATGCTGGTGCCGGTCGGCCTGTCGACGCTCAGGGCCTTTGACCCACCCGGTGACGGCGGCTCGATCACGAAAGGCCTGAGCAATTTCCGCGCGGCGACCTTGCTCGCGATCGCCTATGGCGCGACCATCGGCGGTGTCGGCACGCTGATCGGCACGCCGCCGAATGCGCTGTTCGCGGCCTATGCGCGCGATGAACTCGGCCAGGAGGTGAGCTTCCTCGGCTGGATGGGCATCGGCCTGCCCGTTGCCGTCATCATGGTGCCGATCGCCTGGCTCTGGTTGACGCGCGTTGCGTTTCCCTTGAAGGGCGTTGCGCGGCTGCACACGGGCCCGAGCGCGGACGGGCCCAAGCCCAAGCCTCAACCATTCTCCCAGCCCGAGATCCTGACCGCCGCCGTGTTTCTGCTCACCGCGCTCCTTTGGGTCACGCGCCCGCTTTATCAAAATGTCATTCCCGGATGGCGCATCGGCGATACCGAGGTCGCGCTCTTCGGTGCCCTCCTCCTCTTCATCCTGCCGAGTGGTCGCCTCGGCACGCCGCCGCTGCTTGACTGGAGCGTGACCACGCGTCTGCCCTGGGGCACGCTGATCCTGTTTGGCGGTGGCCTGGCACTCGCCGAGGCGATCGAGAACTCGGGCCTCGCCGCCTGGCTCGGTCGCGGCCTCGCGGGCCTCGAGGGCGTGCCGACGATCGTCCTCGTTATCGCCCTCGCCGCCATCGTGATCGGCCTCTCCGAGCTCGCCTCAAACACCGCGATCGCCGCGATTTTTCTGCCCCTGGTCGGCGCCGCGGCGGGCGGCCTTGGCGAAAACGCCACCGCGCTCGCGGTGCCGGCGGTGCTGGCCGCGAGCCTCGCCTTCATGATGCCGGTCGGCACGCCCCCCAACGCCATCGTCTTTTGCACCGGCCAGGTCTCGATCGGCCAGATGGCGCGCGCCGGTCTCGCGCTCAATGTTATTGGCCTCGTGGTGATCGTGCTGATCGGCTATCCGCTCGCGCTTCTCATCCTCGGCTGAGGCCGCGCATCGCGGCTTGTGCGACGCGTGATCCTCCCCCTTAAATGGGGCGCGCGCACCAGGGAGGATTCGTCATGGCCGATGCCGTCGTGCCACCGCCATCGCCGATCGGGCCGGAGCAGCTCTACCGCCAGACCGATCCGCGCGACCTGCCGTTTCGCACCACCGCCGAGCTTGACGAGATGGTCGGCGTGCTCGGCCAGGATCGCGCGGTGGGCGCGGTGCGCTTCGCCGCCGGCATGCGGCGCACCGGCTACAACGTGTTCGCGCTCGGCCCTACCGGCATCGGCAAGCATACGGTGGTGCGCCGCGTGCTGCGCGATCTCGCGGCCGCCGAGGCCGTCCCTTCCGACTGGTGCTACGTCTACAATTTCGAGACGCCGCACAAGCCACTCGCGCTCAAGGTGCCGGCCGGCATCGGGCTGCAACTGAAGGAAGCACTTGACCGGTTGATCGACCAACTGCGCGCGGCGCTGCCCGCCGTGTTCGAGAGCGAGGAATATCGCGCACGGCGCGGCGCCATCGAAAATGCAATCAAGAGCCGTCAGGAGGAAGCCTTCGGCAAGATCCAGGAACACGCGCGCGCGGCCAATGTCGCGATCGTGCAGACTCAGGCCGGCTTCGGCTTCGCCCCGATGAAGGACGGCGAGATCATGCCGCCCGAGGAATTCAACAAATTGCCCGAAGCCGAGCGCGGCGCGTTTCAGGCCCGGATCACAGAGATCCAAGCCGAGTTTGCCGACGCGATGCAGCAGATTCCGCTGCTCGCGCGCCAGGCCCATGAAGCCTTGACCGAGCTCGACCGCCAGGTGACCCAAGCCGCGGTCAAGCTCCTGGTGAGCGACGCGCGCAAGGTGTTCGAGGCTCTGCCCCAGGTGCTCGACTATTTGGAAACGGTCGAGACCGATATCGTCAGGAACGCGCATCTGTTCCGCGTGCAGGCGCCGAGCGAGAATCCGCAGGGGCCGGTTGCGCCGATGCATGCGACCGACGATCTGCCGCCGTTCCGCCGCTACAAGGTGAACGTGCTGGTCGAGCGCTCGGGCCAGGAGGGTGCGCCGGTCATCTACGCGGACCCGCCGACCTTCCAGCGCCTCTTTGGTCGCATCGAGCATCTGGTCGAGATGGGCAATCTGCTCACCGACTTCACCATGATCAAGCCGGGCGCGCTGCACCGGGCCAATGGCGGCTATCTCATCATCGATGCGCGGAAGGCGTTGATGGAGCCCTTCGTCTGGGAATCGCTCAAGAACGCGCTCCGCGCGCGCGAGATCCGCATCGAGGCGCCGGCCCAGGCCTATGGTCCGATCAGCACGCAGGTGCTGAGCCCCGAACCTATTCCGTTGACCGTGAAGGTCGCGTTGATCGGTGATCCCCAGCTCTATTATCTGCTCGATCGCTATGACCCCGATTTTCCCGAACTGTTCCGCGTCACCGCCGACTTTGACGGCGACATGGATCGCACGCCGCAGAACAACATCCTATTCGCGCGCCTCCTGGCCTCGCTGGCACGGCGCGAGGGCTTGCATCCCTTGACCGGCGGCGCGGTGGCGCGCCTGTGCGAGCACAGCGCCCGGCTCGCCGGCGATGCCGAGAAGCTCTCCTGGCAAGTTCGCCGCATCGGCGACCTCGCGCGCGAGGCGCATTATTTCGCGGCGCAGGCCGGGCGCAGCGTGATCGAGCGCAGCGACATTGAAACCGCGATCAACGCCGCAATCGCGCGTATCAGCAGAATCCGCTCGCGCATGCAGGAGGAAATCATCCGCGGCACCATCCTGCTCGCGACCGATGGCGAGGCGGTCGGCCAGATCAACGGCCTCTCGGTCATCGAGCTCGGCCGTTTCGTGTTCGGCCGGCCGAGCCGGATCAGCGCGCGCGTGCGCCTCGGCTCCGGCAAGGTCATCGACATCGAGCGCGAGGTCGAGCTCGGCGGACCGCTGCACTCCAAGGGCGTGCTCATTCTTTCGGGCTTCCTCGGCGCGCGTTATGCACCATCTGAGCCGCTCGCCTTGTCGGCGAGCCTCGTGTTCGAGCAGTCCTATGGCGGTGTCGATGGCGACAGCGCGTCATCGGCCGAGCTCTATGCGCTGCTCTCGGCGCTCGCAGACATCCCGATCAATCAGGGCTTCGCGGTCACCGGCTCGGTCAACCAGTTCGGCGAGGTTCAGGCGATCGGCGGCGTGAACGAGAAGATCGAGGGCTTCTTCGACATCTGCGCCAAGCGCGGCCTGACCGGGCGACAAGGCGTGCTCATCCCGCAGTCCAACGCCAAGCACCTGATGTTGCGGAGCGAGGTGGTCGAGGCCTGCCGCGCCGGCAAGTTTGCGATCTACCCGATCACGACGATCGACCAGGGCATCGAAGTCCTCACCGGCGTCAGCGCCGGCGTGCGTGGTCCCGATGGCAAATACACAGCCGAGACCATCAACGGCCGGGTCGAGCGGCGCCTCGCCGAGTTCGCCGCCGCGCGCCGCAGATTCGCCGGGAGCGAGGGTGAGGCCAAGGCTTGACGGCGCGTTCTATAGCGGTGCGTCCATGCTGCGCCAGAGATACCACGTGGCAACCGTGCGCCAGGGCCGCCACGGCTCGGCCAGCGCGCGGATCGCATCCAGTTTGAGCTCGTCTCCATCGGCGTAGCAAAGACCGACCGCGCGCCTGAGGCCGAGGTCACCGAGCGGCAACACGTCCGGCCGCTGCAGATGAAACATCAGGAACATCTCGGCGGTCCACCGGCCGATGCCGCGGAGCGCAACCAGCTCCTCGACCACCGCGTCATCGTCGAGCCGGCGCAGGCGCGCAGCGTCGAACCGCCCATCGCGCACCGCCTCGGCGATCGCGACGAAGTAGCT
>VGET01000197.1 GCA_016869195.1 Alphaproteobacteria bacterium | reverse complement strand
ACTCGATTCGGGCAGCGTCGCATCGCGCTCCGCCATGGCGCGCTGCACGCCGAGCGCGCATTCCACCGCCTCGACCACGCTCGGGAACTCGACCAGAAGCCCATCGCCCGTGGTCTTGACCAGCCGGCCGCGATGCTTGGCGAGCGCAGGGTCGATGAGGGTCTGCCGGTGTTCGCGCAGGCGATCGAGGGTGCCGCGCTCATCCTGCCCCATCAGACGCGAATAGCCCACGACATCGGCCGCGAGGACAGCGGCGAGGCGCCTGACGTTGAGCGGGTTGGCGGGCATGTCAGCAGTCTATCGAGAATCCACCCGCGTGTCGCCCGAGGCGATCCTCCCGATTCACGCGTGGCCGATCAGCCGCTCGACATTGGCCGTGCTGAAAACCTCGTCGGGATTGTCGGTCAACGCGACCGCACCGAACAGGCGCGTGGTTTCGGCGGGGCTCGCGGCAATCGCGCGATAGAGGCGCGCCAGGGTGTCGCTCGGCGGGTTGAACTCGGCGAGGCGCACCGTGAAGTCGTAAAATGGCATCATGAAGCTGTCGCGCTGCGCGCCGTAATCGCTGAGCGCATCGGCCATGGCACGGCGGCCGCTGAACACCGCCCCAAGAGCCTCGGCCAGCCACTCGGCCGTGAGGAAGGCGCTCGGGATCCCTTGCGCGGTCACCGGGTCTTTCTTGATGCCGGCATCGCCAATCAAGGCCCAACCGGGGCCGGCGGCCTGGCGTACGAACGCTCGCGTGCAACCGGCATAGAGCCGATCGACGGGCGTCGCGCGGCCGACCAGCTCGTCGAGCGCTGGCGCCACCTGGCGCAGCCGCGCGCGATAGGCGGCCAGGCGATCGGCCTTGGCCGCGATGAACTCGTCATACATCAGATTGGCCGCGATCAGCACCGCGCCGTCGCTCGAAGGGAAGGCAAAGGCGCCCATCTTCGGCTGAACGTGAAGCTGCACCTCATCGAGCGTGATGCCCGTGAAATAGCTCCAGAGATTGCTTTGCACCAAGGGCACCACATGGCTTTCGCGTGCTCGTGTCCGATGGGCGACGATCGAGCCGGGGCCGTCCGCGCCGATGACGATGCGCGCGTGCTCGGTGAACTTCCGTCCATTGGGTCCACGCGCCTCGATGCCGACCACCTGATCGCCGTCGAACACGAGGTCGGTCACGGTCGAGGTCTCGCGCAGCTCAGCGCCGGCGCGCACCGCGGCGCGCTCAAGTACGCCATCCAAAAACTCACGGCGCGGCGCGAACGAGAGCGCATTGCCGTCAACCGGCGGCGGTGGGCCAACCATGGTGACGCCGTGGAGCGCGAGTCGCCAGCGGGTCACGGCGACCGAGCGTGCGGCAATCTCGTCGAGCAGCCCCCATTTGATCAGCCGCGCCACGGCGAGCGGGTGCATCAGGTGGGTCGAGAGCGGCATGTTGCTCGGGAAGCGATCGCGATCCAGGAGCAGCACGCGCGCGCCCTGCTTTGCGAGCAGCATGGCGCACGGCGCGCCCGCGCAGCGCGCGCCGACGATGATCGCGTCATAGGGCCTACCAGAGGCGCTTGATGCCATAATGCTCAAAGCTCGTCTCATTGCTGACCAAGGGCAAGTCCTCGATCGCGGCCTGCGCGATCAGCATGCGGTCGAAGGGGTCGCGCATAGGACCGGCCAGCGCGCCAGCGCGAAGCGCATGGTCGAGCCTGATCGGCAACGTCGTGAAGCCCTCGTTCTCCAGCCAGGCTGGAAGATCGTCAATCAGTAGCTCGATCCCCGGCAGTTTGCCGAGTCGCTGCTTGGTTGCGATCTCCCAGGCGCTGGCGGCGCTGACGACAATTTCATTGTCGGGCCGCGCCATGGCACGCCGTGCGCGGGTGGAGAGGCCGCGGTCGCCGGAGAACCACCAGAGCAAGGCATGGGTGTCGAGCAGGAGCCGCAGGGTCAACGCTCCCAGGCGTCGAGTTCGTCCTTCGGCAGCGGCTCAAAGAACGTGGCCGGCACGCTGATCTGACCGCGCAGCCGGCCAAAGCGACGGCCGGCCGCTTTGCCCCGGTAAGGCACGAGCTTGGCGACCGGCGCCTTGCCGCGCGCGATGATGACTTCTTCGCCCGCCTCGGCCCGCTTGATGAGCCGGGATAGCTCCGTTTTCGCCTTGTGAATGGTGACCTGGGGCATCGCGCACCTCTAGCTAAGATGGTTAGCTAGGTCAGCGGTAATGTCAAGGCATGGCGGGCACGAAAAAGGCGCGGGCCTTGCGACCCGCGCCTTTGGTTTCGATCCCTCACCCGTGCCCTCTCCCTTGTCCAAGGGAGAGGGTTTCTTTGGTGTGGCGGCTTGGCTCAGGCGGCCTTGGCGAGGCTCCGGAGCACGTAGTGCAGGATGCCGCCATTCTTGAAGTACTCGACCTCTTCCGCGGTATCGATGCGGCAGAGGAGCTGGATGGTCTCGGACTTGCCGTTGGCCCGCGTGATCTTGCAGGTCACGTCCATGCGCGGCTTGAGGCCGGCCTCGACACCGGTGATGTCGAACACCTCGGAGCCGTCGAGATTGAGCGACTTGCGCGTCATGCCGTCCTTGAAGAGGAGTGGCAGCACGCCCATGCCGACCAGGTTCGAGCGGTGAATGCGCTCGAAGCTCTCGGCGATGACGGCGCGGATGCCGAGGAGATTGGTGCCCTTGGCCGCCCAGTCGCGCGACGAGCCCGAGCCATATTCCTTGCCCGCCACGACCACGAGCGGTACGCCCGCCTTCTGGTACTTCATCGAGGCGTCGTAGATCGACATCGGCTCGCCATCAGGCATGTGGCGGGTGACGCCGCCCTCGGTGCCGGGCGCCATCTCGTTCTTGAGGCGCACGTTCGCGAACGTGCCGCGCATCATCACCTCGTGATTGCCGCGCCGCGAGCCATAGGAGTTGAAATCGGCCTGGCCGACACCATGCTCGACGAGATAGGAGCCGCCGGGGCTTGCCTTCTTGATCGAGCCGGCGGGCGAGATGTGGTCGGTGGTGATCGAATCACCCAGGATCGCGAGCGGCCGCGCGCCCTTGACATCGCTCACGCTGCCCGGCGTCTTCTTCATGCCCTCGAAATAGGGCGGGTGCTTCACATAGGTGCTCTTGCTGTCCCAGGTATAGGTCTGGCCGCTCGCGGTCTTGATCGCCTGCCAATCGGCGTCGCCCGAGAACACGTCCTTGTACTGGGTGCGGAACATCTCCGGCGTCACGGCCGAGCGCACCGCGTCCTGCACCTCCTTGTTGGTCGGCCAGATGTCCTTGAGGTAGACCGGCTTGCCGTCGGAACCGGTGCCGAGCGGCTCCTTCGTGATGTCCATGTTGAGCGTGCCGGCGATGGCGTAGGCCACCACCAGCGGCGGCGAGGCCAGCCAGTTCGCCTTCACGTTCGGGTGCACGCGGCCTTCGAAATTGCGATTCCCTGAGAGCACCGAGTTGACCACGAGGCCACCCTTCTCGATCGCCTCGGTGATCGGGTCGGAAAGCGGGCCCGAATTGCCGATGCAGGTGGTGCAGCCATAGCCCGTGAGGTTGAACCCGAGCTTGTCGAGCGGCTCCTGGAGGCCGGCGCGTTTCAGGTAATCGGTCACCACCTTGGAGCCGGGCGCGAGCGAGGTCTTGACCCAGGGCTTCACCTTGAGGCCCTTGGCAGCGGCCTTCTTGGCGACGAGGCCGGCGCCCAGCATGACGCTCGGGTTCGAGGTGTTGGTGCAGCTCGTGATCGCCGCGATGACGACATCGCCGTTCTTGAGCTTATGGCCGGCACCGGCGACGTCCATCTCCTTGGCGATCTTGGCGGCGTCGCCGCCCATCATCTCGCCCAGCACCTTGCCAAAGGTCTCCTTCGCGCCGGCGAGCACGACGCGGTCCTGCGGCCGCTTCGGCCCTGCCATTGAGGGCTCGACTGTCGAGATATCGAGCGAGAGCGTGTCGGTGAACACCGGATCAGGCGAGTTCGGCTCACGCCACATGCCTTGCGCCTTGGCATAAGCCTCGACCAACGCCACCCGATCGGCGTCGCGCGCCGAGAAGGTGAGGAAGTTGATGGTCTCGCGGTCGATCGGGAAGAAGCCGCAGGTCGCACCATATTCGGGCGCCATGTTGGCGATGGTGGCACGGTCGGCCAGCGAGAGCTGGTCCAGGCCGGGGCCGTAGAACTCGACGAACTTGCCGACCACACCCTTCTTGCGCAGCATCTGGGTGACGGTCAGCACGAGGTCGGTCGCCGTCGTGCCTTCCTTCAACGTGCCGGTCAGCTTGAAGCCGATGACCTCGGGAATCAGCATCGACACAGGCTGGCCGAGCATGGCGGCCTCGGCCTCGATGCCGCCGACGCCCCAACCGAGCACGGCGAGGCCGTTGATCATCGTGGTGTGCGAATCGGTGCCGACAAGCGTGTCCGGGTAGGCCACCGTCTTGCCGCCGACATCGGCGGTCCAGACGACCTGGGCGAGATATTCCAGGTTCACCTGGTGGCAGATGCCGGTGCCGGGCGGCACCACGCGGAAATTCTTGAACGCGGTCTGGCCCCAGCGCAGGAAGGCGTAGCGCTCGACATTGCGCTGCATCTCGAGTGCGACGTTCTCCTTGAACGCGTTCGGCGTGCCGAACTTGTCGATCATGACCGAGTGGTCGATCACGAGGTCGACCGGCGAAAGCGGGTTGATCTTTTGCGGATCGCCGCCGAGCGCGGCCATGGCGGCGCGCATGGCGGCGAGGTCGACCACCGCCGGGACGCCGGTGAAATCCTGCATCAGGACGCGCGCCGGGCGATAGGCGATCTCACGGTCGGACTTGCGGTCCTTGAGCCAGGCGGCGATCGCCTTGACGTCATCGACGCTGACCGAGCGGCCGTCCTCGTAACGGAGCAGGTTCTCCAGCAGCACCTTGAGCGAGTAGGGCAGTCGGGTGAGATCACCCAGGCCGCCCTTGGAGGCGGCCTCCAGGCTGAAATAGTCATATGACTTGCCGCCCACATTGAGCGTGCGGCGGGTTTTCAACGAGTCATGGCCAACACTCGTCACGATACTCCCTCCTATGATCGCGTTGATCGATCGCGGGTAGACCCCCGCTCCCCAGGTAAACGAATCCTACCACCGAAGTGGGACGCCGATAAGTTGCACCGGCGCGCATTCACAATGGCGGCAAATCTTTGACAAATCGCGTGATCGCCTCGACCACCCGGGCCTCGGCGTCGCGCTGGGGCGTATGACCCGCTCCCTCGATCAGGAGCTCGGTCACCGGCCCGCCAAGGCCGCGGCCGATTCGGGCGAGGTGCTCGGGCGTCGCGAACTCGTCGGCACCGCCCTGAATGATCAGGGCCGGCGCCTTCACCTCCGCGAGGCGCGCTTCGATGCTCCAGCTCCGGAACTCGGGCGACAACCAGACCCCCGTCCAGCCTTCAACCAGCGCTTCCGTGTTGTCGCCGTGATAGTGACGCAGGCGGGTCTCGAGCCGGTCGTCGGCCTCATAGGCGGCACGAACCGTCCTGACGCCCTCGATGGTCGCCTCTTCGACATAGGCGTGGGCGGCAAGCGTGATCACCGCCCGCGCCCGCGCCGGGAAGGCGCCTGCGAACATGAGCGCGATGGAACCACCATCGGAGTGGCCGAGCAGCACCGCCGTCTCGATGCCGAAGAAATCGAGCACCGCCGGCAGGACCACATGGGCTTCATGCTCCATGAAATCGGGCTTCACAGGCCCGTCCAGCATCTCCGAGCCGCCATAGCCATAGCGCTCGTAAAGAATTTCGTTGTAGCCGGTGGCGGCAATGACGGCGCGCGGAAAGTCGCGCCAGAGCGGGATGCAGCCGAGGCCCTCATGCAGGAAGACGAGGGTGGGCGCGTATTTTGGCCCAGGCCCGATGGTCACCGCCCTGAGCATGTGACCGCCGGCAGGAACGTCGAGCGCATCCGAGATGCGGGTCGGATCGGCCGCGCGCGGCGGAACGCGCGAGGGCGGCGGTCCCTTGCGCTTCGGCGGCGGTCTCGAATCTCGTTTGAATTTCGGCCACAAGCCCATGGGCTCAACGCCTTGCCGCCCGGTTGGTGCGCCACTATGGTCTGCCGGCGCGCGTAGGCAGGGATCCTTAGGCGGTAGGC
>VGET01000196.1 GCA_016869195.1 Alphaproteobacteria bacterium | reverse complement strand
ATTCTGTCTCATCTGCGCTCCTTGGTGGGCTCCGATGAGCCAGAATTCCTCCTTTAGCCTATCCCCTCAATCTGTCTCTCGGTTGATGACGGGGGACAGCGCGTCCGAATCCGATTGCCCGGTTTGGTCGGCCGCCATTGCCCGAAGGCCGCCCGATGCGTTGATCAGCACGTAAACCAAGCCCGCTAGAGCCGCGAACCAACAAACGACGATTCGACGCCTCATGCTTTCGTCCCCCCAGATTCGGGCAGAACGAGCTCTGCGATCAGCCCGGGCGCGTGATCGCGCAGCTCGAGCGTACCGCCGTGCAAGCGCGCGACCGCGGTCACCAGGCTGAGGCCCAATCCGACACCGCTGGTCTCGCCGACCGATCGCCCACGATAAAATCGCTCTGACACGCGGGCTTTCTCGGCATCCGGTACGCCAGGTCCCCGATCAGCCACGACGATCGCAACCTTGCCGTCATTGCGCCGCTCAACCTTGACCGATACGGTCGACTGGGTTGGCGCGAATTTGACGGCGTTGTCGACCAAATTGCCAAGCGCCTGTGCCAGAAGATGGGGATCACCCTGCACCGTGTGTTCCGATGCTGCGTCCACCGTGAGCGATATTGCCTTCTCCTCCGCGACCGGTCCATAGAGCTCGGCGACCTCGGCCACGACCTGCGCCAATACGACCGCGCGAAAGCCGGACAGGCGCGCGCCTGAATCAATTTCAGCCAGCCTGAGAAGCGCGCCAAACACCGCGATGACATGGTCGATCTCAGCGACCGCAGCCTGAATCTCGCCCAACGCTTCGTCCGTGGTTGGCTTGTTGCGCAGCACGTCTTCAAGTCGCGTGCGCACCTCGGCCAATGGCGTGCGCAAATCATGAGCAACCGCGTTCGAGCTGTTGCGCACGCCATCCACGAGCACTTGAATCTGGTGCAGCATGGCGTTGATCGTCTGCGCCAGGCGATCGAATTCGTCAGACGTCTCGCGGCTGGGCAGGCGGCGCGACAGATCGCCATGAACGATGGCGGCCGTGGTTCGGTTGATCATCTCAACCCGCCGCAGCACCGTGCGGCGCACCAGCAATCCGCCCGCAATCGCGAGCACGATGGCGGCGACCCCGCCCCAGATAAGGCCTGCCACGATCTCGCCGCGAATAACCAGCCGATCCTGGACATCGCGCGCCACCAGCAAATGGAAATTGGCGGGCAGCACGACGTGGAGCGCCCGTGTGGCGTGCCGCTTTCCCTCGCGTATCAGATCGACGTCATACCAACCGGGCTTCTCTCCCACTTCGGCGGGCCAAGAAGAGAGATTGCCGCCAACCGGCGCGTAACGCGGATCGGCCAGAAGGTAGATCGCCCGCTCGTCGGCGGTCTGGCGCACCCGCTGCTCAATCGTCTGAAGGGCGCCGCTCAGCCCGAAATCACGTAAACGATCGCCGATCGCCCGCGTGTCCGCCACGATGACCGCGTTGATCTCACGGTCGAGCACGGCCGCCGTACGCCACCAGAGAAAGCTGACCAAGAGGCCGGAAAAAACAACGAAGATTGCGCCATAGGTGAGCGCAAGCCTGAGCGAGGTCGAGCGTAGCAGCCTAATCACCGCCGCCCAATCGGTAACCCACGCCACGCACCGTGCGGAGCAGCGGGCGCTCCGAGCCCGCGTCAATCTTCTGCCGGAGCTTGCTGATATGTACGTCAATCACGTTGGTCTGGGGATCGAAGTGATAGTCCCACAGGTTCTCGAGCAACATGGTTCGGGTCACCACCTGCCCGGCATGACGCATCAGAAACTCGAGCAGCTTGTACTCACGCGGCTGTAGCGCAATTTCGCGGCCCGCGCGCGCCACCTTGTGCGCGAGCAAATCGATTCTGAGATCATCGACCGTCAGCACGGTCTCCGCCCCGCCACCCTGCGCGCGACGCACCAGCACCTCGAGCCGCGCCAGGAGCTCGCCAAAGGCAAACGGTTTGGTCAGATAGTCGTCACCGCCCGCGCGTAGACCCTTGATGCGCTCGTCGACCTCGCCGAGGGCGCTCAGGATCAGAATCGGGGTGCGGTTCTTGGTGCGACGCAGCGCCTCGATGATCGCGAGGCCGTCAATGCCGCCGGGCAGCATGCGATCCAGCACGATCACGTCGTAGGTTTCGCTCGACGCGAGAAACAGGCCATCACGACCGTTGTCGGCGTGATCGACCGTGTGCCCGCCCTCGCGCAGACCCTTGCAAACGAATTGGGAGACCCGTTGATTGTCCTCGACGACCAGTACCTTCATGGCCCCTCGGAGAAGGGAACCGGGGCGGCCTCGACCGCCCCGAATTTACCAGCTCAGGTGGCAAGCTGCAGGGCCAGATAATAGGGCGTCTGCTCGCGCACGACCACCAGCGCCACGGCCTCCTTCTTGTCGCGTTCCGCCTTGCGAATGGCAGACGCAACCTCGGCCGGCGTTTCGACCTGCTGGTTGCCGACCTTGACGATGACATCGCCCGGCCGCACGCCGCTCTCCGCCGCCCGGCTGTTGGGCATCACCGCGGCGACGACGACACCAGTCGCCTCGGACTCCAAGCCGAGCGCATCCCTGGCCTCGTCGGTCAGTGCCCCGAGCTTGAGCCCGACCGGCTCGCGCACGGCGTCGTCCGCCGCGATCACGGTCTCTTCCTTGACGCGGGAGCCGATTTCGACTTCGAGCGTCTGTACCTTGCCTTCGCGCCAGATCTCGATCGAGCTGGTCTCGCCCTTCTTGGTGTCAGCCACGGCTCGCGCAAGGTCACGCGGCTCGTCGATGGATTTTCCGTTGAAGCCCGTGATCACGTCGCCTTGTTTCAGCCCGGCCTTCTCCGCCGGCGATTTCGGCTCGACGTCGCTCACCAGCACGCCCTTCTCATCCGCCCGACCGATGGCCGCGGCCAGCGGTTCGGTGATCGGCTGCATCTGCACGCCGAGCCAACCGCGCTCGACCGAGCCGTGCTCGCGCAACTCGGCGACCACCTTGGCGGCCTCTTTTGAGGGGATAGCGAAACCGATGCCGACATTGCCGCCGTTCGGCGACACGATCGCCGTGCTGACCCCGATCACCTTGCCGGCCTGATCGAAGAGCGGGCCGCCGGAATTTCCGGGATTGATCGGCGCATCGATCTGCAGAAAATCGTCATAGGGCCCGGCGTTGATGTCGCGCCCATGGGCCGAGACGATGCCCGCCGTGACCGAGCCGCCGAGGCCGAACGGATTGCCGACCGCGACCACCCAATCGCCGGTCCGCACCTTGTCGGAATCACCGAAGGCGAGTTGGGGCAATGGCTTCCCCGCCTCGATCTTCAGAACCGCGAGGTCGGTCTTGTCATCCTGGCCGACGACCTTGGCCTGGAAGTCCCGACCGTCGTCCAAGGTCACCGTGATCTTGTCCGCACCCGCAATGACGTGGTTGTTGGTGACGACGTAGCCGGCGGCATCAATGATGAAGCCCGACCCTTGGGCGCGCATCGGCATGTCTGGGCCCTGTTGGAAGAAGTGGCGGAACATGTCGCTAAAGGGCGAGCCCGGTGGAATGGCATGGCCCTGCCCCGCGCCCTCCTTCATGTTGCCGCTGCGCGCGGTTTGGATGTTCACGACCGCGGGCTTCACCTGCTCGGCGAGATCGGCGAAGCCCGGCTGAACCGCGGCGACGGTGATGCCGGCCTCGGTCGAAACAGCGGCTCTTGCGGTTCCTTCATACGACCACAATGCGACGCCGCCGGCGAGCGCGGTGCCCGCGAGAAGCGCGGCAAACAACACACGGGTGCGGCGGGGTTTCTCGATTTTCGTCATGGGCTGCTCCACTCGGTTGGGTTTCGGGGCGGAGCGCGGCGCCCTGCCCCTCGGTTGGGTGGAATATCGGACATCAGCCCTTAGAACGTCCTGAGCGTCGGATTAAACTTTGTTCAGGTTGCGCCTCGGTGTTCACGGTTTGGCGGGATCGAAGCGCCTCTTCAATGCTTGCCAGCTCAAATGGTAGTCGGCCTGAAGCAACAGTGTCTCGAGCGCAAATCGGGTGGGGATGATCGGGGGCCGCGTCTCGAACATGAATGCCATGGTGTCCGCGACGAAATGGGGCTTGGTCGTATCGGCGGCGATCGCGCGCTCATAAGTGGCGGCATCGGGACCATGGCCGGTCATCGCGTTGTGCAGGCTGGCGCCGCCGGGCGCGAAGCCGCGCGCTTTGCCGTCATAGACGCCGAGGACCAATCCCATGAACTCGCTCGCGCAATTGCGATGAAACCAGGGCGGCCGGAAGGTGTCGGTCATTGCGAGCCAACGCGGCGGGAAAATCACGAAGTCGACATTGTCGACCCCCGGTGTGTCACTGGGCGATTGGAGCACGAGAAAAATCGACGGGTCGGGGTGATCGTAGGAGATCGATCCGATCGCATTGAACCGTCGCAAATCGTATTTGTAGGGCACGTTGTTGCCGTGCCAGGCCACGACATCGAGCGGCGAATGATCGAGCGTCGTTGTCCACAAGCGGCCTAGAAACTTCGCGACCAGCTCGAATGAATCCTCGCGATCCTCATAGCGTGCCACCGGAGTCAGAAAATCGCGCGGATTGGCGAGGCCGTTGGCACCGATGGGGCCAAGGTCTGGGAGTCTGAAGTGCGCACCATAGTTTTCGCACACATAGCCGCGCGCCTCGGCATTTTCCAGCTCGACCTTGAAGCGAACGCCCCGCGGAATCACCGCGACCTCCTGCGGCTCGATCTCGATCAGGCCGAGCTCGGTGTGGAGGTGGAGCCGGCCGAGCTGAGGCACGATCAGAAGCTCGCCGTCCGCATCGCAGAAGAAACGATCGATCATCGATCGATTTGCCGCATAAAGGTAGATACGGCTGCCAAAGTGCGTTACCGGTGAGCCGTTTTCACCCATCGCTACGAGGCCGTCGACGAAATCCGTCGAGGCGGCTGGGATTGGCATCGGGTCCCAGCGTAATTGGTTGGGTGGCGCAGCTACCTCATCAGGCTGGCTCGGAAAGTGCGGCGAGGCTTTCGGCTGGAACGGCGGATGCATGGCCGCCGGGCGAATGCGATAGAGCCAAGTTCGGCGATTGCTCGCGCGCGGAGCGGTGAACGCCGTGCCCGAGAGCTGCTCGGTGTAGAGGCCGTAGGGCACGCGCTGGGGCGAGTTTCGCCCTATCGGCAGCGCGCCCGGCAGCGCTTCGGTCGCAAACTCATTGCCGAAGCCGGATTGATATTCAGCCATGAGCCACTCCAACCATGGCGGATTGCTACCAATCTCTAAAGGAACACCCCAAGGCTCTGCACCGGCAGCGTGGTGTGCGACAGCAGCACGGTGCGCCGCGCGAGGCGGAGGCCGTCTGCGGTGCAGCGCAGCACATCGCGCCGCTCGGCGCCGAGCACGGCGGAATCCACTGAATCGCCGCGCCCGAGATAGAGCAACAGGTTCGAGCGTACATCAAACTCGGCGCCGCCCCATGGACCACCGCGCACATTGCCGATCAACCGGCGCGTGCGGGACGGTGGATCCTCGCCCCAGGCGCTGTTGGTGCCAAGCCGGGCGACTCGGGATTCGAGCGATCCGAAGGTCTCCTTCATGTGCCAGCCATTAGGTGCGATCGGGTCTCCGGTGCGACGCTGGGTTTGCATGATCGGCATGTCATAGGTGATGTCCGGCGTCAAAAGGCCAAGCCAATCCGTCACCCGGTTGTCATCGAGGCACTCGGCCTCGAACGCCAGGAACTGATAGCACGCGAACCAGGCCGCGATGTCTTCGCTACGCGCCACGCCATTGATCATCGTGCCCTTCCCCTTTCCAAGACCCACACCTCAATCGAGCACGCGCGGCGGTGCGAGAATCTCAGGGTAATCATCCGCCAACACGAAGCGGCTCCACTGGCGAACAGTGTAGCGATAGGAATTCTCTTCATAGCGATGCGTGGTGGCGAGGCCGGGCCCCGGCCAATCCTTGATCGCGGCCGCCGTGCCGATCCTCAAGCCCGCCTGATAATTGAGCTTCATGTTGCGGCCGAACACGCTGGTGCCGGTCCGCACCATGCCACCACCGGCAACGCCATCATCCTGATCGAACACGCCGGCGCTGCCGAAGGTCTGCACCGCGGCGAGATGAGATTGCTCCTTGAACGAGGCC
>VGET01000195.1 GCA_016869195.1 Alphaproteobacteria bacterium | reverse complement strand
CCGGCGAAACACTGGTCGGTCCAGCACAGCGCATGCGGGTTGAGCACGACATTGTCGAGCGTCAGGATCGGGTCATCGGCTGACGGTGGTTCCGGGTCCAGCACATCGAGGCCGGCGCCGGCGATGCGATTCTCCTGCAGCGCCTTGGTCAGCGCCGCCTGGTCGACCGTGCCGCCACGTGAGGTGTTGATCAGATAGGCCGTCGGTTTCATCAGCGAGATACGTGCGGCATTGACCACATGATGGGTCTCGTCGTTGAGCAGGCAATTGACCGCGAGCACATCTGATTCGCGAAACAGCGTCTCGAGGTCGACCAGCCTGACGCCGAGATTGGCGGCCAGCGCGGGGCTCGCGTAAGGGTCGCAAGCGATGAACGTCATGTCGAACGGCTTCGCGAGCCGAAACATCTCGGCGCCGATATTGCCCATGCCGACCGAGCCCAGCGTGCGCCCGACCAGCCCATAGCCCATGTGATTGATCTTCTGCGCGAAGCCCGGCGGGCCTTGGCGCGTCAACCTGTCCTTGACGAGGAGCTTGCCGGTGATCACCAGCATCAGCGCGATGATCGAAACCGCAACCGGCCGGCGCACGCCATCCGGCGTGATCACGAGCGCGATGCCATTGTCCGAACAGGCCTCGACATCGACCGTGTCATAGCCAACGCCAAAACGTGCAACCATGCCGAGCCTGCCACCCTTCGGCACGCTTTCCCGGGCGAAGCGTTGGGCGAGCAGAATGAGCGCGTCATAGCCCTCGAGCTCGGTCGCACTGACCGGGCCGCCGCCCTGTTTCAAATACGCCCACTCGATGTTCGGATGATCGCTGAGCGGCTTCCGGTCGAACATCGGAAAGGCAGGCGAGCCATCAGGCTTCAGGAAATCGCTCGACAGCGCGACGCGGAACTTCTCGGCCATGGTTCAGCCGCTCCCCCATTTGCGCTCGCCGGTGCATGACGCGTGCAGCTCGTCCGCGGCATTTCGCATGGCCTGCTGGAGCATCCAGACGTCGCCCGAATGACAGATGAAGTCGAAGCCCTGGCCGAACAGCTGGGTGCCGACCTGTGCGTTCGGCACGAGGCGGCCGAGCGACTTGTTGTGCTTGCGGCAGGCGGCAATGATTCGCTTCACCGCCTTGACGAAGTCCGGGTGATCGAACTGGCCCGAAATGCCCATCGAGACGGTCAGGTCGAAATGCCCGATCCAGAGGGCATCCACCCCTTTCAGCGCGGCGATCTCGTCAGCGTTCTCGACGCCCTCCGCCGTCTCGATCAGCGCGAAGAACGTGCTGCGCTTGTTGGCGGCTTTGAGCTTGTCCAGAACCGGCCCCGGCTCATAACGATCATGCGCGATCTGCAGCGCGACGCCGCGCCCCCCTTCGGGCGCGTACTTGATGTAGGAGAGCAACTCCCTCGCTACCTTGGCCGAGCCGATCATGGGCAGCATGATGCCTTCGGCGCCGGCATCCATGGCGCGCGCCGCGTGGTGATATTCGCGCGATGGCACGCGCACGATCGTCGGCATGTCGGCCGCCTGCATGTAGCGGAGCATCTGTTTGATCGTATCGATGCCGAAACCCGAATGTTCCATGTCGAGCAAGACAAATTCGCACCCACCCGCCTTCAGGATCTGGCCGATGCCAGGGGTGTTGAACTCGACCAGGAAGGTGCCGACCTTGAGCCGGCCATGTCGGGTCATCTGCTTCAGTGAGGGCTGGGCCATGGTTCCATCGTCCTTGTTGACATCGTTGGGCGATCAAGCATCGAAGGCGAGGCGTGCGATTCCATAGGGCGGCAGGTCGAGCCGGGAGACGTCGGCAAGCTCACCCTCCGCCGCTGCAAACGCCTCAGGCGCCGTGCAGGCGGACACGAAGTTCCGTTCATCGAGCCGTCCGAGGCGGGCCTGCCGCGACGGGGTGTTGGCGAGCGTGACCTCCTGTGCGCTGGCGGTGAGATTGGTGAGCCAGACCAGTCGGCCGGCCAAACCATGGGCGTGGCTCAACGCGAACACGCGGCTCGGCGCTGAGCTCTCCGCGACCAACCGTTTGCGCCCTGCCGCCGCAGCCAGCCCGGCGACCACGTGATAGAGGGGGAAGACCGCTTGTCGGTCGAGCGTGTCGAACCAGGGTTGCGGGTGATCCATTCGGCGAAACGCGAGCCCGAACTCACCAATCGGCGCGCCGAGGCTCACCACATCGACGCCGCCGTCCGCCATGCGCGCGACATAGCCAAGCGTGAATGCCGCGCCGAACAGCGCGCGATGGCGCGGGTCCTGCTGGTTGAAGGAGTGGCGGCCATTGTCGCGGTTGTCGTGGGTTGTGTTGCCATAGGGATTCTGGCGCATGCCGATCGCGCTTGGGCCGATGCGATAGGGCTTGCCGCCGGCGAGCGCGCGCACCGAGCGGATGATCGAAGGTATGGTCTCGAGCGTTTCCATGACCGAGCGGTCGTCCGCTTCGTGGACCACGGCGCACGTCGTGTGGCTGACGTAATCGAACAGCACGGGCTTCGGGTGGTTGCGGTTCAATTCGGTGAAGTTCGAGAACACGCCGCCGCCGAGCGTGACGCCCGGAAACGCCCTGCGCGCCGCGGCGTAGACTTCCTCGAAGCCGGGAATACCAAGCGCCTCGATGGTCTGCAGCGTGAATTTCAAGAGGCGTGCCTGCTCGGCCACGATGGACTCGGGCCGCAGCCCGGCTCGCGTGGCTTGCGCCGCAATCTCCGCGATCTCCTCGCCGACCGGGCGTATGCAGGGCACGACGATTTCGAGCTGAACCGGCACGCCGGTCGCGGCGCTCAGGCGCTGACAGGCGGCGAGCTCGCGCTCGCCATGGCCTTCATTCGGATCATGGCTGCAAACGAGAACGTGCGGCCGGATCGTGCGGATCAGGCTGGCCACCTCGAGTGATGGCGCCGCCTGGTGACGCGGCACGCCGAGGCCGATGCGCGGCATGGCTTCGGGCGCCGTGCCGCCGAGCTCAACCGTGATCGGCGCGTCGCCCTTTGGCGCCGTGATCCTGGCAGCACCCTCGACCGTCAAGCCGACGCGCTGGCGCACGGTCGATCCCTTCGCCACCACATAGGGAAACGGCAGGCGCAGCGGTCGGTAATAGGTTTTGTAGGAGGCGTCGCTCCAATTGCGCTGGTCTTCGCACTCCCACGGGTCCTCGCCCTCCATACGACAGGTGACGGCGAGGCCGGGCGCGACCTCGTGTGTGATCGCGCGCATGTCGAAGAAAGGTTGCAGCGCCATGATGCGCTCGGGGAAGCGCGTGTCCTCGATCGTGCCGTCGACCTTCTCGATCCGGCAGGGCTGGCCCGCCACGCCCGCAATCGGGTGGAGGATCACGAAACCGGTGCGGTTGGTGTTGAAGTCGCTCAGCGCCTCGCAGGCGACCTCAAAGTTGAGGCCACCATCGGGCCGTCCCTCGATCGCTGTCTTGAGACGCAACCGCCCACACGGGGCATCGATCCGGCCGCCATAGCTGATCCGAAATCCCGCCGGTCCCTCGTGCACGTCAAGCCCGGTGATCGCCGGGTGGAAGGTCTCCCAGCCCGGACCGCGCACCACGAAGGCGATGGCGCGCAGCGCCTAGTGCCCATCGCATCGTCGTTCGCGTTTGCATCGTCGCCTCCCCTTGCGTTTCGGCGCGGGTCGCGATGCCCGTGCCGGTCCAAGATCTCGGCGCGCCGGCACCATGCCGGACGCACCGTTCCCTCAACCTCATCGCCGGCTGCTGCCAGTCCCGAGCCCTTTTTGCGTGCCGACGCGCGTTGCCTTGTGCTTCTTCGGGCGACAGGCAACGCGCAGCGCATTGATGCCCTGTTGCAGTCCGTCATGGAGCAGCCAGCTATCCCCTGAGAAACAGAGGAAATCGAACCCGGCGCGATTGAGCGCCTGCCCAATCGCGGGGTTATCGGCAATCCGGCCGAGCGAGATGCCCTCGCGTGCGCAGGCGCTGGTCACGCGTTTCATCGCGGCGCGATAGTCCGGGTGATCGAACTGGGCGGGAATTCCCATGCCGACGCTCAGATCGAAGTGCCCGATCCAGATACCCGCGACATCGGGCAGGGCCGCAATCGCATCGACGTCCTCGACGCCGTCCGGCGTCTCGATCTTCGGGAAGAACACGACCTCTCGATTGGCCGTGCGGAGCTTTTCGGCGACCGGCCCGGGCCGGTAGCGGTCATGCGCGATGCCGAGCGCGATGCCACGATGCCCCTCAGGCGGATAGCGCATGTGTTGGATGATCGCCCGTGCCTCCTCCGCGCTGCCGACCTTTGAGGGCTGGATGGCATCGGCTCCCATGTCGCATGCCCTTGCGATCATGTCGTAGTCGTGCACCGGCGTATTCACGATGACTGGAACTTCGGCCGCCCGATAATGAGCGAGCATGCGCTTCAGCTGGTCATAGGTGAAGCCCGAGTGCTCCATGTCGACGATCACGAAATCACAGCCCGCCGCCTTGCAAAGGTGCCCCATGCCGGGCGTATCGAACTCGATCACATAGGTGCCGAATTTCGGTCGGCGTGTGCTGCAGAGATCACGCATCGATGCCGTTGCCATGATCAGCCGGCGCCGCGTCGCGGTTTGCAGACTTGGCGTAGTGCGCCGATGCCCTCGCTCATCGCGGTTTGAAGCACCCACACGTCTCCCGAATAGCAGATGAAATCGAACCCGGCGCGATAGAGCGCGGTGCCGGTGGCGACATCGGGCACGAGGCGGCCGAACGACTTCTTGTGCTTAACGCAGGCCTTGCGCACGACGTCGATGGCCGCCAGGAAGTCCGGGTGTTCAAACTGGCCGGCGACACCGAGCGAGGCGCTGAGATCGAAGTGTCCAATCCATAGACAATCGATTCCGTCAACCGCGGCAATGCGCTCGGCCTCCGAGACGCCGTCCCGCGTTTCGATCTGCGCGAAGATCGTGGTGCGTCGATTGGCGTCACGCAGCTTCTCGAGCACCGGCCCCGGCGCATAGCGGTCGTGGGCCACGCGGAGCGCAACTCCCCGATGGCCGACCGGCGGATACTTGGCGTGCGCGACAATCGTCCGCGCCTCCTCGGCCGAACCGACCATCGGCAGCATGACGCCCTCCGCGCCCATGTCGAGCGCGCGCGCGATGTGGTGATAGTGACGCGAGGGCACCCGCACGATGGTCGGCATCTCAGCCGCCTCCATGAAGCGCAGCGCGTGCTTTAGCGTGTCGAAGCCAAAACCCGAATGCTCCATATCAAGCAGCGCAAAATCGCTGCCCGCGGACTTCAGGATGTGGCCGATGCCAGGCGTGCAGAACTCAACCAGGAAGGTGCCGATCTTGGCATTCCTGGTGCCAACCATCTCCCTGAGCGTCCGTTGCGCCACGCCGCGCCCTCCCATACCTGTTGCTCCGGCTTAGGGGATCGATGAAAAGTTCGTGCTTCGCTTGGGCTCCTGTCCACGCATGCCAATCCTGGTTGGCCGCACCCTCGAATTCGTCGAACAAACTTCGCTCATTATACGGGGCACCAGACGCGACGCCACGGTGAAAAGTCTCGTGGCCGTTACGCTCACTGAAGTCATGAATACTCAAGCCTCGAGGTCAGCTATGATCGCGGGGCGGCACGGCTGTCTGTACCTATCAGCGACGAAGGGGCGGGGCGATGCGGCTCACCATCGGAAATGGTCTGGTCGTCACGCCCACCGGAATTCTTAGGGGCGGGCGTGAGCTGGCGTAACGGACCCTCGGCGCTGCCCGATCTTACGTCGGCCGGCTTCGCGTTGAGCAAGCGCACGAGTGCGCTCGTCGTGGTCGACCTGCAGCATATCGACGCACACCGCGACCACCGCGGATCAATGTATGGCACCAAATTGGATGGGATCCATGAGGCGTCAATTGGACACCCCCTCACGCTGGGGCGTCGTCTCGGCTCACGACAACTATGGCGCCGCCATGCGCCCCCATGTGCTGCCGTATAGGCGGAGCTTGACCCGGCCGAGCAATCGCAAGGGGGGCGAGCGAACTGGCCGGGCCTGGTCGCTCACAAATCCGTGGGCAAATTCCCGGTAGTAGCCCGGCTTCTGGCCTACTGGTTTAGCCGGCGGTGTAGCCGCCGGGTTTTTTGGTCGAAATTTCTTCGTCCCCCGTGAAGAATGGCGAAT
>VGET01000194.1 GCA_016869195.1 Alphaproteobacteria bacterium | reverse complement strand
CTGTTCAACCTCGATCAGCAGATTGTGGTCGAAGTTGCCACCAATCAGGTGATCGAGGGCGATAACGAGGGCGGCCGCTCGGCCAAGGGTAACGAGTACGCCATTGGCCTGCGCTACCAGCTGCCACTGACGGAGAATCTGCTTCTCCGGGCGGACGCCATGCATGGCCTGCGTGATCAAGATGACGATCTGACCGGCGCGCGGGTCGAGCTTCGGCGCAAGTTCTGATCACCTGCAAGGAGTGAGCGATGGAGATTGCGGTACAGATCGTCGCGCTGGTCGCGCTCGCCGCTTTTAGCCTGTATGCGGTGAGCGCAGGCGTCGGCAGCTGGCGACGCAGCCTGGTGTCTGCACGCACGCACCTGCTCGAGGACGAATACCTCAAGGCGCGCATCGGGCAGGTGATGGACGAGCGGCGCATCGAGCGCGAGCGCGGCGAGCTTTCGTGGAACGGCTTTCGCAAGTTCGAGATCGTGCGCAAGGTGAAGGAAGGCGGCGGCATCTGCTCGTTTTATTTCGCGCCCCACGACAAGAAGCCGCTGCCGCCGTTCAAGCCGGGCCAGTACCTCACCTTCCAGCTCGATATTCCGGGCCAGAAGAAGCCGATCATCCGCTGCTACTCACTCTCGGATAGCCCGAACCACCCGGACTACTACCGCTGCTCGATCAAGGCGGTGCCGGCGCCGCGCGATAAACCGGAATTGCCGCCCGGCCTCTCATCCAACTTCTTCCACAACGGTCTCAACGAAGGCGACATCATCGATGTCAAGGCTCCCGGCGGCGGCTTCTTCCTCGACACGAGCAAAACCACCCCAATCGTGCTGATCGGCGGTGGTATCGGTCTGACGCCCGTGCTTAGCATGCTGAATCACGTGGTCGAGACCGGCTCCAAGCGCGAGACCTGGTTCTTCTACGGCTTGCGCAACAGTAAAGAGCACGTCATGAAGGAGCATCTCGAAAAGATCCGACGCGAGCATGACAATGTGCGCCTCCAGATCTGCTATTCCGACCCGGAGCCCGGCGAGGAGAAGGGCAAGCACTTCGACCAGAGCGAGCGGGTGAGCGTCGAGCTGTTCAAGAAGCTGCTGCCGTCCAATAACTACGATTTCTACATCTGCGGCCCGCCGCCCATGATGAACTCGATCGTGAAGGATCTTGAAGGTTGGGGTGTGCCGGAGAAGCACATCCACTTCGAGGCGTTCGGCCCGGCCACGGTGAAGAAGACGGCGCCGGTCGCACATCCTGACGCGACCGCGGCGTCGGCTGCGGCCGCCGGCATCACAGTCAGCTTTGCCAAGTCAAACAAGACAATCCCCTGGGCGCCGGATATCGGCTCCATCCTTGAGTTCGCCGAGGCCAATGGCGTCACGATGGATTCAGGCTGCCGCGCCGGCAATTGCGGCACCTGCATCACCGCGATCAAGAGCGGCGAGGTCAAATACCTTCAGGAGCCGGGTGCCAAACCGGAGGCCGGGTCGTGCCTGGCCTGCGTCTCGGTGCCAAAGGGCAATCTCGTGCTGGACGCCTGACGTCATAGAACCCTGCACGAACGACGTCAAAGGGGCCGGGGTCACTCCCAGCCCCTGGTACTTTCCATTCATTGCTAAGCACGCCGCCATGTCGGCGGGCGTTGCTCCCATGCAACGGCACTGATGCGCATTTGGCATACGCCGTTGACATCGGTCTTTTGGTTAGGGGTTGGTATGGTAAATTGTTCGGAATCGAGGGGTGCTGCCTCAGGAAGGGCCGCGTGGCTGCCACAGTGCAGTCTCCTGCAGGCAAGACAAATACGCTCTGGGGTGGAAGTTCGACCATGAAAAACCCTGCCATTCGCGTCGCGATTGTCATGCTGGGCGGCCTCTTGGGGGCGAGCGCGCTGACGCCCGCTGCCTCATGGGCCGACACCCTGGTCAACGAGCTGAACAGCCTGCTCGTCAGCCATCCGCAGATCGAGGTCGGGCGGGAGAACGTCGCGGTGGCCGAGGAAGGGATCAATCGCGCCTTCAGCGAGTTTCTGCCCAAGGCCCGCCTCGACGGCTCCCATGGCTATGAGCACATCAACAGCCCGGGGACCCGCACAACTGGTAATGGAAAGCCGAATAGCCGGGCCGCCACCCAGGCGACGGTCACGATCACCCAAACCGTGTTCAGCGGCTTCCGCAACGAAACCGCCCTTGATGGCGCCAAGGCGCAGAAGTCGGTGGCCGAGGCGCAGCTCGAGGGCGGCAACCAGGCTGTCATATCCGAGGCGATCACGACCTATCTCGAGGTGCTGCGCAACATTCGCCTCGTGAAGCTCGCGCAGGCCACGGAGGCCAACATCGTGCGCCAGCTCGACCTCGAGGACGAGCGGGTCAAGCGCGGCTCGGGCATCACGGTCGATGTGCTTCAAGCCAAATCACGGCTCCAGATCGCGAAGGAGCGGCGTGTCGCGTTCCAGGGCACGCTGAAAGATTCGCTTAGCCGCTATGAGCAGGTGTTCGGCACGGCGCCGGTGGTCAAGGACATGGTGATGCCGACGGCGCCGATCGCGCTCGTGCCCGAAAGCGTCGACGATGCAATCAAGGCGGCACTTGCTGAGCATCCGTCGATCAAGGCGGCGCTCGGGCAGGTCGCGGTGGTGGATCAGGCACGTGGTGGGGCGAAATCCGCCTTCTGGCCGCAGATCAGTCTGGTAGGTACCGCCAACTACGAGGAAGACTTCAACGCCGTGATTGGTACCCGGCGTGACTACAAGGCCAAGGTCCAAGTGAACTGGGAACTGTTCAATGGGTTCGCCACGCACGCGGCGGCCGCTCAGGCTTCGCACCAATATCTCTCGGCCATCGACACCGCCAATTTCACCCGCCGCAAGGTGACCGAGGAAGTGCGCCTTGCTTGGCAGGCGCTCGAGACCTCGCGCGAACGCGTCTCGCTGCTGCAGAACGCGGTCAATATCGCGGCCGAGGTGTTCGACGCGCGACGCAAGCTGCTCGAGGCGGGCAAGGAGACCGCGATCAACGTGCTCGACGCCGAGAACGGGGTGTTCGGCGCAGACATCAATCTGTTCACCGCACAGCATGATGCGCGGGTCGCGACCTATCGCCTCTTGGCCGCGATGGGCCGCCTGACCATCCCGAATGTCGCGGCAGGTTCCGATGCGCCGCCCGACGACAGCGGGGCGCTCATGCCCGTTTCGCCTGACGGCGAGTCTCAGCCGGTTGCCGGCGCGCCGCTCGACAGCGTCAAGACGGTGAGTCTTGGGGCCGACGACGCCGTGGAGCCTGCGCCCAAGCCCGAGGCCAAGAAGGCGGCCGAAGCACCCAAGGCCAAGGCGAAGAAGACCGATGTGGTGGCCAACGAGAAGCCGAAGGCCAAGAAGGTCGCGGCCAAGGCCGAGCCGGCTCCGAAGAAAGTGGAAGCCGAGGTTGCCGTAGCTGACCCGGCCCCGATTGAGGCTGAGCCCGTGATCCTGGAGAGCGAACCCGAGATCACCGCCGCCGTCATCGAGCCCGCAGCGTCCGGGGCCGAAGAGGACCCCAGCTTCTCGCGTAGCTGGCCGTTCGAGTGATTGGCCGCGCGGCGTAACGCCGTCAGCGCTATTTCGACTTCGCGACGTAGACGCCGTCCCAGCTTTCGCCGGGCGGTGCGGCCTCGTATGATCCGAGCCGCTCCTCGTAGAGATCGTAGAGCGTTGTGAGCCGCTGGTCCTTGGCGAGCGCCCGGCACTCGGCGAGCTTGCGGCGCATCGCGGCCCAATCCCGCATTCGATAGGTGGTGAACATCTCCTTGTGGCGCTCCTGGAGCGACTTGAACTCGGGTGTCGCCGCCAGCGCCTCGTCACCGAGGCAGGTGTAGATATCGACCGGCACGGTCTTGCCCTTGACCTGGATGCGGTCGAGCTGGAGGCAGGCGAAGCCCTCGATCTTGGTGCGCGTGTTCTCGCCGATGACGTTGTCGGTGCCATAGGTCTTTGACTGGCCCTCGAGCCGCGAGGCGAGATTGACGTCATCGCCCAGCACCGAATAGTCGAACCGCATGTCGGAGCCCATATTGCCGACGCAGACCATGCCGGAATTGAGCCCGATGCCGATATTGATCGGCACGAACTTGCGTTGCTCGGTCTCCGCCTCGGACTTGAGCTGAGCGTTCAGCGCCTTGACCCCATCGACCATGGCGAGCGCCGAGCGCACGCCGTTCTTGGCGTGATCCGGATCATCGAGCGGCGCATTCCAGAACGCCATGATGCAATCGCCCATGTATTTGTCGATCGTGCCGCGCCGCGCGAGGATGAGCTCGGTCATGGGCGTCAGGAACCGGTTGATGAAGCGGGTCAGACCGGCCGCGTCGAACTGCTCAGAGATCGTGGTGAAGCCGCGGATGTCGCAGAAGAGCAGCGTCATGTCGCGCATTTCGCCGCCGAGCTTGAGCCGCGTCGGGTCCTGCGCCAGCTGTTCGACGAGCGCGGGTGACATGTAGCGGCTGAAGGCACCGCGCACCTGGCGCCGCTCGCGCTCTTCCCTCATGTAGTTGAGATAGGTCATGACGCCATAGATGAGCGAGGCCACGAGCGCGACATAGACCATGTCGAGCAGGAGCCCGAGCGAGGAGAACATGTACCAGGAGAGGCCCAACAAGCCGAAGATCAGGATCATGCCCAGCAACAGCGTATAGAGCGAACCGAGGAACGGCACGAGCGCGATCATGAGAAGCCCGACGATCACGAGCGCGATCAGTTCGGCTCCGAGCGCCCAGTTGGGCATGGTCAGGAAGCTCTTGGTCAACACGTTCTCGAGCAGCTGGGCGTGCAGCTCAACCCCCGGCATCGCGTCATCGACCGGAGTCGCCTTGATATCAAGGAGGCCGACGGCCGAAGTACCGATCAACGCCATGTGGCCGGCGAGGCGCTCGGGTGGCAGCGTGCCATTCAGCACGTCGCGCGCCGAGACATAGCGATCGCGCGTGTGCGGCGCAAAACGCAGGAAGAACTCACCGTTCCTCGTGGTCGGGACCTCGAAGCCCTTCATCACGACGGATGAGATCCCCGCGACATCCGCCTTGATCATGATGGTCTTCTGGCCGGTTGCGACGCGCAGAAGCTCGAGCGAGAGCGCCGGATAGAACTGGTCGCCGACCCGCATAACGAGCGGCACCTGGCGTACAATGCCGTCGTGCGAAGGCTTGAAGGTGAAGACGCCGATGCCGGCAGCCGCCTTCTCCAGCACCTCGAGGTTCCGTACGAGGCCGGAGAAGCTGAAGACGAAGTTCTTGGGGTCGACGCCCTTGGCGGCGCGGACACCGATGCTGGCCTTGACCGATTTCCGGTCATCCTCGCCGGCAACCTCGCGCGAGGTGGTTGATTGGCCGAGCACCACGCGCCCCGCCGCCTTGATCGCATGAGCAAAGACGTCGTCGTTGCTCGGCAGGCTAGACAGGGCGCTGGTCAGCGACTCATCGAGGCCCGAGACGTTCGCGGCAATCAAATTGGGCGAGGTGCGATCGGGTTCGGCGAAGACAATATCGAGCGCTGCCGCCGGTACCTTGTAATCGATGATCAGCTTCGTGATCAGCTGCGCGATCACGGTCCTCGGCCACGGCCATTGGCCGATCTCCGCCAGGCTTTCCTCATCGATATCGATGATGACGACCGGCTGCTTGGTGATCTCGCGCGGCTCGGCGCGCTGGTATAAGTCAAAGATCTTGAAGCGAAACACCTGCAACGCAGCAGGATCAGCCACGCGCAGCACAACCACGCCGATCAGCACGCCGAGGGCGAGCAGATGGACCCACTTGTAGCGCTTCAAGATGCGTCGAAAAATGGTCCGGCCTCCCCAAGCGGCCGAACAAAGGCCGCGAAGGAGCATCATAGCAAATCGCGGCTGTACTACGGCCCGGTTTTGAGAGACTCGGCTGGGCCTATTCAAGCGGCCAACTTTAGATCGGCCGTAGCGTTCTGATCAAGTCGGGATTGATCAGCCCGCACCTGGGCCGGGGTACGATAGCCGTGCCGGGCGACGAGCCAAGTTTGGTTGTAGCGAGTGGCAAACTCGCCAAGGGCGGCTCGCAGCTCTTCGATGGTGTCGAAGGCCCGCAGCCACAGCAGGTTCTCCTTCAAGGTTCGGATGAAGCGCTCTGCGACGCCGTTGCCCTTGGGCTCTCGCACGAAGGAGGGCGATGCTTCGATCCCCAGGCATGCGATCTCATCCTGGAAATCG
>VGET01000193.1 GCA_016869195.1 Alphaproteobacteria bacterium | reverse complement strand
CTCCCCGCCGTGCAGGCCATCGATCTCAGGTGCGAAGCGCCGCCGCGCGGGGCTTGGCTTTCGGCCACGCTGCGCACGGCCCTCCGCGAGACCATGGCGGCCGGGGAACAGGCGCTGCTCTTTCTCAACCGGCGCGGCTACGCCCCCCTCACCTTGTGCCGGGCCTGTGGCCATCGCCTCGGCTGCCCCAATTGCTCGACCTGGCTGGTGGAACATCGGCTCGCCGGGCGGCTCACGTGCCACCATTGCGGCTATGGCACGGCGCTGCCCGAGGCTTGCCCGGCCTGCGGCGCGCTCGGCAAGCTCGCCGCCTGCGGGCCGGGCGTCGAGCGCCTGGCCGAGGAGGTGTCCGCCCTCTTCCCCGAACGACGCCTGGCGCTCGCGACCAGTGACACGATCACGACTCCGGGTGAGGCAAACAACCTCGTCCAGCGTATTGCGAGCCACGAGGTTGACCTCATCATCGGCACCCAGATCATCGCCAAAGGCCACCATTTCCCCATGCTGACGTTGGTCGGCGTGGTCGACGCCGATCTCGGGCTCGCGGGCGGCGACCTCAGGGCGGCCGAGCGCACCTTCCAGCTGCTCCAGCAGGTCGCCGGCCGCGCCGGCCGGGCCGAGCGGCCGGGCCGCGTGCTGCTGCAGACCTATATGCCGACCCACCCGGTGATTACGGCCCTGATGTCGGGCGAGCGCGACCGCTTCCTGGCGGCCGAAGGCGAAGCCCGCCGGGAGCATGGCCTGCCGCCCTTTGGGCGGCTGGCGGCCGTGATCGTGTCATCGCCCCACGAGGCCGAAGCAGGCCGGGTCGCCCAGACGCTCGCCCGCACGGCGCGGGGGGATCGCGAGGCGGCCAAGATTGAGGTTCTGGGGCCCGCCCCTGCCCCACTGGCGCTCCTCCGCGGCCGCTACCGGCAGCGACTTCTGTTCAAAGCGGGCAAGGACATCCGGCTTCAGCCGCATTTGCGCCGATGGCTCGCGCTGGTACCGCGCTCAAGCCGCGTCACGCTTCAGGTCGACATCGACCCCTACAGCTTCCTCTAAGCCATAATATATTGAAAATATAGGGTTTTCTTTTGATTCTCGGGGCCGTTGAACCGGGGTTGACGTTGTGTTACCAATCGCACGCCTTTCGGGCGGGCGGTGCTGCGCGAGGGCTGTTGTCGTGATCGCGAATCCCATCAAACACCGTCGGCCGGCGCCCGCCGCAACGGCCGCGCCAGACGTGACCTAGGGAGCGCCCGAAGGGTGGCAGCACAGGACACAGGCCTATCCGGCCTCGCCGAACGCTACGCCGCGGCCTTGTTTGCGCTGGCGGATGAGCGCGGGCAACTCGACTCCGTCGCCGCCGATCTCGGCCGCCTGCAGGCGCTGATCGGCTCGAGCGCGGACCTGAAAGCGCTTCTGCGCAGCCCCATTCTCTCACGCGCCGATCAGAGCCGCGCGGTTGCCGCCGTGCTCGGCCGGCTTGGCGTCAACCCGCTGGTGGCCAATGTCGCCGGGCTGATGGCGAAGAACCGGCGCCTGTTTGCGCTGGAGCGGACGATCACCGCCTTCCGCGAGCGCCTCGCGCGCCATCGGGGCGAGGTGACCGCCGAGGTGACCTCGGCCATTCCGCTGAAGCCTGAGCATATGGAGGCCGTGCGCGAATCGGTGCGCCGCGTGGTCGGGCGCGACGTCGCGCTTGAGACCAAGGTCGATCCCGCACTGATCGGCGGGCTGATCGTGAAGGTCGGCTCGCGCATGCTCGACAATTCGCTGCGCACCAAGCTGCAGAATCTCGAACTCGCGTTGAAGGGGACGTGACGATGGATATCGGCGCCGCCGAAGTTTCGGCAATCCTGAAAGAGCAGATCGCCAATTTCGGCACCGAGGCGAACGTCGCCGAGGTGGGCCAGGTGCTCTCAATCGGCGACGGTGTCGCCCGCGTCTACGGCCTCGACAATGTCCAGGCCGGCGAGATGGTGGAATTTCCGGGCGGCATCAAGGGGATGGCGCTTAACCTCGAGACCGACAATGTCGGCGTCGTGATCTTCGGCGAAGACCGCGACATCAAAGAGGGCGATGTGGTGCGCCGCACCGGCGCGATCGTCGAGGTGCCGGTCGGCAAGGAGCTGCTCGGCCGCGTGGTGGACCCGCTCGGCAACCCGATCGACGGCAAGGGCCCGATCAACGCGAAGAAGCGCCAGCGCGTTGAGGTCAAGGCGCCAGGCATCGTGCCGCGCCGCTCAGTGCACGAGCCGATGCAGACCGGCCTGAAGGCGCTCGACTCGCTCGTACCCGTCGGCCGCGGCCAGCGCGAGCTGATCATCGGCGACCGCCAGACCGGCAAGACCGCGGTCGCGATCGACACGATCATCAACCAGAAGAAGGTCAACGCCGGCGGCGATGAGTCGCAGAAGCTTTACTGCATCTACGTCGCGGTCGGCCAGAAGCGCTCCACCGTCGCCAAGGTGGTCAAGACGCTCGAAGAGTACGGCGCGATGGAATACACGATCGTGGTCTCCGCGACCGCGTCCGAGCCCGCGCCGATGCAGTTCCTCGCGCCCTATGCCGGCTGCACCATGGGCGAGTTCTTCCGCGACAACGGTATGCACGCCCTGATCATCTATGATGATCTCTCCAAGCAGGCTGTCGCCTATCGCCAGATGTCGCTCCTGCTGCGCCGCCCGCCAGGACGCGAAGCCTATCCGGGCGACGTGTTCTATCTGCATTCACGCCTGCTCGAGCGCGCGGCGAAGATGAACAAGGACCACGGCTCGGGCTCGTTGACCGCGCTGCCCGTCATCGAGACGCAGGCGGGCGACGTGTCGGCCTACATTCCGACCAACGTGATCTCGATCACCGACGGCCAGATCTACCTTGAGTCCGAGCTCTTCTATCAGGGCATTCGGCCAGCGATTAACGTCGGCCTCTCGGTCAGCCGCGTCGGCTCGGCCGCGCAGATCAAGGCGATGAAGCAGGTTGCCGGCCGCATCAAGCTCGAGCTTGCCCAATATCGCGAGATGGCGGCGTTCGCCCAGTTCGGCTCCGACCTCGACGCCGCGACTCAGCGCCTCCTGAACCGCGGCGCGCGCCTGACCGAGCTGTTGAAGCAGAACCAGTTCTCGCCGATGTCGGTCGAGGAACAGGTGGTGTCGATCTTCGCCGGCGTGCGCGGCTATCTTGACAACGTACCGGTCGACAAGATCACCCGCTTCGAGCAGGAGTTCATGGGCGAGATCAAGGCACGCCATGCCGGCATTCTCGACTCGATCCGCACCTCGAAGGAAATCAGCGCCGACGTCGAGAAGCAGCTCCAGGGCGTGCTCGGCGACTTCGTGAAGAAGTTCAGCTGAGGTTGAGCGTCGGTCGAGTCATGGTGAACCGATCCCCACTGGCCGTCATGGCCGGGCTTGACCCGGCCATCCAGCCTCTGGCCCGACGGGTGCTTCCCCAAGAGTCTGGATGCCCGGGTCTGTGCCCGGGCATGACGGAAAATGGGCGTCGAGCGATGCGTGCGACAAATTAGGAAGCGGCGATGCCGAGTCTGAAAAACCTCCGGATCCGGATCAACAGCGTCAAGCAGACGCGGAAGATCACCTCGGCGATGAAGCTGGTCGCCGCATCGAAGCTGCGCCGTGCGCAGGAGGCGGCCGAGGCCGCGCGCCCCTATTCCGAGCGGCTCGAGCGCATGGTGTCCTCGCTCGCACAGGCGATGGGCGGACGGCCGGATGGCAACCCGCTGCTCGTCGGCACGGGCCAGGACAAGACCCATCTGATCGTGCTGGCGACCGCCGATCGCGGCCTCTGTGGCGCCTTCAACTCCTCGATCGTGCGCGCGACCCGGCGGCGCATTCAGGCCGAGCTGAAGGAAGGCAAGGCGGTCAAGCTGTTCTGCGTCGGCCGCAAGGGCCGCGAGCAGATCTCGCGCGATTATGCGACGCTGATCGTCGAGCAGGTACAGGGCATCGGCCGACGCGGCCCGAAATATGAAGAGGCCGCCGCCATCGCCGAGCGGCTCACGGCGCTCTATGCCGAAGGCGCGTTCGACAGCTGCACCATCGTGTACAACCGCTTCCGCTCAGTGATCAGCCAGGTCGTCACCTTCCAGCGGCTTATTCCCTTTGCGCCGGCCGATGCCGGGGCGAACGCCGGCGAGGCCCAGCCCAAGGATACGGCGAGCTACGAGTTCGAGCCCGACGAGGGTGAGATCGTGGGCGAGCTCTTGCCGCGCAACCTTGCGGTCCAGGTGTTTCGCGCGCTGTTGGAGAACGCGGCGAGCGAGCAGGGCGCGCGCATGAGCGCGATGGACAACGCCACTCGCAATGCCGGCGACATGATCGACAAGCTGACGCTCAACTACAACCGCACGCGTCAGGCCCAGATCACCAAGGAACTCATCGAAATCGTGTCGGGCGCCGAGGCGCTCTAGACGCAGGTAAGCATTCTAGCCCACGGGAGCTTGGTTCATGGCGGAGCAGAATACGATCGGCAGAATCACCCAGGTGATGGGCGCCGTGGTCGACGTCCAGTTCGACGGCGCGCTGCCGCAAATTCTCAACGCGCTCCATGTCGAGCGCGAGAGCGGGCGCCTCGTGCTCGAAGTGGCGCAGCATCTCGGCGAGAGCACGGTGCGCTGCGTCGCGATGGATACGACGGACGGCCTGGTGCGCGGCCAGAAGGCGAGCGACACCGGCGCCTCGATCCGCGTGCCGGTCGGCCCCGAGACGCTTGGGCGCATCATGAACGTGGTAGGCGAGCCGGTGGATGAGCGCGGCCCGATCACCGCCAAGAAGTCCGCCCCCATTCACGCCCAGGCGCCGGCCTTTGCCGAGCAGTCGACCGAATCGGAAATCCTGATCACCGGCATCAAGGTCGTCGATCTGCTGGCGCCCTACGCCAAGGGCGGCAAAATCGGCCTCTTCGGCGGCGCCGGCGTGGGCAAGACCGTCATCATCATGGAGCTGATCAACAACATCGCGAAAAAGCACGGCGGCTATTCCGTGTTCGCCGGCGTGGGTGAGCGCACGCGCGAGGGCAACGACCTCTATCACGAGATGATCGAATCGGGCGTCATCAAGCTGGACGGCGACGGCTCGAAGGTGGCCCTCGTCTATGGCCAGATGAACGAGCCGCCGGGCGCGCGCGCGCGCGTCGGCCTCACCGGCCTGACGGTTGCGGAATATTTCCGCGACCAGGAAGGCCAGGACGTGCTGCTCTTCATCGACAACATCTTCCGCTTCACCCAGGCGGGCTCCGAGGTGTCGGCGCTCTTGGGCCGCATCCCGAGCGCGGTCGGCTATCAGCCGACCCTTGCGACCGACATGGGCACGCTGCAGGAGCGCATCACCTCGACCCAGAAGGGCTCGATCACGTCGGTGCAGGCCATCTACGTGCCGGCCGACGACCTGACCGACCCGGCGCCGGCCACCTCGTTCTCGCACCTGGACGCGACGACCGTGCTCTCGCGCCAGATCGCCGAGCTTGGTATCTACCCGGCGGTCGACCCGCTCGACTCAACTTCGCGCATGCTCGACCCGCGCATCATTGGCGAGGAGCACTACAAGGTGGCGCGCGAGGTGCAGCGCGTCCTGCAGACCTACAAGTCGCTGCAGGATATCATCGCGATTCTGGGCATGGATGAGCTTTCCGAAGAGGACAAGCTGACGGTCTCGCGCGCGCGCAAGATCCAGCGCTTTCTGTCGCAGCCGTTCCATGTCGCCGAGGTGTTCACCGGCACGCCCGGCAAGCTCGTCGACCTCAAGGACACCATCGCCGGCTTCAAGGCGCTGTGCGCCGGCCAATATGACGATCTGCCCGAGGCCGCCTTCTACATGGTCGGCGGCATCGACGAGGCGGTCGAGAAGGCGAAGCGCATGGCCGCCGAGGCCGCATAAGGAACAGCTGGCCCATGGCTGACACGTTTCAGTTCGAGCTGGTGGCGCCTGAGCGCCTGATCTATTCCGATCAGGCCGAGCTCGTGGTCGTGCCCGGCGCCGAAGGCGAGTTCGGCGTGCTGCCAGGCCACGCGCCGCTGATCTCCGCTGTGCGCACAGGCATCGTCGAAGTGTTCGAGTATCCCGCGGTCAAATCGAAGGCGAAGTTCTTTGTGGCCGGTGGATTCGCCGAGGTCACGGCCGAGCGCTGCACCGTGCTCTCGGCCGAAGCTGTGCCGGTCAACGAGATCGATCGCGACGAAGTGAAGCAGCGGCTCGAGCAGGCCGAGCTCGATTTGCGCGATGCGCAGGGCGATGCGGAGAAGTCCAAGGCCGAAGCGGCGGTCGCGCTTGCACGTGCGATGCTGGATGCTGCGGGCGGCTGATACCAATCCGCG
>VGET01000192.1 GCA_016869195.1 Alphaproteobacteria bacterium | reverse complement strand
CGCACCGCACAGACGGTCGGCCTCAGACGCAAGGAGTGCATTCAGCGTCTCCTCGACCGTGCCGCGCACCATCTCTCCCAGATGATCCCTGATCCGAGCCTCGTCGATCTGGATCACCTGGCCCATCGCAGTCTCACTGCTCATCGTTTGCTCCTTCACTCTAGAAGAAGCCACCATTCCCGAAAGTGCGAAAGATTCTGTACGTTATCCCGCCGGATCGCTGCCACCGGAGACCGTGACGCTCACGACGTTGCCGTTGGCGTCGACATAGGCGGTGTTGAGAGGCCGAGCGAAGACCTGGCCGGCACGCGTCGGGTTGCGTCCTTCCTCGATCCACCTTTGAATCGGCGTCGAACTGGGACCCCGGGAGAATTCGGCGCAAGATGCTGAAGACACGAAGAAAAGTGGTGATTGGGCGGGGTCCCGATCGGCGCCAACTGGGACCCCACCGTATCCACCAAATTCCGTTCTAGGTCTGGGCATTGAGTTGCCTTCCGGTGGGGCCCCAGTTCGGCGCCGATTCACAGTCGGCGAACAATTGCTTTCTCACCGGAGTGACTGTCCAGGCTTGCTCAGCGGCGAGCAATCTGCAGGTCTGGGCGGACAGCGCCTACCGCTCCGACGAGATCGAGGCGAAGCTCAAGGCCCGCGGCTTTCGCAGCCGCATTCACCGGAGCGCCCACCGCAACCACTCGCTCTCGGATGCGCAAATCCGAGCCAACCGCGCCAAGAGCAGTATCTGCGCCCGTATCGGCGTGTGTTCGGAGCGCAGCAGAATTCGGTGGACGGCCGGATGGTGCGCACCATCGGCATCGTGCGCGCACGCGCTACGATCGGCTTGCAGAACCTTGCGTACAACATGCGTAGGATGGTGACCTTGGAACGGCTCGCCGCGGCATGAAGGGGGAGTCCGTTCGCTGCACCCGACAGGTACTGGCGGGTAGACAAAACGAACCCGCCGCGGCGGAAATCATTCGCGAAATCAGCTACAGTCCGCGCCGGATGGTCGAGAATGCGCCGAACATATCATTGTTCGAAGGACCCTAGAGTCGTTCAGCGACGCCCGTCCGCTCCCAGTGGAGCGCGCGGGCGGATAGACGGGGAATCAGGCGTACGACAGCCCCATGTAGATCTCGTGCAGGCGGGGATCAGCCAGCAGTCCGGCGCTTGTCCCCGACAGAGCAAGCCGGCCGCTCTCCAGGATATAGCCGCGGTGAGACAGGCCAAGCGAGAGCTGCACACTCTGCTCGTTGAACAGCACGGTCACGCCTTCCTGGTTCACGGCCCGGATGACGAGCGAAATCTCCTCGACCATATATGGTGACAGACCGAGGAACGGCTCGTCCAGCATCAGAAAGCGCGGGTTGCCCATCATCGCACGGGCGATGGCGACTTGCTGCTGCTCGCCGCCCGACAGGCTTTGTGCCAGCTGATGGCGGCGCTCGCGCAAGATTGGAAACAGGCTTTCGACCCGCTCCAGCGCTTGCGCGCGCGCCCCGCGCAGCGTGGGAAGGTAGGCGCCGAGTTGCAGGTTCTCGAGCACGGTTAGATAAGGAAAAAGGCGCCGTCGCTCCAGCACGTGGGCGAGCCCCAAAGCCAGACGTTCATGCGTCGGAATCCCCTGCAGCGATCGGCCCTCGAGCACCACCCCACCTTGGCCCTCGACTAGGCCGGAAATGGCATTGAGCAGCGTGCTCTTGCCCGAGCCGTTTGCCCCCATCACGCAAACGATCTCGCCCTGGCGCACTTCAATGGAGACATCGCGCAAGGCCAGATAACCGCCGTAGTGGACGGTGAGTTTGCTAACGCACAGCAGCGGCACCTCCCACGTAGATGTCGATCACCAGCGGATCTGAAACGACCTCGCACGCCGCGCCCTCGCGGATCTTCTCGCCCAAGTGCAGCATCACGATGCGATCGGTCACCGAGGTGATGACCTTGAGTTTGTGCTCAATGATAAGAAGCGAGATGCCTTCCGCGCGGATGCGCTGCACCAGATCGATCATGGCCGGCAGGCTGCGCTGGTCGAGGCCGCCCATCACCTCGTCCATCAACAAGAGGCGCGGGCGGGTGGCGAGAGCGCGGGCGAGCTCGAGGCGCTTGCGCTCGCCCGTGCTGAGGCCATCGGCGATGGTGTCGACGCGGTGCGAGAGGCCGACGAAGGCGAGGCAGCGCAGCGCCTCGGTGCGGGCTGCCGCGGCCGTGGTACAGCGCGGGAAGGCTGCAACCATGACGTTCTCGGCTACCGTCAGGCTGGTGAAGGGACGCACGATCTGGAAAGTGCGGGCGATGCCAAGGCGGTTGATGCGGTGCGGGGGAAGGCCAGCGATGGGCCGGCCGGCGAAGGCAATGCTACCGGACTGCGACTCGAGGTAGCCTGTGACGAGGTTGAAGATCGTGGTTTTGCCCGAGCCGTTCGGACCGATCAGGCCGACCACCTCTCCTGGCTGCACCGTGAGGCTGACGCCCTTGACGCCGACCGCGCCGCCGAACCGCTTCGTGACGTCGGCGAGCACCAGCGGGACGGCGCCGCCGGCAACCGCCTGCAAGCCGAGGCTGCTGCTCGCCTCGGGCAGCTGGATGATGGGCGCGTTGACGACGTCGTCCTGCGCCTTGGCGGGGCCATAGAGCCGGTCGGCGATGGCGGCGATGAGGCGGCGGAAGGCGCCGGCGACGAAGGCCTCGATGCCCTTGGGCGCGAAGCGCACCACCAACATCAGGATCACGCCGTAGACGATTAGGTGGGCGCCCTGGAGCGTGCTGCCGCCGAGCGCGGCACGCGTCAGCTCGCCAACGGGTACCAGGATGATCGCGCCCAACAGCGGTCCGAACACGGTACCGAGGCCGCCCATGACGGCCATTATCACCATCTGCACGGACAGATCGAGGCTGATGGCGCGCGTCGGCGTGATGAACAGCACGAGCTGCGCATAGAATGTGCCGGCTACAGCCGTGAGGAAGGCTGAGATCAGAAGCGCGATCAGCTTAATGCGCGCGGTGTCGACGCCGAGGCTCTGCACTGCCTCCTCGTCGTCGCCGATGGCGGCGAGGTAGTAGCCAAGCCGCGAGCGCTTGACGGCCCAGGCAATTGTGAGCGTGATCAGCAGAAGCGTATAGGCGACATAAGCGTAGCTCGCCTTTTCGGTGAACTGGAATGCCCAGAAATCGGAGCCGACGGGCGGGATGACGAGGCCACGCGCGCCGTTGACGAGGATACCGAAAAGGCGATCCGTCAGCTCGCCCCAGACGCGGAGCATCTCGGCGAAGGCAATCGTCGCCAGCGAGAAGAATGCGCCGCGCAGGCGAAAGCAGGGATAGCTGATGATCGCACCGGCCAATGCCGCGGCGATACCTCCGGCGAGCATGCCGATCCACGGAGAGACGCCGAGGTTCAGGTAGAGCAATGTGGAGACATAGGCGCCGATGCCGAGGAAGGCGGCATGCCCGAACGAGTACTGTCTCGCATATCCCCCGATAATGTTCCATGCCGTCGCGCACATGGCGAAGAACAGCACCCAGACGTAGATCTGGTTCCAGTAGGCGTGGTCGGCGAGTAAGGTGCGGATCAGCGCGGGCAGGAATGCAAGGGCGATCGCGGCCGCGACGGCGAGACCTAGAGCGACGCGGCGTTCCTCGTCTCGCACGCCGGCCCCCTACTTGCGCTCGACGCCGAGCAGGCCGGCGGGGCGGAAGAACAGCATGGTGACGAAGACGGCGAAAAGCACGATCTGCGCCATCGCCGCCTCGGTGAAGATCCCGACCACGCCCTCGATGACGCCAACAGCGAGGCCGCCCAACGCGGCGCCTGGCATGCTGCCGAGGCCGCCGAGCACGACGATGACGAAGGCTTTCAGCAGGAACGTCGTCCCCACCGCAGGGTGCGTGTAGTAGAAGGGCAGCAGCGCGGCCGCGGCGATCCCCATGATCGCGGTCGAGATGCCGAAGGCGAAATTGTAGATTACGCGGTCGTCGATGCCGAGCAGGCGCGCAACCTGCCGGTCCTGGCCGACGGCTCGGATGGCGCGGCCGAGATCAGTACGGGTGAGGAACGCCCACAGCAGCGCAACCGTGGAGGCCATAGCGAGGAGCCCCCAGAAGCGCGCGATGCTGATAATGTAGTCGCCGATGAACCAGACTGCGTTGGTCTGGCCCACCTGCACGGTCTTATAGTCGGCGCTGAAGGCCATCAGCGCCGAATTCTCGAGCACGAGCGAGAGCCCGAGCGTCATCAGCAGCACGCTCATGGGCTCGCGCGCCTTCTCGCGCGCCAGCAGTGGCGACACCAGCCAGAGCTGGATGAGGTAGCCGAGGCCAAACAGCGCGGGCAGCGTCAGCAGCGGCGTCAGGTAGGGATGCAGGCCTGTCTTCGCTGTAAGCCAGTAGCTCATGAACATCGCCACCATCAGCAATGTGCCCTGGGCGAAGTTCACGACGCGCATGGTGCCGAACACAAGATTTAGGCCGAGAGCGATCAGCCCGTAGACGCCTCCGATCAGCAGACCGCTGAGCGCTCCCTGGATCACCAGCTCGGTCATGGCGCCGCCCCCCGGCATCTCGCCTGCTCGCTCTTAGGCTCAGGCGCTCTGCGGGTAGGGCCACAGCGGCTTGGCATCCGGCTCGGCGACTGTCTGCGGATAGATGAGGCGCAGCTTGCCCTGCTGGATCTGCACGGCCATCGCCGTCGCCGTCGGGTTCTGCCCGTTCTCGTCGAAATGCAGCCGCTCACAAGGCACGAACATCGCCTTGTGCTTGGGGTCCTTGATGTCAGTGGCGGCAATCGCGTCGCGGATCTTCTTGGGATCGAGCTCATTGGTACGCTCGAGTGCGTCGACCAGCACCTGGAAGCACTGGTAGTAGCAGCCCGCATCCTCTGTGATCGGCACGCCGGTCTTAGCGACGTGGCGGTCGTTGATCTCCTTGATCCACGGCTGGCTGCGCCCGAGCGCTGCGTCCCAGATAGTGGCGCAGATCACGCCTTCCGCGAGAGGCCCCGCTCCCTTAACGAAATCGGGCTGTAGGTGGCCGCCGCCGCCGGCCGCATAGACCGTCGGCTTCATCTTGTACTCGCCCATCAGGCGCGTGATCAGCAAGGCATCGCCCAGGTAGGAGTTGGCGACCACGACGTCCGGCCTGAGCGCACGGGCTTTGACGATCATGGAGGTGAGGTCGGGTGCGGCATAGGGATAGTGCTCGACTAACTTGATCTCGACGCCGGCCTTCTCCAGGAACCCTTTCTGCTTGTCGGCAACCGACTTGCCCCACTCGGTGTTCTCCGAGAGGATCACGCCGGTCTTCACTCCGCCGCGAGAGGCGGCGAGGCCGATGACGGCGCCGATCAGGGCGCCCGCCTTCAGCGTGTCGTTGGCATGCGGACGGAATATGTACTTGAAGCCGCGCTCGGTGATCTTGTTGACGGTGCCGAAGTTCAGCCAGGGAATCTGATAGCGCTCGGCCACTGCGGACGAGGGCAGGCCGACGCCGCTCTGGAAGGCGCCGATCAGTGCATGCACCTTCTCGCGCGTGATCAGGCGCTCGGTCTCAGTGACGCCCATGTCGGCCTCGCCGCGGGTGTCGCCGAAGAACAGCTTGATCGTGCCGCCGCGGAGCGACTTGATACCACCGGCGTTGTTCACGTCCTCGACAGCGAGATTGAGCGTGCTCTGCTGGATCGCACCGAAGCGGGCGGCGGGGCCCGTCATCGGCGAGAGCACGCCGACGCGTATTTCCTGGTTGGCATGCGCCAACTGGCGCGTGAAGGCGGTTCCTGCAAGGGCGGCTGATGAGAGCAGTACAGATCGACGATTCAGCATGGTCCACGCCTCCTTTGGTTGGGATTCGCCCCTCAGTTTATCACTTTCGGGCACCTCGAATAATGCCGCTTACGGCCTTGCGAGGCCGGTATTGAGGTTCACCATAGCGCTTTTGCCTGCGCGGATCCAACTCGCCAGTACATAGAGATTTGGCTCATCAGGAAAACGAGTGGGTGATTTGACGAGGTAGGCATGTCCGAAAGCCGCAGGATCGCTTGGTTTCAGGCGTTTCGCTGGATGTTTGGATTTGGCGCATGATATCCGGATGGCCAAATCAACGAAGCGGCGGCGGCACCTATGGGACGCGTACGCGTTCCCCGGGTTTCGGCCGCACCCGGAGGTGCGTGGCGTGTTCGGCGATCCGAAGGCGCGCATCATCACCCTCAATCGACGCTCAAAAAAACGGCATGCGGCTGCTGCGGGCGGGTTCATGGCGGCTGGTACGACCGTCGCACGCGGCGGGTTCGCGATCTGGCGTGCGGCGACACGCGCATCTTCCTGGAACTCGAGGTCCGGCGCGTTCG
>VGET01000191.1 GCA_016869195.1 Alphaproteobacteria bacterium | reverse complement strand
GTAGGAGCCGCCTCAAGGCACCTCGGTCACCGACAGTGCCTTGACTTGACCGCTTAAGTTGAGTGCACAATGCGTCCCACGGGGCCCGGCCAGCCACAACAATCGGCGGTCGGGAGCTGGGCGCATGATTGGGTGCCCTGGCAGAGGGGAGAGGCGCTCGCGTGGCAGGCCTGAGGCTTCAGGGGCTCACCAAGCGTTATGGCAAGGTCGAGGCGCTGAACGGCGTCGACCTCGAGGTGCATGACGGCGAGTTTTTTGCGCTGCTCGGGCCCTCGGCCGCCGGCAAGACGACGACGCTGCGCTCGATCGCGGGCCTGGAGAAGCTCGATCAGGGCCGCGTAATCCTGGATGGCGTCGACTACACCGACGTGCCGGTCAAGCGACGCAACATGGCGATGGTGTTCCAGAGCTTCGCGCTCTATCCGCACCTCAGTACCTTCGACAATCTGGCCTATCCCTTGCGCGAGGCAGGCCTCAGCCGCCGCGAGATCAAGCCCCGGGTGCACGAGACGGCCGAGCTGTTGCGCATCACCCACACCTTGAAGCGCAAGCCCGCCTCGCTCTCCGGCGGCGAGCAGCAGCGCCTCGCGATCGGCCGCGCCATCATCCGCCAGCCGCAGATCTTCCTGCTCGACGAGCCGCTGACCAATCTCGATGCCAAGCTGCGCCATGCGATGCGCGCCGAGTTCAAGCGGCTGCATCGCGAGCTCAAGGCGACCATGATCTTCGCCACCCCCGATCAGCTCGAGGCGCTCTCGATGGGTGAACGCATCGGCGTGCTGCGCCAGGGCCGCATCGTGCAGATCGGCACGGCGGATGAGCTCTATCTCGGGCCGCAGGACGAGTTCGTCGCGCGCCTCGTGGGTGACCCGCCGATCAATCTTGTGCCAGTGCGCCTGCTGCGCGATGCGCGCGGCGACAGGCTCGAACTGCCCTTCGGCGCACTCGAGACGCGGATGCTGCCGAACGTGACCACCGCCTTCGATCACGGTGCGGAGTTTCTGCTCGGTATTCGCCCGCACGATCTGACGCTGGCGGACGAGGCCCCGGGGCGCCTCGCCTTCCAGGCCGAGATCAAGGTGACCGAGCCGCAGGGCGATATCACGATTCTCGATCTTGAAGCCGCGGGCACGCCGCTCCGGCTCGTGGTCTCGGAAGTCGAGGGCGCGCGACGGACACCGGGCGAGACCATCAGGGTCTCGCTCGATCCCGCGTGCACACGGCTGTTCATCAGGGAGTCCGGCCTTGCCGTGGCACATGCGTAGGTGGCCGAGGCATGACGGGGTAACGGCCTGCACCACCTTAGGGCTCGGTGCCGCCGTGACGAAGGGACGCTTCACCTACGGTCTGACAACCAATGGGAGGATGTGATGTCGCATTGGACGAAGTTGAGAGCCACCGCTCTCGCCGGTACGCTCGCCGTTTCGCTCGGCGGCGCGTTCGGCGGGCCGGCGGCCGCAGAGGACGTGACGATCAACATGGCGGCGCCCGACTGGCCGCCGACCCGCATCATGCAGGATCTCGCCAACAAGGAGTACAAGGCGAAGAGCGGCAACAACGTCAAGGTGGTGTTGGATTTCATTCCCTGGCCTGACTATTACACGCGCCTCGCCGCTTCGCTCACTTCGGGCGAAAAGAAGTACAACATGGCGGTGTCGGACTCGCAGTGGCTCGGCGCCTTCGTCGAGGGCGGCTACTACCGCAAGATCAACGACATCATCGAGAAGGACCCTGAGCTCCAGGCGATCTTCAAGGACCTGCACCCGAACCTGGTCGCGGCCTATTCGACCTATCCGCACAAGTCCGAGAACTTCTACGGCTTCCCGCAGATGCCGGACGTGCTGGTGACCTATTATCGCAAGGACCTCTTCTGCAACGAAGAGGAGCAAAAGGCGTTTCAGGAGAAGATGGGCTACAAGCTGCCCTGTACGCCCGAGGAGATGAACGAAGTCGACTGGAAGATGTGGGAGGACTTCGGCAAGTTCTTCCGCCGCGCCAAAGGCGACAAGCTTGCCGGTGAAACCCTGAATGACGACTTCTACGGCATCGCTTATCAGGCCGGTAAGGGCTACGACTTCTCGAGCATGCAGATCAACGGCTTCATCTGGCAATATGGCGGCAATATCTGGGACGAGACCCAGGCGCCAAAGGGCCAGGCGCTCGGCGTGGTGAATTCGGACATCGCGGTCAAGGCGTTCGAGCACTACCTCTCGCTCTTGCAGTATTCGCCGCCGGTGGCCAAGACCGGCACGATGGACATCTTCAAGACCGATGAGCTGTTCCGCGAGGGCAAGCTCGCCGCCCACATCGAATGGATCGGATTTGCCGAGACGACCATCAGCAAGGAAAACTCGAAGGTCGCCGACAAGACCGGCTTCGCCAAGATGCCGGGCCTCAAAGGCGCCGATGGCAAGCTCAGCCGCTGGTCTAACATCGGCGGCCAGCCGTTCGTGCTGACCACCTGGACCGAGGGCGCGGCGCTCAATGAGGCCGTCGAGTTCGTGAAGTGGTGGCTCTCGACGCCGGTGCAGACCAAATTCGCCCAGGCCGGCGGCCAGAGCGGGCTCAAGAGCGTGTTCGACTCCGCCGACTATGCGAGCTACCGGCCGTGGAACCACGCCTTCGGCCCGAGCCTCGACTGGCAGAAGGACGTCTGGCACATTCCGGAGTTTTTCGAGCTCCTGGTGCAACAGCAGGAAGAGTTCGACAAGGCGATCACGGGCCAGCAGAACGCCAAGCAGGCGCTCGACAACATCGCGGCGTTCCAGGACAAGACGCTGCGTGAGGCTGGTCATATCCAGGATTGATCTGTCGTCGCTCTAATTGATGGCTGGGGCGGTCCATACGGGCCGCCCCAACTCTCCCCGGCCGGACGAACGCATGACGCCTCGCGCGGCGACCGAGCAGACCTTCCTCGAGCGCTTTTTCGCGCGCAATCGGGGGCCGCTTCTGGTCTCGCCCGCGATTCTCGTGCTTGTCCTGATGAATATCTTTCCGCTGCTCTGGTCGTTCGGCCTGAGCTTCTACAACTACCGCGCCAACCGGATGAAGGAGCCCGTCTTCATCTGGTTCGACAATTACGCCAAGGTGCTCTCCGACCCGGTGGTGTGGAGCCGGTTCCAGACGACCGCTGTGTTCGTCGCGATCAGCGTGTTGCTCCAGCTTCTGGTCGGCTTTCTGCTCGCGCTCATGTTCGAAAAGCGCTTTCCCGGCCGGCGTGTGCTGCTCATGCTGGTGCTGACGCCGATGATGCTGTCCTTCGTCGCGGTCGGCGCCTTCTTCCGCTACTATTACGAACCGACCTTCGGCCTGCTCTCGCAAGCAGTCAAGGCGATCACCGGCGAGCCCTTCATCGTGCTGCAGACGCCGGTCGGCGCAATCGGCGCCATCATCTTCGCCGATGTCTGGATGTGGTCGCCGTTCGTCATGCTGCTGGTGCTGGCCGGCCTGGTGAGCGTGCCGAAGCACCTCTATGAGGCGGCGGAAATCGATCGCGCGTCGTGGTGGCGCCGCTTTCGCACCATCACCTTCCCCTATATCCGCGGGCTCCTGCTGCTGGCCGTGCTGTTCCGCACGATCGAAACCTTCAAGCTGTTTGACGCCGTGTTCCTGATCACCGAGGGCGGGCCCGGCACCTCGACGGAAACCATCGGCGTCTATGTCTATCGCGTCGCCTTCCAGTATTTTCGAACAGGCGAGTCAGCCGCGCTCGGCTACATCCTCCTGTTCGCCGTGGTGGTGCTGACCAACCTCTACCTCTTCTTCGTGCAACGACGAGCGAAAGAGGTGTGAGCATGGAATGGCGGCTTCCCCATTGCGTCATTGCCGGGCTTGACCCGGCAATCCAGGCCAGGCGGAGACACCTGGCGATGCGACCTGGATGCCCGGGTCTTCGCCCGGGCATGACGACTGAGATTGGTGTGCAGCGACGAGCGACAGAGGCACCGCGATGATCTTCCGGCGCAAGCGCGAGATCGGCAAGGCGGGGCTCGGGCGCACGGCGTTCGCGACCGTCATCAGCCTGATCTACTTCTTCCCGGTGCTTTGGATCATCCTCACCGCGTTCAAGAGCTATGCAGACGCGCTCGCAATTCCGCCCAAGTTCATCTTCGAGCCGACGCTCGAGAACTTCTACAGCGTGTTCTCGCGCAGCTATTCGGCCGGCGCCGAGGCGGTCGACACCGGCTTCGACCTGTTCTTCTTCAACTCGATCTTCATCGCCGGCGCGTCCGTGCTCTTGGCGCTCATCATCGGAACCGTCGCGGCCTATGGCTTCTCGCGTCATCCGCTGAAGGGCAATGACACCTACATGTTCATCATCCTGACCACCAGGATGCTGCCGCCCATCATCGTGATCATCCCGATCTTTCTGATGTTCCGGGTCACCGGCTTCGCCGGCACCTATCACGGCATGATCCTGCTCTATTCGGCGTTCAACCTGCCGTTCACGATATGGATGATGAAGAGCTTCTTCGATGAGCTGCCGCGCGAGGTGGAGGACGCCGCGCGCATGGACGGCTCGTCCGAATGGCGCATCTTCTTCAAGATCTGTTTGCCGCAGGTCAAGGCCGGCATCGCGGCGACCGCGGTGTTCGGCCTCATTCTCACCTGGAACGAATACCTCTTTTCGCTGCTCCTCGGCGGCCGGGACGTTCGCACCATTCCGGTCGCCATGGCGCAGACCATCGGCGGCGACATCGGCGTGCGCTGGGGCCTCCTGGCCGCGATCGAGACGCTGTTCCTCATTCCGGTCGTGCTGGTGACCTTCCTGCTGCAGAACCAGTTCCTGCGCGGCGTCACCTTCGGCACGATCAAGCGATAGCGCGATGGCCGATATCGAGCTCAGAGGCCTCACCAAGCGCTTCGGCAAGATGGTTGCCGTGAACGATGTCGACCTCGACGTCGAGGCCGGCGAAGTGATGTGCCTGCTCGGGCCCTCGGGCTGCGGCAAGACGACGACGCTCCGCATGATCGCCGGCCTCGAATGGGCGAGTGCCGGCGACATCATGATCGGCGGGCGACGGGTGAACGATCTGCCGCCCAAGAAGCGCGACATCGCCATGGTGTTTCAGTTCTACGCGCTCTATCCGAGCCTGACGGTCGCCGAGAACCTCGCCTTCCCGCTGCATGCCGAAAAGGCGAGTCCGGAGGACATTAAGCGCCGCGTCGCGCACATCGCGAAGCTCTTGGAGCTCGACCATGCGTTGGATCGCGTGCCAGGTCGCTTGGCCGAGGGCGAGAAGCAGCGCGTCGCGGTCGGCCGAGCCATCATCCGCGACCCGACCTGCTTCCTGTTCGACGAGCCCTTGAGCCGGCTCGACATCGCGCTTCGGCAGGAGATGCGCAGCCAGATCAAGACGCTGCTGACCGGGCTCAAGCGCGCGACCGTGATCGTGACCCATGATCAGATTGAGGCGCTGACCATCGGCAATCGCATCGCCGTGATGCGCGACGGCTTCATCGAACAGGTGGCGACTCCGCACGATATTTTCGCAAGCCCGGCCAATGTCTTCGTCGCGGGTTTCATCGGCACGCCACAGATGAATTTGCTGGCCGCCGCACGCCTGCCCGACACCAAGGGGCGCCTCACACTCAACGTGCTCGAGCAGCCGCTCGTGCTCGACATCGCGACCGCGAACCGGACATTGCCGCCGCCCGGGCAAGTGATCACCCTCGGCATTCGTCCTCGCGCCTTCGAGCCGATGAGTGAGGCCGGCGCCGATACGCTCGGCGGCACGATTGATGTGATCGAGCCGCTCGGCGCCGAGACCCTGGTGCATTTGACCGCGGGCGGCGAGGATCTGCGGGTCGTGCTGGCCCGCGGCTCGGGCTTGCGGCCGCGCTCGGCGCTCAGGCTTCGCCCGATTGTCAGCCAGGTGCACCTGTTTGATGGCGAGGGGCGGCGCATCGAGCCATGAACGAGCCGAGCCCTAAGCCGCCGAGCGAATTCGCGCTGTGGAAGCAACAACCGATGACGCCGCGCACCGCGCGCTTCGTCACCTGGTCGATCATCGGCTTTTGCCTTCTGGCGCTCGCGCTCGTGTTCCAGCCCTTCTGGCTGCCGCTCTATGGCGCTGGTTGCCTGATGGTGATTCTGGGCGGGCTCATCTTCAACCTGATGCCGTTCGCGACGCCGCAGCATTCGGTCTGGCGGCTCATCAAGGTGACCTTGATCGTGCTCACGATCCTGGTGATCGCGGTGTTGGCGACGATCGGGTTTGTCGAGGTGCTGCTTTAGCCGGCCAGCCGCGCGGGCGATGTCGTTTCTGGCGCAATCTCTTGCACGACGGCCCGCGGCAAATAGAGCTCGATCGTCGTGCCCCGGCCGACCGCGCTTCGGATCGTCAGGTGTCCACCGGATTGCTTGAC
>VGET01000190.1 GCA_016869195.1 Alphaproteobacteria bacterium | reverse complement strand
CGCCGCCTTGTATAGGCATGGCGCGCGGTGATGCCATGGATGGGTGGCCGAGTGGTTTAAGGCACCGGTCTTGAAAACCGGCGTGGGTGCAAGCCCACCGTGGGTTCGAATCCCACCCCATCCGCCATGAAATCAAAAAATGCCAAATTATATCAATTGCTAAAAAAATCGCTCTGCACCGATACCCACCATCTTACCCACCGCTGACTGTCGGCTTTGGCTGGGTCAACCGGGACAAATCGGTGCCGCTGCTCGGGCCCCAAAGCGAACTTGACCTGTGAATTGGCTCCGAAGTGGAATCCCGGCCAAGACGGCGTCAACTGCTTGAAGCAACTGTTGAGATCAACATAGACTCGGGATCCCAATCAGCGTCGATCGGGACTCCGCCATCCTGGAGCTTATGCTCGGTATTTCTGCGAGTTGTGAGCCTTGCACATAGGGTCCCGTATCCGAGCCGGGCTACAGTCAGAACGCATTCATGTAGGAGCTCGCCAGTCCGAGAGACGAACCCGACCAACAAAGCCGCTCTCGGTGCCGAGTGCGAGATGCTGTCCGTCCGCCGACCAGGCGAGCGCGGTGACAGCGCCCTCGCCTGGCGGCTTGACCAAAACCGGATGATCGCGGTCGATCTGCACCAGGATGGCCGCGCCGTCCTCGTATCCGGCGGCGACCACGTCATGCCGGGGGTGGGCCGCCACAACCGTTACCACGCCCTCGAAGCCCCACCCAAGGTCGAGTGGTGCCTTGCCGATGGGGCCGCTCTTGCCGTGGAAGGGCCAACAGACGACGGGCTCCGCGCCGCTGGTCGCCAGGTACCTTCCCCTCGGCAGCCAGGTCATTGACCTCACTTTCGACGGGTAGCCAGGCATCCGCATATCGGCACCGTCCGCAACACGCCACCCGTGCAGCTCGTTCTCCTGCATCGCGGTGACGATGTACTCCCCGTCCGGGCTCCAGGCCAGACTTAGGTGCGAGCCCGACCAGGCAAGCCGTTTGGGTTGCTGCCCGTCGGCCTTCGCCCACCAGAGACTGGCGCCGCCATAGTGGGCGGTCGCAAGCCGTCGTCCTTTTGGGTCGAACGCAAGACCACCGACGGTGTTCGGGTGATCGAATGCTCCAACCTCTGAACCATCTCGAGTGAAGAGGCGTACCGTTTTGCCGAAGGCCGCAGCGCGCAGTCCGGACGCAACACTCACAGCGACCGGCTCGACCCACCGACCTGAGATGGCTTTGATGGTGCTGGCTGTGCCAGCGATATCGGTGCTCACCAACCGGCCATCATCTCCGCCGGTCAGAACACGGTCCCCGCCGAGGTCGACGGCCAGCGAAAGACAGGCCCCGCTATGGGCCGACACGAAGCGTGCAGCGTCCGCGCTCTCGCTGCCGATGAGGGCGACCTGACCATCTCCGAGAGCCGCCGCGAGGAACCCCCCCTCAAGGAACGCTAAGCCCACCACATAGGCGTGGAGCGTCTGCCTTGTGCCGATGCGATCGAGCAGCGACGTCGTGCCCTGTTCGGTAGAGAAACTCATGCGATGCAGGTGTCGAACTGCCGACGCAGCTCCGCCTCATCAGTGTTTCGTCCGATGAAAACCAGACGGCTCTCTCGTTTCTCGTTTGGGCCCCATGGTCTCGTGAAATTGCCCTCCATGAGCATATGGACCGCCTGTACGACGAACTGTTTATCCTGGCCGGCGATGGAGAGGATCCCTTTGGTCCGCAGGAAGTCCTGCCCTCGCTCGGCCAGCAATCGCTGCAGCCAGCCCATTAGGCGAGCTCCGTCCAAGGGACGATCGGTTAGCAGGCACACGCTCTTCACTGCATCGTCATGCTGATGATCATCTTCCAAGAGGAAGTTCGGCTCGATCGCGAGGATGCGCTCGAGATCGAAGGACCGGCGCCCTAGGACCGCATCAAGATCGACCTTGCAGCGTTGTGTGTGATGGATAATCGCCGTCGCGTTGATCGACCGAATGCGCTTCTCTACCTGCGTCAACTCCTCGGCCGACACGAGGTCCGTCTTGTTGAGGAGAACGACGTCGGCGAAGGCGATCTGCTCCAGCGCTTCATGGCTGTCTCCCAGCCGCTGGACGACATGGCGGGCGTCGACCACCGTGACGATCGAATCGAGCAAGGTCCGCCGCCGAACTTCTTCGTCAACAAAGAAGGTCTGGGCGACCGGGGCGGGGTCGGCAAGGCCCGTGGTCTCGATGAGGATTCCATCGAAGCTGCCTTGCCGCTTCATCAGACCGCCAAGGATGCGGATCAGGTCGCCGCGAACGGTGCAACAGATGCAACCGTTGTTCATCTCGAACACTTCCTCGTCGGCGTTGACCACGAGGTCGTTGTCGATGCCGATCTCGCCGAATTCGTTGACGACAACGGCGTACTTCTTGCCGTGCTGCTCGGTCAGGATTCGGTTCAGGAGGGTCGTCTTTCCGGCGCCGAGATAGCCGGTCAGAACGGTCACGGGGATCTGATTCATGGATAGCCTCTTCCCTCGTTTGCGGAGCGTTCACGATCCCACGGCTGCTCACTGTTCAGTTCGTGAAGGCCTTGGCGATTTCGCTCACATTGTGGCGGAACATGTCGAGATAGGTGGGCGCCGGACCGGTGGGGCCGGAAAGCGAGTCCGAGTAGAGCGTGCCGCCGACGACGGCGCCGGCTTCACGCGCGAGTTGCTGAACCAGGCGTGGGTCGGTGATGTTCTCGACGAACAGCGCCCGGATGCCCTCATCCCGCATCTGGCGAACGAGCGCGGCGACCTCGCCGGCCGACGGTTCGCTTTCGGTACTCAAGCCAACCGGCGCGTGGAAGTCGATGCCGTAAGCGCGCCCGAAGTACTGGAATGCGTCGTGCGAGGTGATCACCTTGCGCCGGTCCGCGGGGACGGCGTCGAGCCGGGCGCGGACGTCGCGATCCAGCGCCGCGAGCTCGCCATCGTAGGCCTCGGCCCGGCGGCGGTAGTCGGCCGCGTGAGCCGGGTCGGCGGCAGCAAGCGCGCGGGCGATGTTGGTGACATAGAGGCGACCGTTGGCCAGATCCTGCCAGGCGTGGGGGTCGAGCTCGCCATGGTGATGGTCTTTCTCGCTCTCAGCATGTGCCTCTGAATGGTCATGATCGTGATCGTCTTCTACTTTCAACGCGGTGATGCCATCGCTGGCCACCACGACCGTCCCTTTGTAGCCCGAAGCCTTGACCAGGCGGTCGATCCAGCCTTCGAAGGCAAGTCCGTTGACGATGACGAGGTCCGCCTCCGCCAGCGCGCGCGCATCCGTCGGGGTCGGCTCATAGACATGAGCGTCTCCATCCGGTCCGACCAGCGTGGTGAGAGCGATGTGCTCCCCGCCGACATTCTGCGCCATGTCACCAAGAACGGAGAAGGTGGTGACCACCTTGAGCTTGTCGGCCGCCCAGGATGGAGAAGTCGTTGCGACGGCGAGCATGGCAAGCGCAGCAAGGAACAATCGGCGCGAAAGGCGATACATGGTTCGGGTCCTTCGTTGCGGTTCAGGCTTCGAGATGGCGGCGCGGCAGGAACCGCGTCCGCAGGCTGCCGCGCGGTCCCGCGGCAACCGATACGATGTAGATGCCGCCGGCGATCAGGATGATGGCAGGGCCGGACGGAAGGCTGGCGTGGTAGGAGAGCAGCAGGCCGGCATAGCCGGCGGCGAAGGCGATGGCGCTGCTCGTCGCCGCGAGAGTCGCCACCTGACCGGCCCAGAACCGGGCGGCGGCGGCAGGCAGCATCATCAGCCCGACCGCCATCAGCGTGCCCAGCGCATGGAAGCCGGCGACGAGGTTCATGACAACCAGCATCAGGAAGGCGAAGTGCAAAGCGGCACCTGGCCCACCCACCGCGCGCAGAAACCCTGGGTCGAAGCACTCGATGATCAGCCCGCGTCCGATGACTGCCAGGATGACCAGGGTCAGCGTCGCAATCGAGACGACAAGCTGCAGAGAGGCATCGTCGACGGCGAGAATGGTTCCGAAAAGGACGTGCATGAGATCCACGTTGCTGCCACGGGTAGAGACGATGAGCACCCCGAGCGCCAGCGAGATGAGATAGAAGGCCGCAAAGCTCGCATCCTCGCGCTGCGGCGTTACGCGCGCGACGAGGCCCGACAGAACCGCCACCGCAAGGCCCGCGATGAAGCCGCCGAAGCTCATGACGACAAGCGAGAGCCCGGCGATGATGAAACCGATGGCCGCCCCTGGCAGCACGGCGTGGCTCAGGGCATCGCCGACGAGGCTCATGCGGCGCAACACAAGGAGCACACCCACCGGGCCGCAGCCGAGGCTGAGCGCGAGGCAGGCCACCAGCGCCCTGCGCATGAACTCGAACTCGACAAACGGCTGGATGAGCGCGGCATAGGGGTCCATCAGACGACGCTCCGCCGGCAAATCTCGGCGCGGTCATCCCACGCCTCGGCCATCTGCCTTGCTTGGAAGAGATGCTCGGCGCGCAGCACTTCGGCCGTCGATCCCCAGGCGATGGGCTCTCGGGAGATCAGAAGAGTGTCGGGAAAGTTCTCCCGCACCTGATCGAGATCGTGCAGAACGGCGATCACGGTGCGCCGCTCGCCGTGCCAGCGTGTCACCACGGCAAGAAGGTCGGCCGTGGTCTTGGCGTCGATCGCGGTAAAGGGCTCGTCGAGCAGGACAACCGGACAGTCCTGCAACAACATGCGAGCGAACAGCACCCGCTGAAACTGTCCCGCCGACAGCGAAGCGATCGGCCGCCGGCCGAAGCCATCGAGACCGACGGCCACAAGAGCTTCCTCGGCTTGCCGCCGCAGCGTGCGCGTAACCGGACGGAACAGGCCTATCTTCCGCCAGTGACCGAGCAGCACGGTCTCCATAACAGAGATCGGAAAACTGCGGTCGATCTCGGCCTGCTGAGGAAGGTAGGCAATGTCGCGCCGGTGCAATCCGTTGCGTTCCAGACGACCATCGAGCGGGGACAGAAGGCCAATCAACCCCTTGAGCAGAGTGCTCTTGCCGGACCCGTTGGGGCCAACCACCGCCGTGAGCGAGCCAGCCAAGAAGCTGCCTGTCAGGTGATGCACGGCCGGATGGCGGTCGTATCCCAGGGTGACGTCGCTGAGGGAAAAGACGACCGTCATCGCAGCCACCCCAGCGCCCATGCCGCGGCGGTCCAGAGCAAGGCGGCGAGGCCGCCGGCCCAGAGAAGACGAGTGACCACGCCACTGCGAAGGGGCGAGATGCCAGCCCCGAGCCGCATTTCGTCCGAGGCCCTATCGATCCCAATCCGCCTACGCATTGATCGGCGACTCCCGCCTCTTTGTCTCCGATCCGGGTACAACGCCGTGCGGCAGGCTCGCGACATGGGCCGCGATCTCGCTAGGACGGGTGAACCACACATGCGCACTCTCGGCGTGCGCCCGAACGTGCTGAAGCGCGTGGCGAAGCTGGATCATCAGAACGACCTGAAGATAAAAGGACAGCCGCTCTGGCCCCTTCGGCAGTCGCGGGAAGCGGCGGTGCACGAATAGCGCCCAGATGGGTCGGAAGGTCTCTGCGCCCGATTGGCGATCGGGCAGGGGAGGTCAACACGCATGTTCAGAACTCCCCTTCAAGGCGCTTGTACCCCTGAACGAGAGAGTTGTTGGTGCGCACGACGTCCTCCGAGAACTCGGAGGCATCGGCCGTGACCTTTGGTATGGCGGTGAGGTCGGTGTGGGGTCCGATGCGCTGTGTCGAGGGGACGTAGAATCCGGCCGGCAGGTCGCAGCCATCGACCACCGAGTTGTGACGCACAACGCAGCCTTCGCCCACGGCGCAGTTGAAGAGCACACTGTTAAATCCGATGAAAACACTGTCGCCGACCGTGCAGGGACCATGGACAATCGCGCGATGTGCGATCGAAGTCCGCTCGCCGATGGTAACCGCGGCGCCAGACTTGGAATGGATGACCACGCCATCCTGGATGTTCGAGTGCGCGCCGATGACGATGGGCTCCATATGACCGTTCGCATCGACCTCATCAGCGCGGATCACCGCATACGGCCCAATGAAGACGTTCTCTTGAACGACCACGCGGCCGCAGAGAATGGCTGTTGGATCGACGAAAGCGCTGTCGTGGACGACCGGAAGATCGCCGCGCGGATTCCTGCGGATCATTTAGACGGCAATCCTGTTTGCATGGCTGAAATGGTTTGAGACCAGCGGGGACGTACCGACATCGACCTACCCGGTTCTCTGCCAAGCCGCGCCAACGGCCCGATCCCGAACAGCGACGCCGAGGGCAGCGAGTTCGTCGCGGATCCTGTCCGCGGTTGCGTAGTCTCGTTCTGATCGCGCGGCCAGCCGTGCCTCAACCAGACGCTGAATTTTTTCCGTGTCTCCGACGTCTGCT
>VGET01000189.1 GCA_016869195.1 Alphaproteobacteria bacterium | reverse complement strand
GCTGATCCGCGGCACCAGCTCCATCGCGAAGGTGGTAACCCCGCGTCTCGCGTAGTCCGCCACCTGCGCCCGCTGGTAGAGCGGCTGCAATAGGCCGATCAGGATGGAGGACGGCTTCATCAGTCCGAGCTCGTCCGGCCCACCTTCCTCCGCCATCATCGGCCGCTGGACCTTGAGCACGACCTCCGCCGCGTCATAGAGCGACGCGGTGCCCTGCACCATGCGGGCACCGGCGGCCTCGAACGCGGCATCGGGGATCGCGGCCTTGTCGCCCGCGCCCGCCTCGATCAGCACCTCGACGCCGAGCGCCTTGAAGCGCTTCACCGCGTCGGGCGACGCCGCCACCCTGGTCTCGCCCGGCCGAATTTCCTTGGGTATTCCGATTCTCATGCCTTCGCTCCCCGATGGGCCCGATTCGGCCCGGTTTCGGGCGGGCGAACAATGCCCCCTAAGGCTCGATTTGTGAAGCTTGGAAGCCCCGGAAAAGCGCCGGGCGCGCGCTCACGCCGCAGGGGGCACGCCGGCGGCTTCGAGCGCCCTGGTCTGACGCCTGAGCATTTCGGCCTCCTCGAAGCCTTCGATCAGGGCCTCGAACAGGCGGTGCCAGTTGAGCTCGGCCTTGAGGTGCATGAAGACCGAGCCGAGCCCGATGGCCGAGCGGTCCATCAGCACGAACTCGCGCGGCGGGCGCACACCGCCGAGCCGCTTCAGCTCGCTATGGACCTCGGCCGCGACCGTCGCGCCGAAGCGCGTGCCCTCGCCCTGATCGATCGGCCGCACCCGGTCCTCGATGAGCGGGCCATAGAGGTAGCGCGCCCAGCGGTTGAGCGCGTCGACCATGGGCCGCGACAAATTGGTGAAGCCCCAGCTCTCGTAGGCGCCGACGGTCGCGTCATGGTCATCGGCCGCGATCGCGCGATAGAGCGCGATGACCCCGCCGACGAAGCGCGGCGGAAACACCCGGATGCAGCCGAAGTCGAGCAGGTTGAGCCCACCCTCCGGTGTCGCGCTGTAATTGCCGAGATGGGGGTCGCCGTGCAGGACCCCATATCGATAGAGCGGCACATACCAGGCGTGGAACAGATGCTCGGCGAGCCGGTTGCGCAACCCTTGCGGCGCGTCCTTGAAGCTCAACAGCGGCGCGCCATCGAGCCAGGTCATGGTGATGAGCCGCGCCGTCGATAGATCGGAGACGACGCTCGGCACCCGCACGCCCTTGACGCCCTTCAGCATCGCCGCATAGAGCCGCATGTGCGCGGCCTCGCGCGCATAGTCGAGCTCCTCGCGGAGCCGCGCGCCGATCTCCTCCAGAATATGGCGCGTATCGACCGCGGGGTCATAGCGCCGATAGAGCCCGAAGATGAGGCGCAGCTGCGCGAGATCGGCCTCCACGGCGGACGCCATGTCGGGATATTGCAGCTTGCAGGCGAGATGCGCGCCATCCATGGCCACCGCACGATGGACCTGGCCGAGCGAGGCGGCCGCGGCGGCATCCGGCTCGAACGTGCGGAACCGCTCGCGCCAATCGGCCCCGAGCTCGGCCGCCATGCGCCGCTTGACGAAGGCATAGCCCATCGGCGGCGCCTGCGACTGCAGCGTCGAGAGCTCGCGCACATATTCCTCGGGCAGCGCATCCGGCACGGTCGCCATCAGCTGAGCCACCTTCATCAGCGGACCTTTCAGGCCGCCGAGCGCGCGCTTCAAGTCCGCCGCGTTCTTGTCACTGTCCTTAGGGAGACCGAGATAGCGCTGGCCCGCCATGCGCGCGCCGACCGTGCCGAGCGACGCGCCGACCTTGGCGTAGCGCTTCACCCGCCCGCTCAACCGATCGCGTTCGGTGGGAGAGGTCATCGGCACCGCCGTCGGGGCGGATTCATTGTGTCGCAGGGCGGATTGACCGTCAGGGTCAAGTAGCGCTCCACTCGTTCTGATGAATAGTGCCTATGTGTACATCATGGCGAGCCGTCGCAATGGCACCCTCTATGTGGGCGTCACCAGCGACCTTGTGAAGCGTGTCTACGAGCACCGCGAAGGTCTCGTTGCCGGCTTCACAAAGCGCTACGGCGTGAAACGTCTTGTCTACTATGAGACACATGACTCGATCCGGTCAGCCATCCAACGAGAGTCAACGATGAAGCACTGGAGCCGAGGATGGAAGCTTGCCCTCATCGAGCGCGACAATCCTGAGTGGAAGGATCTATTCCCGTCACTGGCCTGAAGGCTCCTGGATGGCCGGGTCAAGCCCGGCCATGACGATTCGGTTTGTAGCTCTGGTCTCGGCGTCCTCAATTCGGACGTGCCTACGCGCGGAAATCTGAGAAAAATCGGGACTCGTGCTCTCCTGCGAAAGCGCGCGCCAAACAACAAGCGTCATGGCCGGGCTTGACCCGGCCATCCAGGGCGAGCGTGCCACATGGCAATGATGATGATGACCGTGGACGGCCCTCACAACTCCGCCTCGAGCTGATCGATCAGCCCTGAGATGACGCCGAGGCCCTTGGACCAGAATTTGGGGTCGCTGGCATCGAGCCCGAAGGGTGCCAGCAGCTCCTTGTGCCGCTTGGTCGAGCCGGCGCGGAGCATGGCGAGGTACTTGTCCTGAAAGCCCGTTGCTGCGTCCTGATAGACCGCGTAAAGCGCGTTCACCAGACAATCGCCAAACGCATAGGCGTAGACGTAGAACGGCGAATGCACGAAGTGTGAGATGTAGGACCAGTAGCACGCGTACTCCTGATCGAAGCGGAAGGTTGGCCCGAGGCTCTCGCTCTGCACCGCGAGCCAGATCTCGCCGATCGCATCAGGCGCGAGCTCGCCCGCGCGGCGCTTCTCGTGCAGCCGCCGCTCGAACTCGCAGAACGCGGTCTGCCGAACCACGGTGTTGATCATGTCCTCGCACTTTCCGGCGAGCATGACACGGCGGCGCTTGGAATCCTTCTCGGCGTTGAGCAGCTTCCTGAAGGTGAGCTGCTCGCCGAACACCGACGCGGTCTCCGCCAAGGTCAGCGGCGTGTACATCATCAGGGGGCCGTTGTGGCCCGAGAGCACATTGTGCACGCCATGGCCGAGCTCGTGCGCCAAGGTCATCACATCGCGCGTCTTGCCCTGATAGTTGACGAGCAGATAGGGGTGCACGCTTGGCACGGTGCCGTGCGCAAAGGCGCCGCCCGCCTTGCCCGGCCCGACCGGCGCGTGAATCCAGCGCTCATCGAAGAAGCGTTGACCGATCTTCGCAAGCTCAGGCGAGAACGCGGCGTAAGAGGTGAGCACGACATCGACCGCCTCCTCCCAAGGGATCACCCGGTCGTCATCCTCGGGCAGCGGCGCGGTGCGGTCGTAATATTCCATCGTGTCGAGCTTGAGCCACTTCGCCTTCAGTCTGTAGTAGCGATGCGAGAGCCTGGGGAAGGACTCGCGCACCGCGGTGGTAAGCGCGTTCACCACCTCGTCCTCAACATGGTTCGAGAGATTGCGGAACGAGATCGGCCGCGCGTAATTGCGCCAGCGATCGTCGATCTCTTTCTCCTTCACCAGCGTGTTCAGGATGAGCGAGAACAGGCGAATGTTTTCATTGAGCCCCTTGGAGAGCGCGGCACCCGCCTCCTTGCGAACTGTGCGGTCGCGATTGGAGAGCAGGTTGATGGTCTCGGACGCGGTCAGCTCCTTGCCCTGCACGCTGAAGCGCAGGCCCGAGACGGTTTCCTCGAACAGCCGCCCCCAGGCCGCGCCGCCGACCACATGGCGCTCGTGCAAGAGCTTCTCCGCCTCGTCCGACAATTGATGCAGACGAAAGGCGCGGCTGTCGCGGATCCAAGGCTGGAAGCGCTTGAGCCGGGCCGCGCCGAGACTGGCCTTCAGTTTCGCGTCGTCGATCAGATTGAGCTCGAGCGTCACGAACAGGAGATCGGTCCAGACATCCGAGGTGCGCTCCTGAATCGTCTGGTTGAAGGTGGCGCGCGCGCTCTCCTGCATCGCGGTGCAGTAATTGAGGTAGGAGAAGCTCGAGATGCGCCCGAGCGATTCGGCGAGCCGCTCATAGGCCTCGAGCAGGCCGGCGAGGCCATCGCCGTCCAGGCCGGCAATTTTTCCGGCATAGCGCGCATTGAGCGCCTTGGCCTCGGACGCCGCGGCCTTCAGGTCCGCCTCGATCTTGGGGTCGTCGAGCCCGCGATAGAGATCGTCGAGATTCCAGACCGGCAGATTGCCGAGCGACGTCGCCGCCGCCTGCCCTGTAGTGCTCATGGCCTTTTCCCTTCCCCTGCCTGCCGGCCCTGCTTCCGGCGTGTGCAGCGGAGTCTAATGCCTTTATGATCGCGCCGGAACTCGGATCGCGTGGGGGCGCGGGTCGGATTGCCCTCATGCTTTGACAGGCTCGGCATGAGGGCTTTATTGGGGCCTTGTCCTGAGCCGGTCAAAGGATGAGGCCGCAGGTCAGACCCTGAGTCGAAGCGGGGGTGCATGAGCTACGACAGCTGGCCGAGCCTGCCGGCCATGTTCTTCGACCAGGCAGGAAAGAAGGGCGACGACCCCTTTCTTTGGACCAAGCAGGGCGGGCTCTACCGATCGCTCAGTTACAAGGAAACCGCACGGGAGGTCAGGGCTCTCGCCAGCGCACTCGCGCTGAGCGGCATCGCCCCCGGCGATCGCGTCGTCATCGTCTCCGAGAATCGGCCCGAATGGGCGATCGCCGACCTCGCGATCATGACCGCGGGCGGCATCACGGTGCCGGCCTACACCACGAACACCAGCCGCGACCACCGCCATGTCCTGACCGACAGCGGCGCACGCGGCGTGATCGTCTCGACCCGCGCGCTCGCGGCGCGCCTCTTGCCAGCGGTCGCGGAGTGCCCGGGCGTGCGCTTCGTAATCGCGCTCGAGGCGATCGAGGCCGGCGGACTGATTCAGGTGCCCCTCCTCGCCTGGGAGCCCATGATCGCCCGCTTCCGCGATCAGGAGGACGCGCAAATCGAAGCGCGCCTCCGCCGCCTGAAGCGCGATGACGTCGCCTGCCTGATCTACACCTCCGGCACCGGCGGCAACCCCAAGGGAGTCATGCAGCGCCATGAATCGCTGATGCACAATTGCATGGGCGCGGCGCATTTGCTGGAGCAGCTCGGGCTCGGCGATGAAGTGTTTCTCTCCTTCCTGCCGCTGAGCCATTCCTATGAGCACACCTGCGGGCTCTATTTCCCCATCTCGGTCGGCGCCGAGATCTATTTCGCGGAAGGCGTCGAGACGCTCGCCAACAATCTGGTCGAGGCGCGGCCGACCATCCTTGTCAGCGTGCCGCGGCTGTTCGAGGTGCTGCGCGGGCGCATCACGCAAGGTGCCAAAAAGAAGGGCGGGCTCACCTACCTCCTGTTCAAGCTGACCATGAGCCTCGGCCGCCGCGCTTATCAGCGTCAGGGCCGGCTCGACCCATTCAGCGCGCTGATCAACCGCCTGCTCGACCGCATCGTCCGGCGCAAGGCGCGCGCGCGCTTTGGCGGGCGCCTCAAGGCCATGATCTCGGGCGGCGCGCCGCTCAACCCGGATGTCGGCCTCTTTTTCACCTCGCTCGGGCTGCGCCTGCTGCAAGGCTATGGCCAGACCGAGGCGGCGCCGGTGGTGAGCTGCAACCCGCCCTTCCAGGTGAAGCTCGACACCGTCGGCCCGCCCTTGAAGGACGTCGAAGTGAAGATCGCGGAAGACGGTGAGATCCTGGTGCGCGGGCCGCTCGTCATGTCGGGCTATTGGAACGATGCGGTCGCGACCCACAACGTGCTTAAGGACGGTTGGCTCCACACCGGCGATATCGGCGAGTTCGATGCCGACGGCTTCCTCGAGATCACCGACCGCAAGAAGGATATCGTGGTGCTCTCGGGCGGCGACAATGTCTCGCCGCAGCGGCTCGAGGGCATCCTCGGCCTTCAGACCGAGATCGCCCAGGCCATGACGTACGGCGACCGTCACCCTTATATGGTGGCATTGATCGTGCCGGATGAAGGCTTCGCGCGTGCCTGGGCCGCGGCGAACGGGCGCGGCGCCGACCTCGCGAGCTTGGTGACCGACAGCGCCTTCCACGCCGCAATGAGTCAGGCGGTCGAGCGCGCCAATCGGGACCTCGCCTCGCTCGAGCGGGTCAAACGCTTTGTGCTCACGGCGGAGCCGTTCTCGATCGAGAACGGCCAGATGACGCCCACGCTCAAGGTGCGGCGCCACGAGGTGCTGAAGGTCTATCGCGAGCGCTTGGAGGCGCTGTATTAGCGGCGCTCCGAGTGCCGGGCATTCACGTCAAATTTTGTTTCGTCATGGCCCGACTTGATGGTGTGGACGGCCCCGGCTCTACGGCATCGCAATGTGCCAATGTGGTCGTGGGTAATGACCGCATGATGAGGGAGCCGTCCACCATGGAAG
>VGET01000188.1 GCA_016869195.1 Alphaproteobacteria bacterium | reverse complement strand
CCGAAACCTGGCCGCGATAGGCGCGAATCGTGCGCTCATTGACCGAACCGAAGATGCGCTGCGCAAAACTCCCCAGCATGGGATGGCCTCGGACTGGAATGGATGATGGGGGACAGGTCTGGGGTGGTCCCGTGAGAGATAAGCGAGCCCCCTTGGGGTGTCAACGTGCCGGTCGCTCTTGTCCGGGGCTTCGCCTTGTGCATGATGCCGCGGGAAGACAGCCTCGGGCTGCCACTATTTCAAAAAAAGGGTTACGTCATGACGATCTCTCGCTGGCTCGCCGGTTGCGGCGTCGCCATGGCGGTCGCGCTGGCCGCGGCCTCGCCAATCGCTCCTGCCGTCGCGGCCGATGAGCCTGCGGCCACTGAGCCCGCGACCATTGAGCGCCTGCCGGATGACACGGTGATTGCGACCGTCGGCGACAAACCGGTGACCGCGGCTGATCTGCGCATCGCGTTCCAGTTGCTGCCGCAGCAATACTACTTCCTGCCGGCCGAATTCCTGTTCGAGACGGTCTTGCAGCAAATGATAGACGTTCGCCTGATGGCGGACGCGGCGGTGCGCGCGGGTGTCGATGCCGCGCAGATCGATCGTCAGGCCCAGTTCTATCGCGAGCGGCTGTTGCGCCAGGAATATCTGAAGAAGCGCGCCGAGGCGGAGATCACGCCCGAGCTGGTCAAGCAGCGTTACGACGCGATGGTGAAGGCGCACCAGGCGGAGGAAGAGGTGCGGGCCCATCACATCCTGGTGAAGACCGAGGAGGAGGTGAAGGCGATCGTTGCCGAGCTTGGTGCCGGAGGCAATTTCGAGGAGATCGCCAAGGCGAAGACGATCGATGAATCCTCCAAGGCGAGCGGCGGCGATCTCGGCTATTTCACCAAAGGCCGCATGGTGCCTGAGTTCGAGGCTGTCGCGTTCGCGACCGAAGTCGGCAAGGTCTCGGCCCCGGTGCAGACCCAATATGGCTGGCACCTGATCAAGGTGGACGAAAAGCGCATGTCCGCGCCGCCGACCTTCGAGTCCGTGGTGCCGCAGCTGCGCGATGAGCTGATGGCTCAGCTGGTCGAGAATGCGGGCAAGGATCTGCGCCAGGGCATCAAGATCGAGACCGGTAAGTTCGACGCCCACGCCGTTCTCGGCCTGCCCAAGCCCCCGCCATCGGCCGATGACACGGCGCCGGCGGGCGGTGCCGAGGGCGAGGCGACTCCAGCCCCGGCCGAGAGCAAGCCGGCCGAGGGCGCGCCGAGCGAGTAGGTCACGATGGCCAAGAAGGCAGCCCCGCTTTCGCCGCTCGCGCCGACCGGCGGCTTCCCCAGAATTCCGGCCATTGGGGGCGTCACGCTCGCCGCAGGGGCGGCCGGCGTGCGCTATCGCGATCGTCCTGATGTGGTGCTCGGCGTGCTGCCCGAAGGCACCACGGTTGCAGGCGTGCTGACTCGCTCGAAGTCGGCCTCGGCGCCGGTGCAGTGGTGCCGGCACAATCTCGAGGGCGGGCACGCGCGTGCCCTCGTGGTCAACGCCGGCAACGCCAATGCGTTCACCGGGGCCGTGGGCGAGCGCTCGGTCAAGCGCACGGCCGAGGCGGCGGCCGCGTTGCTGGGTGTCTCACCGGGCGAGGTCTTCATCGCCTCGACCGGCGTGATTGGCGAGCCGCTGCCCGAGCAGCGCATCATCGACGTATTGCCCGCGCTCAAGGGCGGGCTCAAGCCTGAGGGCTTCGAGGCCGCGGCGCGCGCGATCATGACCACCGACACCTTCGCCAAAGGGGCATCGCGGCGGGTCAGGATCGGCAACGCGACGGTCACGATCGCCGGCTTCTGCAAGGGCGCCGGCATGATCGCGCCCAATATGGGCACGCTCCTGACCTTCCTGTTCACCGATGCGCGTCTGCCGGCGGATGTGCTGCAGGCCTGCCTCGTGCGCGCGGTGAATAAGAGCTTCAATTGCATCTCGATCGACGGCGACACCTCGACCAGCGACACCTGCCTCTTGTTCGCGACGGGAGCCGTCGGCGCCGCGCAGCCGGCAATCGAGGGGCTGGACGATCCGAACCTCACCGAGTTCCGGCGCGGGCTCAACAAGGTGTGCCGTGAGCTTGCGCAACTCGTGGTGCGCGATGGCGAGGGCGCCAGTAAGTTCGTCACCATTCGGGTGAATGGTGCGACCTGCAAGAAGAGCGCGCGCAAGCTCGGGCTCTCGGTCGCGGGCTCGCCCTTGGTCAAGACCGCAGTCGCCGGCCAGGACCCGAACTGGGGCCGCATCGTCGCGGCGCTCGGCAAAGCGGGCGAGCCGATGGATCAGAACCTGCTGCGCATCTGGATCGGCGGCCTGCCGGTGGCCGAGAACGGCGCGCGCCACCCGGCCTATGACGAGGCCGCGCTCGCCCGCCACATGAAGGGCCAGGAGATCGAGATCGAGATCGAGCTTGGGCTCGGCTCCGGCGCCTGCACGGTGTGGACCTGCGATCTCACCCATGGCTACATCGACGTCAACGCCGACTACCGCTCCTGAAGCCTTGCCGATCGTTCTCGTCGTAGCGGTCGCGCTGGTCGATGCCGATGGGCGCGTGCTGATCGCCGAGCGGGCCGAGGGCAAGGCGATGGCCGGCCTCTGGGAGTTTCCGGGCGGCAAGGTCGGTGCCGGTGAAACGCCTGAAACCGCGCTCATTCGCGAGCTCAAGGAAGAGCTCGGCATCGACGTGCACGACACCTGCCTCGCGCCGCTGACCTTCGCCTCGCACGCCTATGAGCACTTTCACCTTTTGATGCCGCTCTATGTCTGCCGCGTCTGGAAGGGCATCGTCACGCCGCGCGAGGGCCAGCGCCTGCGCTGGGTCAAGCCCGCGGCGCTCTACGATATTCCCATGCCGCCGGCCGACCGGCCGCTGATCGCGGTATTGCGTGACCTTTTGTAAGGCTTGCCGCGCCATTAACCCTGATCCGTAAACGCGCGTTAAGGCCGCAGCCGCATGGCGACGCCAGCACGAATTCAGGGCAGGCGGTCATGGGCACCAGCGCAATTTCAAGCATCAACATCGTTAGGCTGGCGTTCATCATGGCCGGCTGGATGGCGGTGGGCATCGGTGTACTCGGCCTGATTTTGCCGCTGCTGCCCGGCACGCCGTTCCTCATTCTGGCCGCGTGGTGCTTCTCGCGCGGCTCGATGCGCTTCCACGACTGGCTGGTCGGCCACCGCCTCGTCGGCCCAAGCATCCGGAACTGGCGTGACCATCGGGTCATTCCGGTGCCGGCCAAGATCGGCGCGACGATCGGCCTGGTCTCCAGCGTGGTGTTACTGATTTGCGTCGTGCCCAACCATCCGGCGCTCGCGGGCGATTTCTGGTTTACGCCGGTGGTCGAGGCCGGCTGGCCGATCCCGACCATCGCCGGCGTGGTCAATGCGCTGATCGGCGCCTTCATCCTGAGCCGACCGAGCCGCATTCCCGACGTCACGAGCTGATTGCGTCGTCCTCGTCCAGGGCACGGGCAAGGCTGACTGTGCCACTGCCTCGGCGAGCCGGTTCCCGTTGCGACGCGTCAGGCGCCCAGCCGGTCAGGTAGACCGTCTGGACCGTCGCCCCAATCCTTCCCTCGGCTGTTCGATGCGCTGAGCCATAGGCCTCGAGCGCGCCGAGCAACGTTCCCCGCTGGGTGAAGCCGCGGGCGCGCCCGATGCAGGCATTGGTCTCGCCCATGCCGCGCAGCTCGCGCATCAAGGCAAGCGGATCAGCGTAGGTGATCGTGATCGTGTCGGTATCGACCACCGGCAGCGCGAAGCCGGCGCGCTGCAGGAGCCCTGGCATGTCATCGACCGCCGCGCTCGGCGAGACCCGTGGGCTGATGCCGCCATGGCGTGCGAGCTCCGCCTCCATCCAGGCGCCGCGCAGTTCGATCAAGGTGTCGCCGCCCGGGAAGGCCGCGAGAAACAATCCATCCGGTTTCAGCGCGCGCCGGACCTGCGCGAGCGCGCCCGGCAGGTCGTTGACCCAGTGCAGCGCGAACACGCTGATCACGAGATCGAGGCTCGCCTCACGAAACGGCAGCAGCTCCTCGTCCGCGACCAGTCGGCATGGGCCTTCGGCCCGCGCCAGCATGGCGGGCGCGAGCTCCATCTCGATCAGCGTCTCGATGCCGCCGCGCCCGCGCAAAAGGCGACGCACGAGGCCGGTGCGGCAGCCGAGATCGAGCGCCAACGGAAAGCGGCGCTTGATCTCCTCGAGCCGCTCGAGCAAGCGCTCGGCGATCTCGCGATGAAGGAAGTCGTGGGCGTCATAGTTGGCGGCCGCGCGATCCCGCTGCGCGCGCACCCGGCGGCGATCGAATACGATGTGCCCTGCGGGTGGTGCGGGGCGGCTGGTCTCGGCCATCGCCCTATATGGCATGGCGGCGCGTGGGGCCGAAAGACGCTAGACTTAAACCATGGTCGATCGGGCGGAATCAGGTCGGGGTGAGCCGCGGCTGGCGGGCCGCGCCAGGCGCCTGTTGCTCGATGCCTTTCTGCCGCCGCTCTGCCTTGCCTGCGCCGGGCCGGTGCAGCAATCGGGTCAGCTGTGCGCCAGCTGCTGGAATGGTGCGCGTTTCATCGCACCGCCGCTCTGCGCCTGCTGTGGCGCGCCGTTCGAGCTCGCCATGCCGGAGGGCACGCTGTGCGGGGCCTGCCTCGCCGAGCCACCACCCTTTGCCCGCGCCCGCGCGGCATTGTCCTATGAAGGAGTCGGGCGTGACCTCGTGCTCGGCTTCAAGATGGCCGACCGCACCTATTGTGCGCCAGCCTTTGCCGAGTGGCTCGCGCGCACCGGTGCGGCGCTCCTGGCCGAGGCCGATCTCCTTGTCCCGGTGCCGCTCCATCGCTGGCGGCTGCTCGCGCGGCGTTTCAACCAGGCGGCGCTGATGGCCCATGAACTGTCGCGCCGCACCGGCCTCCAAGTGCTGCCGGATGCGCTTGTGCGGCTGCGCTCGACGCCCTCGCAGGCGAGCCTGCGCGCGGCCGAGCGCGCCGCCAATGTGCGCGGCGCGTTTGCGGTTCGCCGAGGCGCGAAATCGAAGCTTGAGGGTCGCCGCGTGGTCCTGATCGACGATGTCCTGACCACGGGTGCCACCGCCGGCGCCTGCGCGCGGGCGCTCCTGAAGGCGGGCGCCTCGTCGGTTGACGTCTTGACCTTGGCGCGGCGAGACCGCAAGTCTGATGGCATCATTTGACGAACGAGCGAGGGCCCGTGGCCAAGATCGAGATCTACACCATCATGTTCTGCCCCTATTGCCATCGGGCGAAGCAGCTCCTGGCCAAGAAGGGCGTGCAGTTTCACGAGATCGATGTGTCCTCGAGCCCGGAGCTGCGCGCCGAGATGCGCAAGCGCGCCGAGGGCCGCTCGACCGTGCCGCAGATCTTCATCAACGGCCGGGGCGTCGGCGGCTCGGACGATCTGCAGGAACTGGAGGATGACGGCGAGCTTGACCGCCTGCTGAGCGCGGCATGAGTGACCGCGTGTTCCGGGCCGCCTGCGTCCAGCTCAATGCCGGGCAGGACATGGCGGCCAATATCGAAACCGCTAGCGCGCTCATCCGCCGCGCCCACAGCGAGGGCGCGCGCTTCATCGCGCTCCCGGAGAACGCTGTGCTGATGGAGCATCGGCGCGAGGTCGCGCTGCCGCAGGCGGTCGCGATCGAGCGACACCCGGCGGTGCTCGCCTTCAGCGCGCTCGCGCGCGAGCTCGGCACGTCGATCCTCGTGGGCTCGATCGCCGTGCCGGCCTCCGGCAATCGCTCGTTCAACCGCTCGGTGCTGCTCGCGGAAGACGGGCGCATCGCGGCGCACTATGACAAGATCCACCTGTTTGACGTCGACATCCCCGACGGCGCGACCTATCGCGAGTCATCCACGATTGCGCCGGGCGATGAGGCGGTGGTCGCGACCACGCCCTTCGCGACGCTCGGCCTCACGGTCTGCTACGATTTGCGCTTCGCGTATCTTTATCGCGAGCTCGCACAGCGGGGCGCCGAGGTGCTGACCGTGCCTGCGGCCTTCACCCAGCTCACCGGCGAGGCGCACTGGCATGTGCTGGTGCGCGCGCGCGCGATCGAGACCGGCAGCTTCGTCATCGCGCCGGCGCAATGCGGCAGCCATTCGGGCAACCGGCGCACCTTCGGCCATTCGCTCATGGTCGCGCCCTGGGGCGAGGTGCTGGCCGATGGCGGCAGCGAGCCCGGCATTGTGCTCGCCGACATCGACCTCGCGCGTGTGACCGAGGCGAGGGCGCGCATTCCGGCGCTGAAACATGATCGGTCAATTGCGGTGCCGACCCCATCGACCGCACCAGCGGAACGCAAACGAGGTGTCGTTTAGTCGCACCCCGCGGATTCAGAGGACGCTACCGGGTGTCACCCCCACCCCAACCCTCCCCCGTCGAGGGGGAGGGGGGAAGAGGAATGCGTCGAGGCGGGGCAGCACCGAAGTCCCCCGTGAAGAATGGCGAATGC
>VGET01000187.1 GCA_016869195.1 Alphaproteobacteria bacterium | reverse complement strand
GTCTGACGACTTGATCGGGGAGGAGGGGCAGGGCTTCCGCTATATCCTGCACGGCCTCAATCCTGAACGAATTCTGATCGCGGCGGAGGCTGTGGGCCTCGGCCGCGCCGCGCTGCGCCGGGCGGCGCAATACGCCAAGGAGCGCGTCGTGTTCGGCCGGCCAATCGGCCAGAACCAGGCGATCCAGCATCCGCTGGCCGATGCCTGGGCGCGTCTTGAAGCCGCCAATCTGATGCTCTTCAAGGCAGCCTCGCTCTATGACCGGGGCGAGCCCTGTGGCGCCGAGGCCAATACGGCGAAATACCTTGCGGCGGACGCCTGCCATACGGCGTGCGAACGCGCCGTCCTCACCCATGGCGGCATGGGCTATGCCAAGGAATTCCATGTCGAGCGCTATTTGCGCGAGAGCTACATCGCGCGGATCGCGCCGGTGAGTGCCGAGATGATTCTGAACTTCCTGGCCGAGAAGGTGCTCGGGCTCCCCAAGTCCTATTAAAGCGTCAGGGTGTCGCGCCGCCTTGCGCCGGGCTAGGACACCATGGCGAGTTTCATCTCGGTCGTTCTCGAGAACTCCTAAAGCGCTGAGAAGAAGCTCGCCAAACTGAACGCTGTCACCGCGCTGGACAAGGCCTCGCCCAAGCTCGAGCGCGCAAGCTTCGGATCATCCCGAAAAAGTGAACGCGGCCTGGTCAGGGCCGGGGCGTCGCATCCATCGAGGTCGGCCGGCCAACGCTGCGCCGGTCGACCGCGACGGCCTTGATCAGCGCATAGGCCGTGACGCCGGGGGCGAGGCCGAGTTCGCGCACCGAGATCTTCATGATCCGCGCCCAAAGCGGCACGCCAATATCGAGCAGGACATGGGCCTGCGGGCCGTCGGGCTCATCGATCGCGACCACCTTGCCTTCGAGCACGTTGAGTATGCTGGTTTGGCCCGGCGGCACGCGACTGAGCGCGACGTCACGCGAGCGCACCAGCACCCGCACCGCGGTGCCAAGGGGGAGGTCGATGTGTGGTGCCAGCAATTGGCCGTCCGGAAAGCCGAGGCGAGTAAGCTGGTTCGCCTGATCATGGCCAATTACTGTCACGGGGATGACCGCGCCTGCGTCCAACCGGCTGGTGTAGTCACGCAGATCGAGGCGGCTGGTGATCTCCTCGAGGGGTCCGCAGGCGACGATCCTGCCTGCCGAGACAAAGGCGATCTGGCGCGCCAGCCGCACCACCTCGTCGATCGCATGACTGACGTAGATGGCCGGCAACCGGAATTCGTCGATGACGCGCTCGATGAAGGGCAGCACCTCGTCCTTGCGCGCGATATCGAGTGCGGTGAGCGGCTCGTCCAACAGCAGAATACGCGGGCAGGAGAGGAGCGCGCGGCCAAGCGCCACCCGCTGCTTCTCGCCACCTGAGAGCGCTTCGACCCGACGTTCCAACAGCGGCGAGAGCTGGAGCACGCGAATTACCTCGTCAGGCACGATGCGCCGCTCGCTCGCGGGCGTTCGACGATGGCCGTAGAGCAAATTACTGTTGACCGAGAGGTGGGCGAACAGCCGCGCGTCCTGGAACACGTAGCCGATGCCGCGTCGATGGGGCGGCACAAAGCTGCGCGCGGCGCTATCCTGCCAGGTCTCACCGTCGAAGCGCACATGGCCCGTGGCCGCGCGCTCGAGGCCGGCAATTACGCGAAGCAAGGTGGTCTTGCCGCTGCCGGAAGGCCCGAACAACGCGAGCACGCCATCGATCTCCGCGTCCAGCGCGGCGTCCAGCGTGAAATCACGAAAGGCGAGGTGCGCCGAAACGTTGAGGCGGATCATGAGGCGCTGTCTTCTTGTGTGGTCCGCACGCGAAAGCGCCTGTTGAGCGCGTACACGACCAACAGCACGACGAACGAGAAGGCGAGGAGTCCGCCGGCGAGCGCATGGGCGGTGTCGAGCTCCATCGCCTCGACGTGCTCGTAGATCGCGATCGAAAGAACCTTGGTCTCGCCGGGAATACTGCCGCCGACCATCAGCACAACGCCAAACTCGCCGAGCGCGTGGGCGAAGCCGAGCACCGCCGCGGTGATGAAACCGCGCGATGACAGACCGCAGGCAATTGTGAGAAACCGATCGAACGGACGCGCGCGGAGCGTAGCGGCTGCCTCCAACGGGGCCCGGCCAACCGCTTCGAACGCAACCTGGAGCGGCTGTACTACGAAGGGGAGAGAGTGGAGCACCGTCGCCAGCACGATGCCGCCGAAGGAGAACGTGATGGTTGTGCCCGTGATATCGACCCAGAATCGTCCGATCGGCCCAAGCGGGCCGAGCAGCACCAGCAGATAGAAGCCGAGCACGGTTGGCGGCAGCACAAGGGGCAGCGCCACCACCGCCTCGACCGGCACCTTCAAGGGCGAACGCGTGCGCGCCAGCCACCAGGCGAGCGGCGTGCCCAGCGCCAGCAGAATGGCGACCGAAACGACCGCAAGTTTCAAAGTCAGCCAGATCGGGCTCGGATCGAATTCCATGACGTCAGACTAACCGAGGCTCGAGCGCGTCCGCATCATCTCGTCTGCAGCCGTTATGGCTGCGCAACGCCGTAGCCGGCGGCTTCGATGAGCCGGCGGGCCGTGGCGCCCTTGAGGTAGGCCAGAAAGACCTGCGCCGTGTCGTTGTCCCTGCCGCGGGTGAGGAGAACCGCGTCCTGCAGGATCGGATCGTAGATCTCTGGCGGCACGAGCCACATACTTCCGCCCGGTTGCTCGCCCGATGCGGCCGACCGCACCTGAGACAGCGCGACAAAGCCGAGCTCGGCCGCACCGGTGGCCACAAACTGGTAGGCCTGCGACAGGCTCTGGCCCTGAACGATCTTGGGTGCCAACGCCTCGTGGACGCCGAGCGCCCGCATTGCCTGAAGCGCGGCCTCGCCATAGGGCGCGGTCTTGGGATTGGCGATCGCCAGCTGGCGGAACCCACCGGCCTTCAGCACCGCGGGCGCATCCTCTGTAATCAGCCCGTCATCGGCGCTCCATAGCACGAGCCGGCCGACGGCATAGGTGAAGCGACTGTCCGCGACTGCCCGGCCGTCCTTCTCCAGGACCGCGGGCCGCTTCTGATCGGCTGCCAGAAACACGTCATAGGGCGCGCCATTGACGATCTGCGTGAAAAGTTCACCGGTTGAGCCCGCGCTCAGTTTGAGGCGATGCCCTGTTCCCTGTTCGAAATCGGCCTGGAGCGCCTTCAACGGCTCGAGAAAATTGGCGGCGACCGCGACCGAAGCCTCGCCAGCGAAGGCCGGGGAACGCACGCCAAGCAGCAGAGCCAAGGCCAGCAACACGCTCAAGCCCGGACGCCAAAGCCTGCGCCGTCGACACGAACCGTTGGGCAGTATCACCTGATCATTCTCCACCAACTGTCCCGTGCCGATGAGGCGAACCCCAATATGGCACGTGGCCCGGGACAGCGCATCGGCCGGCGGGCCATGGTTTTGTGGGGCGGGGGCGGCGTACGAGCGCTCCTAAGCGATTTCGCGACAAACCGTAATGAACCATCGCAGAGGCGGCGTTGGCGCCGACCGGCGCCAGAGCAGTGTCGTATCGATGGGCGCAACGGCGTCGCGGAGTGGCAGTAGCCTCACGCCCGCCGGCGCCAACCGGGCGAGCGAGGCCGGGTAGAGCGTGACGCCCAGCCCGGCCGCCACCAGCCCAATGATCGCCAGCGTGTTGGAGGGCTCATGCGCAACCTGCACGCGAAGACCGCGCGTATCGAACAGGTCGTCAACGATCCAGCGGAAATGGTCCCACTCATGCATGGCCCCGAGCACGAACGGGTGCTCGGCCAGCTCGCCAAGGCTGACGCGCTGCCTGGCGGCAAGCGATGAGGTAGCGGGCACCACCGCCAGCAAAGGCTCGCGCGCTACCGTCAACGATTCGAAGTCCGGGTGATCGAACGGGCCGATGACAAATCCCGCATCGATCTCGTCGCGCGCGAGCGCGAGCTTCTGAGCCTGAGTGCGGCGATAATCGAGCGCGACCGACACGTCGGGGTGGCGCGCACCATAGAGCTTCATCGCGCGCGGCATCACATCCAGCGCCGCGAACGCCATGTAGCTCACCCGGAGCCGCCCGACCTCGCCCTTGGCGGCGCGCCGCGCCCTATCGACGGCCTCGTTGAAGCCGGCAAGGGCGACGTGCCCGCGTTCGGCGAGCGCGCGGCCCGCTTCGGTCAGGCTCACCGAGCGCGTCGTGCGGACAAAGAGGGGAAAGCCGAGCTCGTGCTCGAGCGCCTGAATGCGGCGCGATACGGCGGACTGATCAAGGTTGAGCCGTACCGCCGCGCGCCGAAAGCTCAGCTCTTCCGCCAATGCAAGAAAGGTCTGCATCGCTTCGAGGTCGCCGAGACGTTGCATCGAGGCCCGCTCCACCGGATGCCGCATTCATGCATATTGTGCATCAATCGGCGACGACCGGCCACTTCCCTTTGTCCGAGACTGCGGAGAGGATTCGGGCCGCACCATAGAGTCCATGGAGAAGGGGACGGCGCCATGCAGACCGACAAGCTGCGCGAGATGCTCAAGCAGGCCTTCGATGAGAGCACAAGGATTTACCAGGAGCGCGGCTTTCAGCGCCGCATCGGTTTCGGCAAGAAGCCGGCGCTGGTCAGCGTCGACCTCGCCAATGCCTGGACCCGGCCGGGCAACCCCTTCACCTGCGAGAACATCGACGAGGAGATCATCCCCGGCATGCAGCGCCTTTTGAAGGCCTGCCGTGACAATGGCCATCCGGTCGTGCACATCACGACCGCCTATCAGATCACCGATCGGAATGACCCCAACAGCGACATGGGCCTGTGGCATCACAAAATCCCAGTCGAGGCGGTGAACTTAAAGGACGAACATCTGTGGGCGATCGATTCCCGCATCGCACCAATCAAGGGCGAGTATGTGCTGATGAAGAAGCGCGCGAGCGCATTCAGCGGCACGCCACTCGCCGGTTATTTGCGCTCAGCCGGCGTCGACACGATCCTGGTGACTGGCGTGACCGCGACCGCCTGCGTGCGTACCACGATCTGCGATGGTCTGGCCGAAGGCTTCCGCACCATCGCGGTCAAGGAATGCATCGGCGATCGCGTGCCGGGCGCGGTCGAGTGGAACCTGTTCGACATCGATGCCAAATTCGCCGACGTTGAGCCGGTCGATGCCTGTGTCGCCTATCTGAACTCGGTGAAGCGGCACAACACCGCGGGTTGAACGCGCAGGCGGCGCCGACTGGGATGATGCGCCATTCGATCTTCTCGCTCGCGCGCAACGCGCTCTCGCACCATGAGCGCTGGCCGCGTCAATGGCGTTCGCCTTCGCCGAAGCCGGCCTATGATGTGGTGATCATCGGCGCCGGCGGGCATGGCCTCGCCACCGCGTATTACCTCGCCAAGGAGCACGGAATCAGCAATGTCGCCGTGCTCGAAAAAGGCTGGCTCGGCGGCGGCAATACCGGGCGCAATACGACGATCGTGCGCTCGAACTATTTGTGGGACGAGAGCGCCGCGATCTACGAGAAATCGCTGAAGCTGTGGGAAGGCCTGTCGCGCGATCTCGATTACAACGTCATGCTATCGCAGCGCGGCGTACTCAATCTCGCGCACAATCTGCATGACATTCGCGAGGGGAGGCGGAGGGTCTATGCCAACCAGCTGTGCGGCATTGACGCCGAATGGCTTTCGCCGGCCGAAGTGAAGGCTTTCTGCCCGATCCTCAACACCTCACCGGCCATTCGCTACCCCGTGCTGGGCTCGACGTTGCAGCGCCGCGCCGGCGTCGCCCGGCACGATGCGGTCGCCTGGGGCTATGCGCGCGCCGCCGATGCCCGAGGCGTCGACATCATCGAGAATTGTGAGGTCACCGGCTTCCGCATAGAGCAAGGGCGAGTCATGGGTGTTGAAACCACGAAGGGTTTCATCGGCGCGCGCGCGGTCGGCTGCGTCGCCGCCGGCCATTCGAGCGTGTTGGCACAGATGGCCGGCTTTCGCTTGCCGATCCAGAGCCACCCCTTGCAGGCGCTCGTCTCCGAGCCGATCAAGCCGATCCTCGATTGCGTGGTGATGTCGGCCGCCGTGCACGTCTATGTCAGCCAGTCGGACAAGGGCGAGCTCGTGATCGGTGCGGGCATCGACGCCTACAACTCCTACGCCCAACGCGGCAGCTTCCATGTCATCGAATCACTGATGGGCGCTCTGATCGAGCTGTTTCCGATGTTCAGCCGGCTCAAAATGATGCGCAGCTGGGGCGGCATCGTCGATGTCTGCCCCGATGCTTCGCCGATCATCGGCGCCACGCCGGTCGAGGGGCTCTACTTCAATTGCGGCTGGGGCACCGGCGGCTTCAAGGCGATCCCGGGCTCCGGCTGGGCCTTCGCCTACAATCTTGCCAAGGGCGAGCCTCACGCGCTCAACGCGCCCTTCAGCCTCGATCGCTTCCGCACTGGCGCGCTGATCGACGAGCACGGCGCCGCCGCCGTGTCGCACTGAGGGTCGTGGCCATGCTGCTGATCGACTGCCCA
>VGET01000186.1 GCA_016869195.1 Alphaproteobacteria bacterium | reverse complement strand
TTCGCGAAGATCCATCGAATAGGGTTTGCCCATCAGACGCTGGCCTCCACCCCAGCCAGCATCTTGAATCAGACTCGCGCCACTTTGGGAATCCCTTCCGATTCAGGCTAATCTCATTCCGCTCTAGCGAGCGCGACACCGAGGACCCAAGCGAGAGACCCCGACGCGCGCATGGCTCATATCCTTTCGATGATGAGGGCGATGCCCTGGCCGACGCCGATGCACATGGTACACAGGCCATAGCGCCCGCCGGTGCGCTCGAGCTGGTTGAGCGCGGTCAGCGCGAGGCGCGCGCCCGACATGCCGAGCGGATGGCCGAGCGCGATCGCGCCGCCATTCGGGTTCACCTGCGGCGCATCGTCGGGCAGACCCAACTGACGAGTCACCGCGAGCGCCTGAGCGGCGAACGCCTCGTTCAGCTCGATCGTGTCCATGTCTGAGATCTTTAGGCCGCACTGCTGCAGCACTTTGCGAACCGCGGGCACCGGCCCGACCCCCATGATGCGGGGTGCCACGCCGGCGGTCGCGGCGCCGACGACGCGGGCGCGCGGCTTCAATCCGTGCTTTGCCGCCGCCGCTTCAGACGCCACCAGAAGAGCCGCCGCGCCGTCATTGACGCCGGACGCGTTTCCAGCAGTGACGGTGCCGCCCTCGCGGAACGGCGTCGGCAGCTTGGCGAGTGCCTCGGCGGTGGTATCCGGGCGCGGGTGCTCGTCGCGATCGACCACCTTGGGCGCACCTTTGCCCTGGGGAATCGTCACCGGCACGATCTCGGCCGCGTGGAAGCCGGCCTCGATCGCTCTGCCGGCGCGCTGCTGGCTGCGGAGCGCAAAGCCGTCCTGATCGGCCCGGCCGATCTGGAACTCGGCGGCGACGTTCTCGGCGGTTTCAGGCATCGAATCAACGCCGTATTTGTCTTTCATCAACTTATTGACGAAGCGCCAGCCGAGCGTCGTGTCCTCGACCTTCATGCTGCGCGAGAAGGCCGAATCGGCCTTGGCCATGACGAAGGGCGCGCGCGACATGCTCTCGACTCCGCCGGCAAGCACAAGCGATGCCTCGCCCGCCTTGATCGCGCGCGCGGCGGTGCCGAGCGCGTCCAAGCCTGAGCCGCAGAGCCGGTTGATGGTGGCGCCGGGCACCGAATCGGGCAGCCCGGCGAGCAAAAGCGCCATGCGCGCGACGTTGCGATTGTCCTCGCCCGCCTGGTTGGCGCAGCCATAGAGCACGTCATCGAGCGCCGCCCAGTCGACCGCCTTGTTGCGCGCCATGAGCGCGCTGATCGGGACCGCGCCCAGGTCATCGGCACGCACCGCGGCGAGCGCGCCGCCATAGCGCCCAATCGGGGTGCGGGCGGCATCGCAGATGAAGGCGTCAGGCATGGACGGTCTCCGCTGACTTAGGCTGGGGATTCTTTAGGTGACGACATGGCTCGTCTGTCACCCCGGCCAGGCGGCGCATGCCGCGCGCCCCGGGGTCCATCGTGCGGCGGTCGGGATGGATCCTGGATCGCGCTTTGCGCGTCCGGGGTGACGGGAAAAAGTGTGATCGTCCGATCGTCGCACTGTCCGTGCGGCGTCAGCCGCGCGCGAGCCAACCGTCCAAGCAGCGTCTCACCCCCACCCCAACCCTCCCCCATCGAGGGGGAGGGGGAAGAAATTGATCGCGCCTCTCCGGCCAACGAGGAGGTGGAATTTGATCGCGCCACTTGCGCCTTCATCGCACGCCCTGTTGACGGAACACTATCGTGCCTGACGCGAGCGGAGCTCCCTTTGCCTTGTCCTCCCCCCTTGTGGGGGAGGGTTGGGGTGGGGGGTCGAGTAAGCATGGCCGAAGTCGACGATATCTCACGCGGCCACGGTCGAGCTGCCGTGGGCGCGGGCGGTGCGGGCGTGCAGCGCGCGCAGCACCTCGAGCTCGTCCTTGGTGGGCGGCGGCGTGGTCTCGAGCGCATCCGCCACCTTGAGCTTCCAGCCGGTCGCGGCGATCGCCTGCTCGCGCGTCGCACCCTGGTGCAAGGCGACGAGCTCAAACTCCTTGGTCTCGGGGTGCGGGCGGAGCACGCCGAGGTCCGTAATGACGACCGTCGGCCCCTTGCCGGGAAAGCCAGCGCGCTTGCGCGCATCGCCGCCATCGAGGTGGCCGGCCGAGGTGATGAAATCGAGCTTCTCGACAAAGGCGCGCGCGCTCTGGCGCAGCACGATGAAGACCTCGCCGGCCGAGGCCGCGATCTCGGGCGCGCCGCCCGCGCCCGGCAGCCTCACCTTCGGCTTGCCATAGGGACCGATGACCGTGGTGTTGATGTTGGCGAAGCGGTCGATCTGCGCGGCGCCGAGGAAGCCGACATTGATGCGCCCGCCCTGCAGCCAATAGCGGAACATCTCGGGCACCGAGACCACCGTGTCGGCGGTGGCCGAAAGCTCGCCATCGCCGATCGAGAGCGGCAGCACGCTCGGCTTGGTGCCGATCGTGCCCGATTCATAGATCAGCACGATGTCGGGCGCGTGGGTGAGCCGCGCAAGATTGGCCGCCGCGCTCGGCAGGCCGATGCCGACGAAACAGACCATGCGATTTCTCAGCAGCCGTGCGGCCGCGATCGTCATCATCTCATCGGCGCTGTAGGTGGCATCAGCCATGGGACACCTGCTTCGGCTGCTCGGCCGCGATGGAGCGCTCATAGTCGGCGAAATCCGCCGTCGACATGACGTGCTTGGTCATCCAGGCGAGGAAGACCTCGCGCTCCCGTGCGATCACGTCCCACGCCTTGTAGAAGCCATTGTCGCGGTCGTAATAGCCCTCGGTGTAGGACGGGCGCGCGCCACGCGGCACCACGCACACCGCGCTCACCACCCAGTTCGGCAAGATGACCGCGTTGCGCGGCGCATCGAGCGAGCCGACCACCTCCTCCACCGTGACGATCGCGCGCTTGGACGCCAGCACGGTTTCCTTTTGGACGCCGACAATGCCCTGCAACAGCACGTTGCCTTTCCGGTCGGCGCGCTGGGCGTGAATCACCGCGACATCAGGGCGCACGGAGGGCACGGCCGCCAATGTCTCGCCGGTGAACGGGCAGAGGAGCGTCTTGATCTGCGGATTGTGCTTCGGCAGATCGGAGCCGATATAGCCGCGCATGATCGCGAGCGGCAGGCCGGCCGCGCCCGCGGCAAAGGCGTTCGCAAGGTCGGCATGGCTGCGCTCGTGGATGACGAGCGGGTTGGGCCAGCCATTCTCGACCGCGTCGCGGAAACGATGGAGCGAGCCGACCCCCGGATTGCCGCCCCAGGAGAAGGTCAGCTCGCGCGCGCAGCCCATGCCGATCAGCTGGTCGTAGATCAGGTCCGGCGTCATGCGGACGAGCGAGAGATTGCGCTTCTTCTGGCGCGCGATCTCATGCCCCGCCGCGTGTGGGATCAGATGCGTGAAGCCCTCGCAGGCGACCTGATCGCCATCCTTGATCAGCGCGGCGACCGCCTCGCGCAACGTCGTCAGTTCAGCCATCGAGAACCTCGGGGTCCAGGCACGGCCCGGGGCTCAGGGCCCGGGCAAGAACAACGGAATGAAACAAAAAACCGGCCCTTCGTCGAGCGACGAACACGGCTGGCGACCGCTAACCGCACCAATCACCGGGATCATTGACTCGCCCACCCCAAGATGCCGAGAATGTTCGATCTGCGTACAAACGCGCGAATAGAGAACACCATGACGACCCCCACCCGCGCCGCCGAACCCGTTACCCCGCCCACGCCCGCAGTTGCGACGAGCGGCTTCGCCGCGCCGCGCGACTATGTGCTCTCGCTCGAGCGCGGCCTCGCCGTGATCCAATCCTTCGGGCACGACGCGGAGCAAATGACCTTGAGCGATGTCGCGCGCCGCACCGGCCTGTCGCGCGCCGCCGCACGGCGCTTTCTGCTCACGCTTGCCGACCTCGGCTATGTCGCGTTCGACGGCAAGCGCTTCCGCCTGACGCCGCGCGTGCTCGGCCTCGGCTATGCCTATCTCTCATCCTTCACGCTGGTCGAGGTGGCGGAGCCGGTGCTCGAGCGCGTCTCGGCGCGCACGCACGAATCGTGCTCGCTCAGCGTGCTCGACGGCAATGACATCGTCTATGTCGCGCGCGTGCCGACCAAGCGCATCATGTCGGTTTCGATCTCGATTGGCACGCGGCTGCCGGCGCACGCGACTTCGATGGGCCATGTGCTGCTCGCGACACGGCCGGGCGACACGCTCGAGGCCTATTTCAGGAATGCGCGCCTCACCTCGTTCACGCCGCGCACCATGGCGAACGAGCAGGCGCTCCGCACCCAGCTCACGCGCGTGGCGCAGCAGGGCTACGCGCTGGTCGATCAGGAGCTCGAGGTGGGCCTGCGCTCGATCGCCGTGCCGGTGCGCGACCGGAGCGGACGCGTCATCGCCGCAATGAACGTCAGCGCCAACGCCGCGCGCCTGCCCATCGCCGACATGGTGCGGGCGTTCCTGCCCGAGCTTCGCCGCGGCGCCGATGATCTGACGGCAGCGCTGCCGAGTTGACCCCTACTCCGCCGCCTGGGCGGATGAAGGCTCGGGCACGAGGTCGATCGCGCGGGCGAGCACCGCGGCCCCGGCGGTCGCGCGCGGGCCGTTCTCGGCCAAATAGCGGCGAAAGGCGCGCGCGCCAGGCAGCCCGTTGAACAGACCGAGCATGTGGCGCGCGATGCCGTAGAACTGGCCCCCCCGCGCCAGCTCCGCCTCGACATAGGGAATCATGGCGCGGGCGATGGCGTGACGATCCGGCGGCGCGCCACCCACGCCGAAGATCTGGCGGTCGGCCTCTGCCAGCATCATCGGGCGCTCATAGGCCGCGCGGCCGATCATCACGCCGTCGAATGTGTCGAGATGCGCGCGCGCCTGATCGAGCGCGCCGATGCCGCCGTTCAGCACGATCTCGAGCTCGGGCCGCTCGGCCTTGAGGCGCCGCACATCGTCATAGCGGAGCGGCGGCACCTCGCGGTTCTGCTTGGGCGAGAGGCCCGCAAGCACCGCGATGCGCGCGTGCACGATGAAGCTGCGGCAGCCCGCCTCGGCCACGCGATCCACAAAGGCGCGCAAATCCTCATAGCGCTCGCGCCCATCGATGCCGATGCGGCACTTGACCGTGACCGGCAGGTCGATCGCCTTGCGGATTTCGGCAACGCACGAAGCGACCGTCTCGGGCTCGGCCATCAGGCAGGCGCCGAAGCGCGCGTTCTGCACCCGCTCGCTCGGGCAGCCGATATTGAGGTTGATCTCGTCATAGCCGAAATCCTGGCCGTGCGCGGCCGCGCGCGCGAGGGCTTCGGGCTCGGCGCCCGCGAGCTGCAGCGCCAGCGGCTTCTCGAACGGATCGAAGCCGAGCAACCGCGCGCGATTGCCGTGAATCACCGCCGCCGCCGTCACCATTTCCGTATAGAGCAGCGTGCGCCGCGTGATCAGGCGCAAGAGGTAACGGCAATGGCGATCGGTCACGTCCATCATCGGCGCGACCGAGAGCCGCCGATCGAGGGGGCGTGTGGGGTTCATGAGGTGGAGAATAACATATTCAGACCGGCACAAGCCGCCGCGAGGTTGACGACCTTCTCTAGTCCGTCATCCTCTGGCGCGCCTTGGCGCGACCAGAGGATCCGCAGTTCAGCGCGCGCGGAACGATGGATTCTCGGGTCGGCGCGGACGCCACCCGAGAATGACGACAGGCTGGAGTGCCTGCGCCGTCTTGAGGCCTCATCCTGCGCCTGTCCACCCTGAAGATGCGGCACCTTGGTTCCGTCGTCCCGGGCCCCAACAGCCGAACTCGCGTCACGATGGTTCCCGGGTTGACGGTCTCGCCGTGCTCGACCGTCCCCCGGGATGACGACTGGAATGGCGCTGTCGATGCTACTTGCTCTCGAGCGGCGTGATGCCCGACCAGGGCGCGGGCGGGGGTGCCGCGATGAACCGGCGGCAGCGTGCCTCGAGCGCGCGGCTCGACGGGTCGATTGCGGCCAATGCGGCGAAGCGCTCAGCCGCTTCGGCAAAGCGCCCGGCGCGATAGTCGGCGAGCGCGAGCGAAAAGGCGGTGAGGGTTTCGGCGCTGGGACCGCCTTCCTTGGGCAGCGGCTCATAGATCGCGGTTGCGCCGGCGCGGCCCTTGACGATCACCCGGTCGATCTCGCGGAACGGCGGCGTGTCGGCCGAACTCGTGCGCGTCTCGGCACTCGCCAGGATCGTCCTGCCATAGACCTTGTTGGCGCCTTCGAGGCGGGAGGCAAGATTCACCGCATCGCCCATGACGGTGTAGTTGAAGCGCCGCTTCGAGCCGATATTGCCGACAAGCGCTCGGCCCGTGTTGAGCCCGATGCGCGCGCGAAGCGTGCGCCCGGGTGGCAGGCCGAGCGCCGGCGCGAGCGTCGGCAGCAGCGCCTGGCAGGCGAGCGCGGCCTTCGTAGCATTGCGCGCATGATCCGGGTCGTCATGGGGCGCGCCGAACACCGCGACGATGGCATCACCGATATACTTGTCGACGAAGCCGCCATGGGCCTCGATCGCCTCGGTCATCGCGCCGAGATAGACATTCATGGTGCGCACCAGGGCTTCGGGCGCGAGGCCCTCG
>VGET01000185.1 GCA_016869195.1 Alphaproteobacteria bacterium | reverse complement strand
GGACCATGTCGCGACCGCGACCAGCGTGATCAACAACGTGTTTGCGACCGGCGTGCGCGACGAGGCGGCGCTGACACAGTTTCGCGAGCTTTCAGCCAGCTCGAGACCGAAAAGGGCGCGGTTTCCAATGCGATCGAGAAGACCGTGTCGGAAACCGAGGTCGCGGGTGCGCGCGAAGCGGCGCTTGCGGAGAGCCTGATGTTTGGCGCGCTCGGCCTGGCTGCGTTGTTCTCGATCAGCCTCTTCTTTTTCACCTCGATCGGCATGGCCCGGCCCCTCGTTCGCATCAGTCGCGCGATGACCGACTTGGCCAACAACAAGGCTGAGGTGTCGATCCCCTATGCCAAGCGTCGCGATGAGATCGGCGATCTCGCGCGCACGGCTCACACCTTCCATAGCGCACAGCAGGCCCAGATCATCCGCGACAAGGAGCAGCGTCAACGCGAAGAGGAGACGGCACGCGCCAGCCGGAGTGAAGCGCTGCGTGGCCTGGCCACGATGTTTGAGCAGCGGGTTTCTGACGTCATTGCGCGCGTTGGCATCGCCACCGAGCGCCTTGGCGGTCTTGCTACCCAATTGAACGACGGCGCCAAGCAGGCGGATCAGCGTAGTGCCGAGCTGGTCGATGCGACCGAGCGGTCCGCAGCGGGTGTTGATGCCGTTCAAGGTGCGTCTGAGCAACTCTCGTCCGCGGTGAACGAGATTTCACAGCAGGTCGAAGGCTCGCGCGGACTGTCCAACAACGCCGTGAGCGAGGTGGAACGCGCGAGCCACGTCGTCGACGGTCTCGCCAATGCAGCGCGCAAGATCGGCGATGTCGTCGGCCTGATCAATGATATTGCCCCCCAAACCAACCTGCTCGCGCTCAATGCCACGATTGAAGCGGCGCGCGCCGGTGTCGTCGGCAAGGGCTTCGCGGTGGTGGCGTCCGAGGTAAAAGCGCTTGCTAACCAGACAGCGAAGGCGACCGAGGAAGTGAGTCAGCAGGTCGATGAGATCCGGGCGAGCTCGGATGAGATGGTCACCGTCATCTCGCAGGTCAAGAAGACGATCGATGAGATGAACAGCGCGACCAGCGCGATCAGTTCGGCGGTGACCGAGCAGAGCACGTCGACCGGCGAGATCATGCGTCAGGTCGGCCAGATGACCGGCGATACCAAGACCATGTCGTCGAACGCGGGCCAAGTCGCTCACGCGGTCGAGCAGACCATGGAATCGGCCACCGCCGTGAACGAGGCTTCGGGTGAAGTGCGCAAGCTCACCGGCACGCTGCGCCAGCAGGTCGATCAGTTCGTGGCCGAGCTCAAGAGCGCCTGATCGAGGCGGATCGTTTGAACGATCGGCGCAGGATCACGCATCCCGCGCCGATTTTGTTCGCGCTGATCGATTAACCTGGAAGTCGGGCCACCGCGCCCGCCTTGAACGCTGCCATCACCTCAGCTGGCGTGACGCCGCGCTCTCGCAGCGCCGCCAAGGTCACGGCTCTATCGCGCTTGGCAAAGCGCCGGCCATCCTCGTCCGTGATCAGCCGATGATGGGCGTAGTTGGGCACGTCGAGCCCGAGCAGCGCCTGCAGCACCCGCTGGATGTGGGTTGCCTCGAACAGATCCTCGCCTCGGGTCACCAGCGTGACACCCTGGAGATGATCGTCGAGCGTCACCGCCAGGTGGTAGCTCGTCGGCATTTCTTTCCGCGCGAGCACGACGTCACCAAAGCGCCGAGCCTCCGCCACAACGGTGCCGCGGGTCGCGTCGTGCCAAATGAGGGGCCCGGTTTCTTCCAGCGCCGCCGTGAGATTAAGCCTCAGCGCGAAGGGGTCACCGCGCGCGATGCGTGCCGCGCGCTCGGGTTCGGACAGCCTTCGGCACGTGCCGGGGTAGACCGGGTCCGCGCCTTCCGTCGCGAGGTGGGGCGCCGCGCCGGCGCGCGCGATCTCGGCCTTGATCTCGGCGCGCGTGCAGAAGCAGGGGTAGATCAGGTCACGGCCCCGCAGCGAATCGAGGGCCCTCGCATATGCGTCCAGATGCTCGGATTGGCGGCGCACCGGAATCGGCCAGTCGAGCCCGAGCCATGTCAGGTCTTCGAAGATCGCGGCCTCGAACTCGGGTCGGCAGCGCGTGCTGTCGATGTCTTCGATGCGCACGAGAAAGCGCCCGCTGGCCTCTTTCGCGGCGCGCCACGCCGTCAACGCGGCGAACGCGTGGCCCAAATGAAGCGCGCCGGTTGGGCTCGGCGCAAAGCGTGTGGTGATCGGTCGCACCGCGGGCGTGATCCTTGTTGCCGGCCGGGTCGGGCCCCATCATAAGGAAGCGCGCGATCAGGCATAGACGCATCGGCACGGGAGACCAGGCATGGCGGCACGCATCACCGGACCGGAACGCCCGCCGCGGAGCGGCCGGCCGGCACAGCAGCTGGTCGTGCTGCTGCACGGTCTCGGCGCCGACGGCAATGATCTGCTCGGCCTCGCCGATCATTGGGCGCAGGAACTGCCGCATGCGCATTTCGCCGCGCCCAATGGACCTGAGCCCTGCGACATGGCGCCGATGGGCCGCCAATGGTTCTCGCTCAACGCGCGCGATCAGGCCTCGATGCTGGCCGGCGCCAAGAAGGTGGCGCCGATCGTCAACATCTATCTCGACGAGAAGCTTGCCGCCTTGAAGCTCAATCCGCGCGCGCTGGCGCTGGTCGGCTTCTCGCAAGGCACCATGACCTCCCTCTATGTCGCCTATCGGCGGCCGGGCGGGATCGGCGCTGTGCTCGGCTATTCGGGCATGCTGCTCGGTGGCGAGCGGCTGAAGGACGAGGCCGTCGCGCGCGTGCCGACCTTTCTCATCCATGGCGATGAGGACGAGCTCATCCCCTACGAGGCGACGCTTCAGGCGGCGCAGGAATTGGGTGGTGCCGAAATCCCGACCCAATGGCACATCAGCCAGGGCGTCGGCCACGGTATCGCGCCGGATGGGCTGCAATTCGGCGGCCGCTTCCTCGCCGAAGCCCTGGCCGGCGTCTGAGACGCCCGCGCGATCGAAAGAAACCAACCATGAAGCGATTCTCATCTGCGCTCTTCGCGCTGGCGCTCCTGCTCGCGCCCGGTGCGGCGGGCGCCCATGAGGTAACGGCCGGCCCGTTCGAGATCACGCATCCCCATTCGCGCTTCACGCCCAAGGGCGCGCCGAATGGCGTGGTCTATATGGTGATCGAGAATACCGGCAAGGAAGCCGATCGCCTGATCGGGGCCTCGACGCCGCGTGCCGAGCGCGCCGAGATCCACGAGACAGTGCAGAAGGGCGAAGTCTTTTCGATGCGTCCACGAGAGGCCGTCGATCTCGTGCCCGGCGACATCGTCGAGTTCGCCTCGGGTGGGCTGCACCTGATGCTGATGAAGCTGACCCAGCCGCTGGTGGCCGGCGAGCGCTATCCGCTCACGCTCCGCTTCGAGAAGGCCGGCGAGTTCACGTTCGAGGTCGAGGTTGAGGGCAAGGACGCGGCCGCGGATGATGATGGCGGCCACCGCGGCCACCACGGAGATTAAGGTCTAACCCGGCTCCGGCCGGTCGATCGGGTGACGTGCGCTCGCGGGGATCGGCGTGCTCGGCACCGGCACCAGCACGCGGCGCCGCACCCGCTTCGCCACCGGCCGCGCCGCGAACACCTGCTTCGTCGCCTCGACCATGACGGCGCCGCCAAACGGTTTCCCGAGCACGCGGCCGAGCCGATCCCACAGCCCGCTCGCGCGCAGCACGAGGCGCATCTGCACCGGCGGCATGTAGAGCGTCGCCTCGGTGCGCACCGGATCGAAGCGGTGGTCACGCAGGAGCCTCGAGAGCTGCGAGCCGCTGAACGGGCGACCATGGCCGAAGGGCGTGCGCTCGACCCGCGCCCACAAACTACGGCGATTGGGCACGATCACGATGAGCCGCCCGCCCGGGCGCAAAATACGCCAGACCTCGCGCATCAGAGGCTCGGTCTGCTCCGCGAACTCGATGGCGTGCACCAAAATGATTCGGTCGGCGCAGTCATCGGGCAGCGGCAGGTCGCTCTCCTCCGCGATCGCGGCGAGGCGGGGCCCGACGCTCGGCCATGCCAGCACGCCCTGGCTCGCCGGCATCAGCGCGATGGTGCGCACCGCCTCTTCGCGGAAGAGGCCAAGAAAGGGCGTGGCATAGCCGAGGCCGACCACCGTTTCGCCCGCGACCTTGGGCCAGATCTGGCGCAGCTCATGGCGCATCATGCGCCGCGCCACCTGGCCGAGGCGCGAGCCATAGAACGTGTTCAGATCGACGACGTCCGGGCGCATGGGAGAAGAATAGCACAAAATCGGCCGGTTTCTCGGCAGGTCGCGCAGGTTTGGATTGGGTGGGGATCCATTCGTCGCGGGAGTCTGTGGTTAATTCTGGTTCGACTGCTTGGGGTCGAGAGGGCTGCCCCTCGTTTGCAAAGAGTGACTCATAGGCCCTCGTTCTTCATCGACCCCCCTCCCCAACCCTCCCCCGCAAGGGGGAGGGAAGAATAGGGGCGTCGGCATGGATGCACTTCCTGTCCCCTCCCCCTCGACGGGGGAGGGATAGGGTGGGGGTGGCTACCGAAAAAAACGGAAGATGACGGGTGCCGGAACTTGGAACGTCGCTGAGCCTGTTTGGGCTCGCGCTCGATATAGTCGGCTTTTGGCTAATAGGTCGCGACCTGCTCCGTCATCCAGACCAAAGGTCGCGTGGGGCGGTGGGGCTATGGAATTTTTGAAGGACAAGCGAGGGTTCTGGCTCGTGTTCTTCGGCTTCGTCGGGCAGTTTGCCGGGCAATTCGTTGGGCTTTTCTATAGTCCAATCTGAATCTAAGGCCGCGACACCTCAATACATCTGCGTGCCGCCGTTCATGGTGACGGTGGAGCCGGTGGCCCACGCGGCCTTTTCATCGACGAGGTACATCACCGCGTGCGCCACCTCTTCGGGCAGGCCCATGCGGCGGATCGGCGACTTGTCGATGATCTTCTGGCGAATGCGCTCGGGCGCGTCGCGCATCATGTAGGTGTCGATATAGCCGGGCGCGACGTTGTTGACCGTGATGCCGTATTTCGCGGCCTCGAGCGCGAGCGCCTTCGAGAAGCCGTGCATGCCGGCCTTGGAGGCGACGTAATTGACCTGATTGAGCTGGCCGGCCTGGCCGTTCATCGAGCCAATATTGACGATGCGGCCCCAGTTCTTCGCGATCATGCCGGGATAGACCAGCTTGCACAGGTGAAACACGGAATCGAGGTTGATCCGCATCACCTTGTGCCACTGCTCGAGCGTCATGTTCTCGAACTTGGCCTCGGCCACCGCGCCCGCGTTGTTGATGAGGATCTCGACCGGCCCGAGCTCGGCCACGACGCCTGCGTGCCCGCGCTTGCAGTCCTCGAAATCGGCGACGTCCCATTTGTGGGTGGCGATACCGGTCTTCTCGCGGAACTCGGCGGCGAAGCGGTCATCGCTCGCATAGTTGATCGCCACCTTGTGGCCGGCCTCCTTCAGCGCCACCGCAATCGCGGCGCCGATGCCGCGGCTTCCGCCTGTGACGAGCGCTACGCGTGAGGTCATGATCGAGGCGTCTCCCGAGGCTGATCAATACATGTGCTGGCCACCGTTCACCGAGACGGTCGAGCCGGTGATGAAATCGGCGTCGTCCGCCACCAGGAACTGCACCGTGCGCGCGATGTCATCCGCGCGGCCGAGCCGGCCGACCGGAATGCGCGCCACGATCTTCTGCAGAATATCAGCCGGCACGGCGCGCACCATGTCCGTATCCACATAGCCGGGCGCGACCGCGTTCGCCGTGATGTTGAAGCGTGCGCCCTCCTGCGCCAGCGCCTTGGTGAAGCCGTGAATGCCCGATTTCGCCGCGGCGTAATTGACCTGGCCATATTGCCCGGCCTGGCCGTTGATCGAGCCGATGTTCACGATGCGGCCGAACCTGCGCTCGCGCATGCCGTTCACGGTGAGGCTGCACAGATTGAAGCAGGAGGTGAGGTTGGTATCGAGCACCGCGCGCCACTGGTCGGGCGTCATCTTGAAGATCGTGGAATCGCGCGTGATGCCCGCGTTGTTGACCAGGATGTCGACCGGGCCGAGCTCGGCCGCGATCTTGGCGATGCCCGCCTTGCAGGCGTCATAGCTCGCGACATCCCACTTGAAGACCTTGATGCCGGTCTCGGCCGCGAACTTCTGCGCGGCCTCGTCATTGCCGCCATAATTGGCGGCGACCTTGTAGCCGGCCTTGTGCAGCGTGCGTGAGATGGCAGCGCCAATACCCCTGGTGCCGCCGGTGACGAGTGCGACCCGTGCCATGAGACTCTCCCTGGCTCATGCAGGCCACGCCGGTGGCGCGCGGCGGGCGCTTTGTTGCACTGCGGCATAAACTTTGCAAGCGGTCATTTGGCGGTTGCGACGATCCAGCGCGCGAGCGGCTCATAGATCGTCGCGCGGGCGCGCGCGCTCGCCATCATGCCGATATGGCCGAGCGCGGGACGCCAGATCTCGGGCGAGGGCAGGGCGCATGCCAGCGCCTCGGCCGAGGGCGGCGGCACGATGCGATCCTCGGCCGGCACGACCGCGAGCGAGGGCACTTCGAGCT
>VGET01000184.1 GCA_016869195.1 Alphaproteobacteria bacterium | reverse complement strand
AACCGACAAGGCCAAGGGCGAGATCGAGTACAACTACGCGAGACGGAACTACATGATCACCGGCATGCCGGGCCTGAGCGTGTTCGCCAAGGATTCATCGGGCGCGGTGTTCCACACCTATTCGTGCTATTCGCGCGGGCTCGACATCCTCAACACCGCCTACAATCTGCTCGACCTCGTGCCCAAGGGGCGCGACGAGGCCGGCCTGCCTTTCCCGATGACCTGGGTGCGGCTGCACGACAAATACGAAACCTGAGGCTCCTTTAGAGGCGCATAGACTCCGATACACCCCCTCCCGGCGCTTCGCGCCGACCTCCCCCATCGAGGGGGAGGTGCAAACACGGTCCGCTCCGAGGCTTGCCTCCCCCCTTGCGGGGGAGGCCGCGAGCCCGCCGAGCGGGTGGGGGGTGATTCACACCCACGGCACCTAAAAGGCGCTCGCCGCACAGCGGATGCCGACCATGTCGAGCGGCGTGTCGGGCGGATTGTCGTGCCGGAGCCCGATGCGCAGGCCGTCCGGGTTGTTGCCAAAGCCGCCGCCCTTGATGATGACCTCGCCATTCTCGATGATCGAGGTCCACTCCCAGACACTGCCGGTCATGTCTTCAAGTCCGAAGGGTGAGCGCCCGGCGGGGAAGGCGCCGACCGGCGCGGTGTGCTCATAGCCGTCTGACGCATCGAGCGCGCAGCATTTCACCGTACCGAAATTGGTGCGACGCTCGCCCGATTGCGTTGGCGGCTCATCGCCCCAGGCGAAACGTCGCTGATCAACGCCGCGCGCCGCGTGCACCCATTCGGCCTCGCTCGGCAGGCGCAGCCCATGAAAGGCGCAGAACGCGAGCGCGTCATTCTGGCTCACCTGCACGACCGGATGATCGTCGCGCCCGTCGATGTGGCTGCCCGGCCCTCTCGGATGGCGCCAATCGGCGCCCTTTCGCCAGACCCAGCGTCCCGGCCAGACAAAACCGCCGCCGTGCTTCTCCGCGTCGGTTCGGTGGCCGGTTGCCGCCACGAACGCGCCGAACTGGCGGTTGGTCACCTCGTGCCGCATCAGGTGAAACGGTGCGACCTCGACCTGATGGAGCGCCTCATCCGGCCCGCCTTCCGCATCGCCGATCCAGGTCAGGCCGCCGGGCAGCGCAACAAGATCGAGGTCGCTTTCCGCCGCCGCCACGGGCACGGCGAACACCAAGGCCAGCGCCAGCGCGGGCAGCCACCGCCGCATCAAGTGCGATAGCTCGCGAGGGTGAGGCGAATCGCCTCCTCGGGCGCCGTGAACTGAAAACCAGGCAACAGGCGTTTCAGCTTGGCGCCATCGAGCAGCAGCGTCGTGTCATAGAGGTAACGCAGCTCCATGAACTCGCGGATCATCGGGTTGAACAGCCCGACCATCGCCACCATCCACCACGGCATGAGGCTCGCCTTGAGGGCGGAGTGGCCCGCGACGCGCGCGACCAGCGCAAAATAGTCCCGCTGGCTGAAGCGCTCGCCGGGCGTGACATTGACCACCTCGAACGCCGGTAGCGCGTCGCCCAGCGCCAACAGATCGAGCGAGGCGCGCGCGAGATCGGGCAGGAAGATGCGCTCGTGCATGATGTCCAACCTGCCGAAGGACTGCATCGGCTTGCCGCGCGCGGCGTTGCCATAAAGCCGATCGACCAAGCCGTTCCGCATGCTCGGCCCAAAGTAATCGCCGGCGCGCACGATCAGCACGCGGATCGCGGGCTTGTCACCCGCGGACACTGTTGCGTCCTTGAGAAAACCCTCGAGGCGCGCACGGAACTTGCCTTTCCGTGTCGTGGCCTTGTGCGGCGCGCTCTCATCAAGCGGCGCGGCCGAGGACTCGCCGAGCGAATAGACATTGCCCGGAAAGAGCAGCGTCGCGCCCGTCGTCCGCGCGGCCTCGATGATGTTGAGCGTCGCGGTTTGCAGATAGGGCACCCACTGGTGATAGGGATAGTTGACGCCATGCACGATCAGCCCGCAGCCGGACGCGGCTTTGATCAGCGCGGCCGTGTCCTGCACGTCGCCGATTACGACTTCGACATTCGGCACCTTGGCGAGGCGCGCCGACACGCGCGCCGATGAGCGCGCGAGCAGGCGCACCCGCCGTCCCCGGGCGATCAGCTCATCTGCCAGCGCACCGCCGAAGCCGCCGGAAGCGCCGAGCACCAGCGTAGAGCTCCTCTCATCATGATATGCCATTGCGATCGCCCTTCGGTGCTCCCAGGTTCTGCTTTAGCTTAGCGGCGGCGGAGAGCCGAGACAGGCGAAATATCGATGGCACGCATCGGCATCATCGGCGGCGGCGCCTGGGGCACGGCGCTCGGGCTCGTGGCAGCGCGCGCTGGTCACGACGTGCGGCTGTGGGCGCGCGAACCCGACGTCGTCGAGATCATCAACGCGCGACACGAGAACTCGCGCTTCTTGTCGGGCGTCACCCTTCACCCAGCAATCAATGCAAGCGCGGCCATGGGCGACATTATGGGCTGGGCGGAGCTTGTTGCGCTGGTCGCGCCGGCGCAGCATGTGCGCGCGGTGGCGGGCTTGATTAGGGCGACGCCGTCGATGCCGCCGCTCCTGGTTTGCGCCAAGGGCATCGAGCAGAATTCGGGCCTCCTGATGAGCGAGGTGCTGGAGGCGAGCGTGCCGGGCGCCCCGCTCTCCGTGCTCTCGGGCCCGACCTTCGCGCGCGAGGTGGCGGAGGGGAAGCCGACCGCCGTTACGATCGCGGGCCGCGATACCGCACTGGCCAGGCGCTTTGCCGAGGCCTTTGGCGGGCGTAGCTTTCGCCCCTATGTCTCCGACGATCTCGTCGGCGCGCAGGTGGGGGGCGCGGTCAAGAATGTGCTCGCCATCGCCGCCGGCATCGCGATCGGAAGGGGCTTGGGCGAGAACGCGCGCGCCGCGCTCATCACGCGGGGCTTTGCCGAGATGACCCGGCTTGCGCTCGCCAAGGGCGCGCGGGCCGAGACCTTGGCCGGCCTCTCCGGCCTCGGCGATCTGGTGCTGACCGCGGGCTCCGACCAATCGCGCAATTTTGCGCTGGGGCGCGCGCTCGGCGCCGGCACCACGCTCGCCGCCCACCTCGCGGGCAGGGACAGCGTGGCCGAAGGCGCGGCCAGCGCGCCGGCCGTGGTCGCGCTCGGCGCCAAACTCAATGTCGAGCTGCCGATCGCGCAGGCGGTCGATGCCGTGCTTCATCGCGGCGCCGCGATCGACGAGGCGATCGGCGCGCTGCTCGCCCGCCCCTTCAAGACCGAGCGCTGAAGGCTGGCCCGGCCGACCCCGCTTGGCTATGGTGCGCCCATCAGCAGAAGCGAGAGACAGATCAGCGATGCTCTTTGTGATCCGCAATATCGACAAGCCCGACACCGCGGCGCTGCGCGCGGCCAATCGGCCGGCGCACCTCGCCTATCTCGACGAGATTGCGCCGAAGCTGAAGCTGGCCGGGCCGTTCCTTTCCGACGATGGGCAGGACATGATCGGCTCATTGTGGATCGTCGAGGCGCCGGACAGGGCCGCGGCGCTCCGCCTCGCGACCGGTGACCCCTATGCCAAGGCCGGCCTGTTCGAGAGCCAGACCGCGACCCCTTGGCGCCAGGCGCGCGGCCCGACGATAGGATAAGGCCATGTCACATTGGCTGCTCAAGACCGAGCCCGAGGAATTCTCTTGGGCCGACCAGCTGAAGCGAAAGTTCGAGCCGTGGAGCGGCGTGCGCAACGCCCAGGCACGCAATTTCATGCGCGAGATGAAAAAGGGCGACCGCGCCTTCTTCTATCACACGGGCGAAGAGAAGCAGATCGTCGGCATGGTCGAGGTGGTGAAGACGTTCTATCCCGACCCAGCGGACGACACCGGGCGCTGGGGCCTCGTCGACGTCAAGGCGGTCGGGCCCATGCCGAAGCCGGTCACGCTCGCCGCGATCAAGGCCGAGCCCAGGCTTGCCGACCTCCTGCTCGTGCGTCACTCGCGCCTTTCGGTGATGCCCATTCCTGACGACGCATGGCGCCTGATCTGTGCGATGGGCGGCTACCGCTAGCGAGGCGTATTTGGTCGATGTCACCCTCACCCCAGCCCTCCCCCATCAAGGGGGAGGGAGCAAATGGATGCATGATGGTCTCGATCTCGAGCCGAGTATTCCGGGTTTGAGTGACGCCCTTTTCGTGTCCCTTCCCCCCTTGCGGGGAGGGCGAGGGTGGGGGGTCATCCGATCGATCGCTCATGCCGGTCGAACCCGTAGAGGCCCTTCCGATCTGCCGGCTCGATGACGTGCCGGATGGCGAGGCGCGTGGCTTCACCATCGGCGATGGCGCGGCCGAGCGCGCGTATTTCATCGTGCGCCGGGGCGAGCGTGCGTTCGTGTACGAGAACTCATGCCCGCACACCGGTGTGACGCTCGATTGGCAGCCGGATGTGTTCATGGACGTGGAGAAGCGCTTCATCCAATGCGCGACCCATGGCGCGCTGTTCCGTATCGAGGATGGCTTCTGCGTGCACGGACCGTGCGTCGGTGCCTATTTAACCGCGCGGCCGGTGCGCATCGACCAGGGCCTGGTCTATCTGACGGCGTAGCAGATCGGCCCGCCTTGCCTGCTTTCTTCGATACCCCAATAATCGGCCGAACCGACGCTTAGTCCTGCTCTCAAGGAGGCCCGTAGCGATCATGTCGAGCGAGCTCATTCCCGTCGATCCCGCGATTGCACAGCGGTCGCACTGCAATGAGGCGACCTACCGGGCGATGTATGAGCGCTCGATCAAGGACCCCGAGGGCTTCTGGCGCGAGCACGGCAAACGCATCGATTGGATCAAGCCCTATAGCAAGATCAAGGACGTCTCCTACGACGCGCACAACCTCCACATTCGCTGGTTCCATGACGGCACGCTGAACGCCTCGGTCAATTGCCTCGATCGCCATTTGAAGACCCGCGGCAGCCAGACCGCGATCATCTGGGAATCAGACGATCCGTCGCTGCACAAGCACATCACCTATCACCAGCTCTATGTGATGGTGTGCAGGCTGGCCAACGGCCTGCGCTCGCTCGGCGTGAAGAAGGGCGATCGCGTCACGATCTATCTGCCGATGATTCCTGAGGCCGCCGCGGCCATGCTGGCCTGCGCGCGCATCGGCGCGGTTCATTCGGTGGTGTTTGGCGGCTTCTCACCCGAATCACTTGCCGGGCGCATTCAGGACTGTGCCTCGAACATCGTCATCACCGCGGATGAGGGCGTGCGCGGCGGGCGCAGCGTGCCGCTCAAGAAAAACACCGACGAGGCGCTCAAGACCTGCCCGACGGTAAAGAACGTCGTCGTGATCAAGCACACGGGCAGCCGGGTGAACTGGGTCGAAGGCCGCGATGTCTGGTACGACGCGCTGACCCGGAATCAGAAGGACGACTGCCCGCCCGAGGAGATGAACGCGGAGGATCCGCTCTTTATCCTCTACACCTCGGGCTCGACCGGCAAGCCCAAGGGCGTGCTGCACACGACCGGCGGCTACATGGTCTACGCCTCGATGACGCACCACTATGTCTTCGATTATCACGAGGGCGAGGTCTATTGGTGCACCGCCGATGTCGGCTGGGTGACCGGGCACACCTACATCGTCTATGGCCCGCTTTCGAACGGCGCGATCACCCTCATGTTCGAGGGCGTGCCCAACTTCCCGACCGCGTCGCGCTTTTGGGACGTGGTCGACAAGCACAGGGTCAACATCTTCTACACCGCGCCGACCGCGATTCGCGCGCTGATGCGCGAGGGCGAGACGCCGGTCAAGCGCACGTTTCGCCATTCCCTGCGCCTGTTGGGCTCGGTCGGCGAGCCGATCAACCCCGAGGCCTGGCTCTGGTACTACCGCGTGGTCGGCGATTCACGCTGCCCGATCGTCGACACCTGGTGGCAAACCGAGACCGGCGGCATCCTGATCACGCCGCTCGCTGGCGCAACCGCCCTGAAACCGGGTTCCGCGAGCCGGCCATTCTTCGGCGTGCAGCCTGTCGTGCTCGACCAGAATGGGAAGCTGCTCGACGGCGCGGCCACCGGCATGCTCTGTCTCGCCGATTCCTGGCCCGGGCAGATGCGCACCGTCTATGGCGACCATGAGCGCTTCGTGCAGACCTATTTCGTGCAATATCCCGGGTATTACTTCACGGGCGATGGCTGCAAGCGCGATGCCGACGGCTATTACTGGATCACCGGACGGGTCGACGACGTGATCAACGTCGCCGGCCATCGCCTCGGCACCGCTGAGATCGAGAGCGCGCTTGTGGCCCACCCAAAGGTGGCCGAGGCCGCGGTCGTGGGTTACCCACACGACATCAAGGGCACCGGCATCTACGCCTATGTCACGCTCAATGCCGGCGAGCAGCCGAATGACGAGCTCAGGAAGGAGCTCGTTCAATGGGTGCGCAAGGAGATCGGCCCGATCGCCTCGCCCGACCTGATCCAATGGGCGCCCGGACTGCCGAAGACGCGCTCAGGCAAGATCATGCGGCGTATCCTGCGCAAGATTGCCGAGAACGAGCACGGCTCCCTCGGCGACACCTCGACACTGGCCGACCCATCGGTGGTTGACGATCTGGTCAAACACCGCCTGAATCGTTGACGTGCCTCCCGTACTGCCCAAATGTCAGGGTCGCGGGCC
>VGET01000183.1 GCA_016869195.1 Alphaproteobacteria bacterium | reverse complement strand
GCGCGCGCTGGCGCCGCCGTGGCCTCCGTCACACCCGGTTCCAGCCCATTATTTCCGTCCATGCTCTACCTCCGTCTTTACGATCGGTAGCGCAGTGCGCTGTCTCAGGAAACCGTGCCCCACCCCACGCGGAGGCTGCCGCGCGGCTTTCGCATACCGGCCGGTGATGGGCCTGCACTATCGCGCCCGGCAACCGCACAAGGCGGCAGAATCCCTCGAGCGGCAGTCGCTGACGATCGAGGCCTATTTCGATCACGCCGACCGCTTTGTCGCAGCCCACCCCGACGGCCGCCTGTTTCTGCTCTGCGATCTGATTCCGACCGTCGACGCGTTCCAGGCGCGCTATGGCGATCGTGTCGTCTTCTTGCCGCGCCAGCGCATGGCGGAGGCGAGCCATCAGGATGTCGGATTCGACCAGACCCTCAGCGGACATCGGCTTGCCCTCGAGGTCCTCGAAGACGCGTACCTGGCGGCCGAATGCGATTACTTCCTAGGAGACGGCGCCTCGGGCGTCTCGTGCAGCATCGCCGTGCTGAAGGACTGGCCCGAGGGCAGGATGAGGCTGCTGCGACGTAACGTCTTCCAGGAGAGGCGAGGTGGAGACTATATGGGCTGAAGATGGCCGGGCGCGTTGACAAGGTTGCCCCCGATCCCTATGGTCCGCCGCCTGTTTTCCTGGGGTTCGACATGAAAGTCGTGAATTCATTGAAGTCGATGAAGGGTCGGCACAAGAACTGCCGGATCGTCCGTCGCAAGGGCCGAGTCTACGTCATCAACAAGACCAACCCGCGCTTCAAGGCCCGCCAGGGCTGAAACGTGCCGGGCCGCCTCATCGGCGGCCCGTATCATGGATCGTCAGCGAGGGCTCACCAGTGGTGAGCCCTTCCGCATTTTAGCGGAACAGCCGCTGCACCACTTCCGGCTTCTGATTGGCGATGCCGACGGTCTGCTCGGAAAGCTGCTGTTGCGCCTCGCGGGCCTGTGCCCGTGCATCCTCGCGGCTCGCCGGCCCGACGGCGCCGAGACGCCCGCCGGTGGTGAGAATGCCCTCGGGCCCCGAAAGCAGGCGCTCATCGATGCGAATGCTGGGGGCCGACTCGATCCCTGAAGGCAAGGCAGGCTTGCTGCTCGCCAAATTGGCCTTCTGCAGGCCCGGTGCCACCTGTTGCAGTGCGGCAAAGCTGGTGGCGCCGATCGGAGTTTGTGCCATGAGCGAGTGCTCCCCTTCTGGGTCCGGGCCGGTCCTTCTTAATCGGTTGCATTCTAACCCGCCTTATTCACAGCGATCATGAATAGCTGATTTTTCGCGGCAATTGAGAATCGAGGCTGCCACGGTTTCAAAGGCTTGCGATATCAGCCATGTGAGCGCCCACTTGGTTTTCTTGAGAATAGCTAAAATCATCGTGAATAAGCTCGGCTAACCTTTGGAACTCATGGCTTTTCACCCGCCAGAGCGCGGGCGTCGGTTCAGCGAAGGCACCTGCCTCACATTTGCGTGATCAGCGCCGCCGCTCAGGGCTCAGTTCGCGCTCCAGATACTGGCTGTACTTCGACATGATGAAGCAGAAGCAGAAATAGACCGCGGCGGCAAAGACATAGGCCTCGGTCGGGAAACCCAGCCAGTTGGGATCGGCGAGCGGGGCGCGCACCGAGAACAGGAAGTCGAAGAGACCGACGATGATGATCAGCGTCGTGTCCTTGAAGAAGCCGATGAAGGTGTTCACCAGCGGCGGGATCACCATCTTCAGCGCCTGCGGCAGGATGATCAGCCGCATCGACTGCCAGTAGGTGAGGCCGAGCGAGTCGGCAGCCTCGTACTGGCCGCGCGGAATCCCCTGCAACCCGGCGCGCACGACCTCGGCAAGATAGGCAGCGGCGAAGAGGATGATCGCGATCTGCGCGCGCAGCAGCTTGTCGACGGTCATGCCCGCCGGCAGGAACAGCGGGAAGATCAGCGATGCCATGAACAGCACGGTGATCAGCGGCACGCCGCGAATCAGCTCGATGTAGCAGACCGAGAGCACGCGGATCACCGGCATGGTCGAGCGCCGGCCGAGCGCTACCAGGATCGCCAGCGGAAACGCGAGCACGAGCCCGAACAGCGAGAGCAGCAGCGTCACCGGCAGGCCGCTCCAACGGTTGGTCGGCACCACCGGGAGGACGGGGATCAGGAACAGGATGCGGCCATCCATCAGCAGGAGCAGGACCGGCACCAGCGCGATCCAGGCCCAGATCAGCTCGCGCCGCCACAACCGCTTGAACATGCTGACGCCGACCATGCCGATGAACAGCAGCATCATCAGCGTCGGGCGCCACAGCTCCTCGCCCGGATAGACGCCGAACACCATCACCCGCGCCTTCTCGGCGATGAAGGCCCAGCAGGCGCCGCTCGCCTTGCGGCAGTCGGCGGCAACGCCGGTCCAGGTCGCGTCCAGGATCGCCCAATTGACGATCTTCGGTACGAGCCAGACGAGCGCCAGGATCACCATCACGGTGATCGCGCTGTTCAGCGTCGAGCCGAACAGCGTGCGCCACAGCCTGAGCAGCGGCGTGTCCTTCTGCGAAGGAGGCGGCTCAACGAAGTCCTTGGCGGTCGCGGCAAGCTGGGTCATCTCACCGCTCCTTCAGCGCGATCTGATTATTGTACCAGTTCATGAAGGCCGAGATCAGCAGGCTCAAGCCGAGATAGATCGACATGAAGATGGCGATCGCCTCGACCGCCTGGCCTGTCTGGTTCATCGTCGTATTGGAGACGCTGACAAGATCCGGATAACCGATGGCGATCGCAAGCGAGCTGTTCTTGGTGTAGCTAAGGTAGGTCGAGGTCATCGGCGGGATGATGATGCGCAACGCCTGCGGCAGCACGACCAGCCGAAGCATCTGTCCGCGTCTCAAGCCCAGCGCCGAGGACGCCTCCCACTGCCCCTTGCCGACTGCCTGGATGCCGGCGCGTACGATTTCGGCAACGAAGGCAGCGGTGTAGACGGTGAGCCCGATCAGCAGCGCCGCGAACTCGGGCGACATGACGATGCCGCCAGAAAAGTTGAAGCCTTTGAGCTCGGGCACGGTCGGCTCGAATGGAGCGCCAACGAGGAATCCCACCACCAGCGGCAGCCCGAACAGGAAGCCTAGCGCCGGCAGCACGATCGATGTCCGCTCTCCGGTCGCCTCCTGGCGTCGGCGCACATGGCGCGCATAGATCACCGTCGCGACAATGCCGGCGAGGAACGCGGCCGCGACGAACCAGTGAACGTCATGGAGGACGAGCCCAGGCACCATGATGCCACGGTTGGAGAGAACGATACCCTCGATCGGGATGATTGCCTGACGCGGCACCGGAAGCTGGAGCAGCACCGCGTACCAGAAAAACAGCTGTAGCAGCAGCGGGATGTTGCGGATGATCTCGATATAGGCGCTCATAACTTTTGCCAGCAGCGGATTGGTGGTGAGCCTGAGGATGCCGAGGAAGGTGCCGAGAATCGTAGTCAAGATGCAGCCGATCACGGCGACCTTGATGGTGTTGAGCAGGCCGACGACGAGCGCACGGCCGTAGGTGCTCGCCGGCGAGTACTCGATCAGCGATTCCGAGATGCCGAAGCCGGCTTCGCGATCGAGGAAGCCGAAGCCAGAGGCGATCTTCGCGCGCGCGAGGTTGTCAATGGCGTTGCCGATGAACCAGGCAGCAACCCCGATGACGCCGAGGAGCACGAGGGCCTGATAGAGGAGCGAGCGTACGTGCTGGTCGTTCCACCAGGCGCCCGAGGACTTGACGACGCGAGGCGGCGCACCGGCAGCCGCATAGGTAGCGGCGTCGCGTTGCGTATCGATCTGGCTCATTTGCCCTCCCGCTTCGTCTGGCGCGGGGAATGGCCGACCGCTCCGCGTCCCGGCCAAGGAGCCGGGCCACGGGGCGGTTCGGGCCTTACATTACGAAGCCGGCGTCCGGATCAGCGGATCGGCGGGGCGTACATCAGCCCGCCGCGCGTCCACAGGTCGTTGACGCCGCGCTCGAGCTGGAGCGGGGTCTTCGGGCCGAGATGCCTCTCGTAGATCTCGCCATAGTTGCCGACGGCCTTGATGATGTTAACGACCCACTTCTCGTCGAGACCGATTGCCGCGCCCATACCCGGCGTCACGCCGAGCAGACGCTGGATGCGCGGGTCCTTGGACTCGGCCACCATTTTGTCGATATTGGCCTTGGTGATGCCGTTCTCCTCGGCTTCCATCAGCGCATAGACCGTCCACTTGACGATGTCGAACCACTGGTCGTCGCCGTGCTTAACCACGGGGGCGAGCGGCTCTTTCGAGATAACGTCGGGGAGCACGACGTGGTCGGCTGGGTTCGGCGCAATGGTTCGGATCGCCGCCAACGCCGAGCGATCGTTGGTCATGACATCGCAGCGGCCGTCGAAATAGGCGCGACGGATCTCGTCAGCGTTCTCGATGACCACCGGCTTGAAGCTCATCCGGTTGGCACGGAAGTAGTCGGCGAGGTTGAGCTCGGTCGTGGTGCCGGGTGACACGCAGACCGTGGCGCCATCGAGCTTGAGGCCCGAGGTGATGCCGAGCTTCTTCGGGATCAGGAAGCCCTGGCCGTCATAGAAGATCGTGGGAGCGAAGTTGAAGCCGAGCTGGCTGTCGCGCGCGAGCGTCCAGGTGGTGTTGTTCGAGAGCACGTCGACCTCGCCCGACTGCAGCGCCGGGAAGCGGCTCTGCGAGGTAACGACGACGAACTGGGTCTTGCCGGGATCGCCGAACAGCGCTGCCGAGACGGCGCGGCAGATATCGATGTTGAAGCCCTGCCAAGTGCCCGCAGAGTCGGTGAAGCCCCAGCCTGGTGTCGGCTGCCCCGTGCCGCACTTGAAAGATCCGCGCTGCTTGATCGCATCGAGGATCGGGCCGGCTTCGGCCGGTGTGCCGACGGCGGCCGTGAACGCAACGGCGGCGGCGGCGGCGAGAAGTTTATAGAACCGCATATAGAGCCTCCTGGTTGTGGCATCCCCCCGTGGAGCGGGGCTTAGTGATTCAATTGTCAAAATCTAGCGACAATCCCAGGCCCGCGCTACTGCTCCATAGGTAGGCGAACAAAAGCAGACGGCGGCCCCCGAAGGGACCGCCGTCTGGATGCGGATCGAAACTAAGTTTGCGGTCGCTTCAGCGGAACAGGCCGAGGATCGACTGCGGCTGGCGGTTGGCGATGCTGAGCGTCAGGCCCGAAAGCTGGCTGCGGGCGGCTTCGGCCTGGGTACGCGCCGCGACCGAGCCGAGATCGGCATCGACGATGGCGCCGAGGCCCTCCTGCGTCGCGTCGTTGAGGACCGACAGGAAGCGCGACTGGTTGTTCAGCGTGCGGGTATCGGCGCCGACATTGCCGAGCACCGTCGAGATCGCCTGCTGAGCCTGCTGAAGCGCCGAGAAGGCCTGCGCTGCCGCAGCCGGCGTCGACAGCGTCTGCGCGCCGAGATTGGTGGCGGCGGTCGCAAAGGTGGAGTTCGACTGCACGGTCAGCGTCGTGCCGTCGATGTTACCGAGCACGTTGACCGAGGTGGAGCCGGCGGAGAGCAGATTGCGGCCGTTGAAGCTCGCATTCTGGATCGTCTGGTTCAGCTGAGCGATCTGCGCCTGGAAATCGGCGTCGTAGATCGCCTGCTGCTGGGACGTGTTGCCAGGATTCTGAGCGGCGATGACCTTGGCGTTGAGATCGCCGAGCTGGTCGGAGATCGCCGTCGCCGCCGCATTGGTCACGGCGAGCACGCCGCGCGCATTGTCGATGCCCTGCTCGACGGCGCCGAAGGATTTGAGATCGCCTTGCAGGATCTGCGCGATGGTGAAGGCCGACGCGTTGTCGACCGCGTTGTTGACGCGCCGGCCCGTCGCGGCCTGACGGCCGAGATTGTCGCGGCTGCGTTCGATCGCGTTCGAATTCTGCAGCGCGGTTGCCGCGCCGGTATTGGTCAGGATCGAGTTGCCCATTTCGGTAGATCCCTATTCCGCTTCTCGGGGGATATTAAATGAAACGCTAGACCGACGCCAGCTTGTTTGGTTCGCCGATTTTCTTTGCCAAGATATTGATTTTATTTGGAAAATCTGCGAGGACGCCTGGCAAAAACCTAAACGATTTTTTAATCGTCCGTCACAAGGCGAAGATGAGGCAGGTCGCGGTGCCATGAGCGAGGAGCTTTCCGTCCTTGTCCGTCAGGCGCCCTTCGGAAGTGCCGATGCGCTTGCCGGCATTGATCACCCGACCTTCTGCCCGAACCGGGCCGGTGCGATCTGTGACAGCGCGCACAAAGTTCACCTTGATCTCGACCGTGGTGTAGCCGAAGCCGGCCGGCACCGTGATAACGTACAGAATCTTTCGCACTTTCGGGAATGGTGGCTTCTTCTAGAGTGAAGGAGCAAACGATGAGCAGTGAGACTGCGATGGGCCAGGTGATCCAGATCGACGAGGCTCGGATCAGGGATCATCTGGGAGAGATGGTGCGCGGCACGGTCGAGGAGACGCTGAATGCACTCCTTGCGTCTGAGGCCGACCGTCTGTGCGGTGCGGGTCGCTATGAGCGCAGCGAAGCGCGGCAGGACAGGCGAGCCGGCAGCTACGATCGGACGCTGCAGACCAAGGCGGGAGACGTCAATCTCAAGATACCG
>VGET01000182.1 GCA_016869195.1 Alphaproteobacteria bacterium | reverse complement strand
GATTGCGGCAGCAAGGCCGGCTTTCTCAAGGCGACGATTGCTTTTGCCTTGAAGCGGCCCGAGTTGCGCGATGAGCTGATGGCGTACATTGGAGATCAGGCCGGTTCCCGGCCGTGATTTTCCGAAAGGCCGGCCTTTGTTCGGCCGCACAGGCGAAGGTGAATCATGCGCGTCGCGATGATCGGCACGGGCTATGTCGGACTGGTGTCGGGCGCTTGCTTCTCCGAGTTCGGCTTTGATGTCTCTTGCGTCGATGCCGATCAGGACAAGGTCAAGGCGCTGCGCCAGGGCGTCATCCCGATCTATGAGCCCGGGCTCGAGGATCTGGTCGCCAACAACGTCAAGGCGGGCCGCCTGCGCTTCACCGCGCAGATCGAAGAGGCGTTGCCGAATGCCGATGTCGTGATGATCGCGGTGGGCACGCCGAGCCGTCGCGGCGATGGCCATGCCGATCTGAGCTACACCTTTGAGGCGGCGCGGCAAATTGCGACCAACATCAAGGGCTATACCGTGATCGCGACGAAGTCGACCGTGCCGGTCGGCACCAGCCGCGAGATCGAAAAGCTGGTGCGCAGCTTGCGCCCCGATATCGAGGTCGATGTGGTATCGAATCCCGAGTTCTTGCGCGAGGGCTCGGCGATTGAAGATTTCATGCGCCCGGACCGCGTCGTGGTTGGTTGCGATGGCGAGCTCGCACGCCAGGTGATGGCGGAACTCTATCGTCCGCTCTTTCTCAACAAGACACCGATCCTCTTTACCAAGCGCGAGACCGCAGAGCTGATCAAATACGCCGCCAACGCGTTTCTCGCGACCAAGATCACGTTCATCAACGAGATCGCCGATATCTGCGAGGCGGTCGGCGGCAATGTGCAGGATGTAGCCGAGGGCATCGGGCTCGACGGCCGCATCGGACGAAAGTTCCTTCATCCCGGTCCCGGCTTTGGTGGCTCCTGCTTTCCGAAGGACACGCGGGCCTTCGTGCGTATTGCGGAGGAGGCTGGGCGCCCGAGCCGGATCGTTGAGGCTGTTGTTGAGGTCAATGAGACGCGCAAGCACCGCATGGCGGAGAAGATTATCGCGGCCTGCGGCGGCGATGTGCGTGGCAAGACCATCGCCGTGCTCGGCATCACCTTCAAGCCCAACACCGATGACGTGCGCGAGGCACCGAGCCTGACCATCATTCCGGCGCTGCAACAGGCCGGGGCGACGGTGCGGGCCTATGATCCGCAAGGGATGGAGGAGGGCCGCAAGCTGCTCGATGGTGTCGGCTGGTGCGGCAATGCCTATGAGTGCATGGACGGCGCCGATGGTCTCGCGATCCTCACCGAGTGGAACGAATTTCGCGCGCTCGATTTCAGGCGTGTCAAAGGCCTGCTGAAACGGCCCGTCATCGTCGATCTGCGCAACATCTATCGGCGCGATGAGATGGCGAAGGCGGGCTTCTCCTATCACAGCGTCGGACGCGCGCCGGTATGAGCCAGGGCCATCGGTTTCATCCGACCCTGCTGCGCGAATACGATCTGCGCGGCGTGGTCGGCAAAACCCTGGTCGAGGCAGACGCGGTTGCGCTCGGCCGGGCCTTGGCGGTCCATGTCGGCCAGCAACCGGAGGCACGCGCGCTCAAGCGGCCGCTCCGATTTTGCGTTGGTCGCGATGGTCGGTTGAGCTCGCCCTCGCTGCACAAGGCCTTGGTCGATAGCATTGCGGCGAGCGGGGTCGATGTCATCGACATCGGCCTTGGTCCGACGCCGATGCTCTATTTCGCGGTTCATGCCATGAACGCGGACGCAGGTGCGATGGTGACCGGCTCGCACAACGCGCCCGAGTACAATGGCTTCAAGCTCTGCGCCGCCAAGGCCAGACCGATTTATGGCGAGGCCATCCGCACGCTCGGCGCCATCGCAGCCGAAGGGGCGGCCACGAGTGGCAAGGGCCATGTCGATGGCTTCGATCTGCGCGGGCGCTATGTCGCTCGCCTGCGCGAGGGCCTCCCGGCTGCGCTCGAGCAGCCATTGAAGGTCGGTTGGGACCCGGGCAATGGTGCGGCCGGCGAGGTGTTGGCGCGACTGGTCGCCACGCTGCCGGGCGAGCACATCGTTTTGAACGGCACGATCGACGGCCGGTTTCCTGCCCATCATCCGGACCCCACGATTCCTGAAAACCTGTCCCAGCTGATCGAGACCGTCCGCGCCAAGAGGCTGGACCTCGGTATCGCCTTCGATGGTGATGGCGATCGCATCGGGGTGGTCGACGAGCGTGGGCGCATCGTTTGGGGCGACCAGCTGGTTGCGCTGCTCGCGCGCGACGTGATCGCGCGACACGGCGCGGCGCGGCCGATCATCCTCGACATCAAGTCGAGCGCCGCCTGCACCGAGCATATTGAGCGCTCGCTCAAGGGCACACCAATGCTCTGGCGCACCGGCCACTCGCTGATCAAGGCCAAGATGGCCGAGACCGGCGCGCCGCTCGCGGGCGAGATGAGCGGGCATATCTTCTTCGCCGACGGCTATTACGGCTTCGACGATGCGCTCTATGCCGCCGTGCGGCTTCTCGCTTTGCTCGGGGCGGCCAAGCGCTCGCTCGCCAGCCTGGTCGATGAGCTGCCGCGCTATGTCAGCACGCCGGAACTGCGCATCGATTGCCCCGATGAGCGCAAGTTCGACGTGATGCGCCACGTCGAGGCGAAGCTGCGCGCCGACGGTGCCTCGCTGCTCGACATTGACGGCGTGCGCGTGAGCACGGTGGACGGCTGGTGGCTGCTGCGCGCATCGAACACCCAGCCGGCACTCGTCGCTCGCGCAGAGGCGCGCACGGCGGATGGGCTTGATCGTCTCAAGAGCGCGCTGTCTCGCGCACTCGGCGATGCAGGATTGAGCGCGCCCCGCTTCTAATCGCCCCCGACGCATGCCACAGTCGCCCCAGTCACGACGCGACAGGAATGGGGCGCACGGTGGGCAAGGAACTGAGCCAGCTGTCGGCGACAGCACAAATCGATCTCTATCGCAGCGGCAAGCTTTCGCCGGTCGAGGTAACGCGAGCGGCGCTCGGGTGCATTGAGGCGCTGAACCCCAAGGTGAACGCCTTTTGCCTCGTGGCAGCCGATGAGGCGCTGGCCGCCGCCAAGGCGTCCGAGGCGCGCTGGCTGCGCGGTGAGCCGCTCGGTCGCGTCGATGGCGTGACCACGACCATCAAGGATCTCGTGCTCTCCGCCGGTTGGCCGACGCTCCGTGGCTCGCGTGCGGTCAATCGCAACCAGCCTTGGACCGAAGATGCGCCGAGCGTCGCGCGTCTGCGCGAGCATGGGGCGGTGTTTCTCGGCAAGACCACGACACCCGAGTTCGGCTGGAAGGGCATTACCGACAGCCCGCTCACCGGTATCACGCCCAATCCGTGGAACCTGAAGCACACCGCCGGCGGCTCCAGCGGTGGCGCCGGCGTCGCCGCCGCGCTTGGCCTTGGCGCGCTTCATATCGGGACGGATGGCGGCGGCTCGATCCGCATTCCGTCATCGTTCTGCGGCGTGTTTGGCATCAAGGCGAGCCATGGGCGCGTCGCGGTCTATCCGCCGAGCCCGTTCGGCTCGCTCTCGCACGCCGGACCGATGACCTTCAGCGTGGCGGACGCCGCGCTCATGTTGACCGTGCTGGCCGAGCCCGATCCGCGAGATGCGGGGGCGCTGCCCTATGAGCCGCGTGATTATGTGGCCGCCCTTGAGGCCGGCATTCGCGGTTGCCGCATCGCCTTCAGCCCCGATCTCGGCTATGCGACCGTCGACCCCGATGTCGCGAGGCTGGTGCGCGGGGGCCTCTCAGCGTTTGAGGCACAGGGTGCCACCATAGAGGAGGTCGGACCCGGCTTCGAGAACCCGCTCGGCATGTTTCGGACCATTTGGTACGCCGGTGCCGCGCAGGTCTATCGCTCCTTTTCGGACAGCCAGCGCGAGGTCCTGGACCCGGGCTTTGTGAGTGTCGCCAAGGAAGGCATGAAGATCACGCTGCCAGACTACCTCGCCAACGCAACCGCGCGCATGGGGCTCGGCGCCACGGTCCGGCGCTTCCACCAGCGATTTGATTTTCTCGTCACGCCGACCATGCCGATTCCGGCCTTTCCGCTCTCCAAGGTCGCGGGTGGGCCGATCCCCGGCGATGCGCCGATTGGACCAAATGGCGAACGCTGGGATGATTGGAGCCCGTTCACCTATCCGTTCAACCTGACGGGCCAGCCGGCTGCCACCGTGCCCTGCGGTTTCACGCCTGCAGGCCTCCCCGTGGGATTGCAAATCGTTGGCCGGCCATTCGATGACGTTGGTGTGTTGAGGGCGGCGCGTGCCTTCGAGTCGGCTTGCCCCGAACACTGGAAAAGACCAACCGTTTAGAACAAGACAAGAACGAATTGATCGACTGTCTTGACGAACGATTCATCAATCACTGATAAGGGTTTAAGACCGATTCGTTTGGACAGGATTTGATTGCCGATGCTCCAGCGGCTGATGGCGTGCTTTATCAAAGGCTTCGTGATCTCCGCCATTGTCATTGGCGTAGCGATCGGGGCGTTCGAATCGAAGCGTGCCGAGGCCGGCTACGCCGCCATTGTCGTCGACCAGTCGACCGGCGAGATCCTGCACGAGCGCAACGCCGACGAACAGAATTACCCCGCGTCGCTCACAAAAATGATGACGCTCTACATGGTCTTCACGGCCATGAAGAACGGTCGGCTCAAGCTCGAAACGCCGCTCAAGGTGTCGGAGAACGCCGCCACCCAGCCGCCCTCGAACCTCGGGCTCGACGCGGGCAGCACCATCAAGGTCGAGGAAGCCATTCTTGCGTTGGTGACCAAGTCAGCCAACGACGTCGCGGTCGTGGTGGCCGAGGCGCTGGCCGGCAGCGAGGAGAAGTTCGCGCAGGCCATGACCAAGCGGGCGCGCAAGCTCGGCATGAAGCACACGGTGTTTCGCAATGCCTCGGGCCTGCCGGATAAGGACCAGGTCTCAAGCGCACGCGACATGGCCCGTCTGGCCATCGCGTTGAAGCGGGACTACCCGAAATACTATAAGTACTTCTCGACCGAATCGTTTGTCTTCAATGGCAGGCGGATCGGCAGCCACAATCACCTGATCGGCGCCTATGAGGGCACCGATGGCATCAAGACCGGCTACATCCGTGCCTCGGGCTACAACCTGGTCGCATCGGCCGAACGTGAGGGCCGCCGCTTGGTCGCCGTGGTGCTGGGCGGTGATTCGATCAAACAGCGTGATCAGCAGGTCATGTCGCTGCTCGACAGCGGTTTCGGATTCGGGCCAGAACCCGCTGACTTGAAGGTGGCGGATCGAGCGCCGATCACCGAGAAGTCGATGGCGGAAGCCAGGAAGCGCGGCAAGGCCACACGACTGGCGCGCAGCTTCGGCGGCAAGAAGGGCGCGGGCGGCGCCTATGCCATCCAGGTGGGCAGCTACGACACCAAGAAGGCCGCGCGTCAGGCCGTTGCCAAAGTGGCGCGCAAGGCGGGCGATCTGGTGTCCGGCACAAGCCAGCAGGTCAACGTCGTAAAGGCGAAGCGCGGCAAGACGAGCTACCGAGCGGTGCTGGCCGGGCTCAGCAAGGTCAATGCCGAGAAGGCTTGCCGCAAGGTTGAGCGCGCCAAGATGCCCTGCCTTGTCATCAAGGCGCCCAAGGGCAAGGGTTCGATCACGGTCGCTTCGCTCGACTGATTAGCCCTTCAGTACCGGGCCCTTGGCGCGCGACCAGGCGGCGCGCCAGCGCGCATCGATCGTCGTGCGGCCGGCGCCGACCTCGAACTCCTTCATGAAATGACGCGCGGCCTCGAGCAGAGCGGACTTGTCCCGTTGCTGCCATTGGGCGAAGTCCCATGGACCCGAAGTCCGGAGATCCCCGGGGTCCAGGAACAGGCGCGCCAAGATCTCGGCGCCGCTCGGTAGCCTCACATGCTTCGGCACCAGCTCGTATTCCACGCCTTCGAAATAGGCGATACGCCGCTCGTCTTCGGGCGCCAAGCCGTGCACAACGAGGCCGTGAACTCTTTGGCCACGCGCGGGACGAAGCGTCGGATAGCTCTCCTTAGCGACGCATAGGCGCGCATAGCCTTCGAGCGAGGCTGCCTCGGTGGTGATCGCCTCGAGCGCGCCACCGAGCACGATCGCGCGCACCTCGGCGTCCATCAGGGTTCCGAAGAAAAAATAGGGAAGGGACGACATTGACATTCCTGTCATCGGCCGCAAATTCGACCCAATTGGTCGCGTACCATCGACCGTTGTGCAAGGGGTGAGTCACCCCGCTTGGAGCATTCAGGCGAGCCATGATGACGGCGCGTGTTCTTTCTCTGGTGGCGACCGTGGCCGCGCTCGGCGCAGGCCTTCTCGCTGGTGCGTGCACCTACACGGGCAAGCCGGCTGACAACCCGGTCGAGCGGCGCTTCACCTATATGAGCTATCTGGCGGCGGACGATCTTCGCGCCGTCTGCACCGCTGGCACGCCGGAACGTTATCGCTTCGTCTACAACGCGGAATACAGCCGCCAAGTCCGCCTCTACGAGGTCGAGATTGAGCCCGATGGCCGTGGCGCCGTGCTCGAAGCGCGATTCTTTGGCGGCGCGCCGTTCGGGCCGTTCGAATTTGGCTTCGACAATTGGCTCACCGAGCGCGCGGCCGAGCGAACGGATCTCACCCAGCGCGATGTGCGCATGATCGATGCGGCGCTCGAGGAGG
>VGET01000181.1 GCA_016869195.1 Alphaproteobacteria bacterium | reverse complement strand
TGATGATGGAGGTGATGCAGGAATGTTCCCACGTCAGGCATCACAAGCAGAAGATCGTGCTGGTGCTGTCCGCGATGCGCCACTTCGCGCAGACCCTCCGGCAGCGCGGTCTGACGGTCGACTATGTAAGCCTCGACGAACCCGACAATACCGGCAGGTTCACAACCGAGGTCCAACGAGCCGTTGCGCGACATCGCCCGAGCCGCATGGTGGTGACAGAACCTTCGGAATGGCGCGTCCAGGAAATGCTCGAAGGCTGGGAAGCCCTCACTGGCACGCCGGTCGAAATCCGTTCTGATCATCGCTTTTTCGCGAGCCGAAAAAGATTCGCTGCCTGGGCTTCTGGGCGCCGCAGCTGGCGGATGGAACATTTCTATCGCGAAATGCGGCGTGAACATCAGCTTCTAATGGAAGGGAATCAGCCGGCAGGCGGCGAATGGAACTATGACCGTGCGAACAGGAAGAAGCTTCCGGCACAGACTGTTCCACCCGCGAGGCAGCGGTTTTCGCCGGACGAAACAACAAAAGCGGTGATGGCTCTCGTCGAACAGTCTTTTCCCGATAATTTTGGTGAGTTTCAAGAATTTGGGTGGCCGGTGACACGGTCTGATGCGCTTCGCGCGCTTGACGATTTCGTCGCACATGGACTGCCGAACTTTGGCGACTATCAGGACGCTATGAAATCCGGCGCCCCATTCCTCTACCATTCACTGCTCGCGCCGGCATTGAACCTCGGCCTGCTTTCCCCTTTCGAAGTTTGCCTGGCAGCAGAAGCGGCGTGGAGGTCAGGCGAGGCACCCTTGAACGCCGTAGAGGGTTTCGTACGTCAGATCCTCGGCTGGCGCGAATATGTTCGCGGCGTCTACTGGACTTTGATGCCGGGTTATGCGGACCAGAACTCACTTCATGCAACGCGCAATCTGCCGGCGTTCTATTGGTCCGGGGTCACCGACATGCGGTGTCTCCGTGAAGCGATCGGCGGTGCGGCGAAACACGCCTATTCCCACCATATTCAGCGGCTCATGGTGACCGGCAACTTCGCCCTGCTGGCTGGTATCGCACCACGGGAAATCGAGCGCTGGTACCTCGCCGTTTACGTCGATGCGTTCGAGTGGGTGGAGATGCCCAACACGCTCGGAATGGCGGTCTTCGCGGATGGCGGGCAGATGGCTTCCAAGCCGTATGCCGCTTCGGGAGCCTATATCGACCGGATGTCTGATTTTTGCGCTGGCTGCACCTATGACGTGAAGCAGAAGACCGGTCCAAAGGCATGCCCTTTCAATTACCTATACTGGGCCTTTTTGATCCGACAGAAAGACAGGCTTTCAGATAACCCGCGGATGGCGATGCCTTATCGTATGCTTGCCGAATGGCCGCAAACACGCGAAGCAGAGGTAGTCGCCGAGGCAGACACCTTTCTCGATCAACTCGATTGAAGTCATGCCAAGCTGGCCGGCCATTGCCGCTCTTCACCGGAAGGTGGCACGAAGCAACCGCGAATGTTGCTAGGCAATGCTTCTTTCGAAGCTGCGTGCTACCGACTGGACACCTCGAAAAACTGCTGGCGTTGAGGGTTGTGGGTTGACTCTCTGACCTCTGGCGATGGCCGGCGGCGGGGATGTCGAGACCACCCCGGCCCTTGATCGCCCAGATACGCCGGGCAAGCCGGGTGCGGCAGAACTCGTAGGCCATCTTGGTGTGGTGGTCGCCGGTATCTACCGCGACGGCTCAGACCATCGACCCGCACCGAATGGCGGACCTGCCTGTAAAGTTCCACGCCCTTCATCCCTCCGCCCTCTGCCAAAACCGCAAAGAGCTATCTGCTGCTGGATTTTTACTCCGGCGCAACCGGACAATCCGGCCGCTTCAGTGAGGGATTTTTGCTCCGGCGCTTACAGATCATCGCTCACGGTTCGAATTCCTTCGGCAGGTGGATCTCGCAGGGCTCGGGGAAATGAAACTCCTTGAGGTTGACGCCGCCGCCGCCGCCGCTGGACGCCGGCGGCGAAGGGTCGCGTCCTCGTCGATCGTCATGCGCTCAGGATCGATCGCCACACCGTAGTGCTCCAGCGCCGCTTCGCGGCTGACGAAGCCTTCTCGGATGTCCTTCAGGACAGCCGCCGGGTCGCGCTCGAACGGATGGCCAATGCCGCCGGCGCCCGACGTGCGCCAGCTGATCACGTCGCCGTATCCCAGTCGGTACTTGCCCTTCGAGTTCACGACGCGCTCGGTCGGCAAGTCCGGATTTAGCACGGTTGCGCTCAGTGCGCCCGGCCGTCCTTCGAAGAGCCCATAGGGCGGCGTGACCGCGCGGTCGCCCAGATTGTAGAAGTTCCAGTTGTCGGCGAGCATGCGCAGATCCTTGCGCATGCCGCTGCCGCCCCGGTACTTACCCGCGCCGGCGCTGTCAGTGATGAAGCCGAAGTATTCGATCGTCACGGGATTGTTGTGTTCCTGCACCTCGATCGGGACGTTCGTATTGTTGTACGGCGTGGTCATCGTCTCGATGCCATCCTTCGTGTAGCGCGCTCCAACGCCCCCGACGATCACCTCCCAACAAACGAAAGATCGTCCCGTTCGGGGGTTCGTCCCTCCCATCAGGGGATTGAAGAAATGCGCACTGGCGGCGATCACCCGTTCGGGCGCGACTTTGCTCATGGCGCCGAGAGCGACGTCATAGATGCGGTGGTTCAGTACGTTGCGTCCCCCGCAGGGCGCGGGATGGCGCGGATTGAGGATGCTGCCAAGAGGGACCTTTATCTTCAACGTCCGGATGACGCCCGCATTCTGCGGTGCCGACGAAAGCAGCACGCTCTTCATGCCCGCGAGACAATACGCGTAGGTGTAGTTCCAGTAGCTGTTCATCGCCGCCTCGACCGCGGCGCCGGTCCCCTCCCAATCCATCTCGATGCCGCCGTCGCGCAGCGTCACGGCCACCTTGAGCCGGATCGGCGGGGTATTCGGCCCGGAATCGTCGATCCAGTCTTCGAATTCGTAGACGCCCTCGGGCAGCCTGCGAATTTCCGCGCGCATCTCGCGTTCGCTGCGGTCCAGGATTTCCTGCATGGCCGCGTGTAGGACCTCGACGCCATACCGTCTCGCGAGATCTTGAATCTGTACGGCGCCGGCCGTGTTGGCGTTGTACTGGGCCCGAAGATCGCCCAGAACCTCCGGGACGCGCACGTTAGCGCCGAAGATACGGAAAATCTCCGGAACCGGTTTGCCCTTCGAGTAACAGAGCGTCGGCGGAAAGCAGATGCCTTCCTGATAGCGGTCGATCACCCCCTCGATCACCTGCGATCCCGATCCCGCCCCGCCGACATCGATGTGGTGGGCGATGCAGACCGAAAATCCGAGCAACGCTCCGTCCAGGAAAACCGGCGTCACCATATAGACATCGGGCAAGTGGCCCGAGCCGATCGCAGGATCGTTGCAAAGGATGGCGTCCCCGGGGTGCAGGGTCTCGCGCGGATACTCCTCCAGCATCCGATTGACCGCGAACGCCATCGATCCGAGATGGCCCGGCGAGTCGTCGCCTTGCGCGACCATATTGCCTCTTGGATCGAACACGCCCGTGGAAAAGTCTAGGCCCTCACGAACTGCCATGGAATAGGCGGTGCGGCTGAGCGCGACGCCCATTTCGGCGCAGGTCGAGATCAACCCTCCCCAAATGACCGTGAGGCTGACCGGATCCACCGTCCGCATGCGCTTACCCCTAGTCCTAGGCGTGAATGTCGACGACGATGTTGCCGAGCGCGTCGACGGTTGCGCGGCTGTTTGGAATGAGCACGACGGTCGACTCCCGTTCCTCGATGACGGCGGGGCCCTCGACAACGTCGCCCGAACCGAGGTTGTAGCGATCGTAGACTGGGCTCTCGACGAAGCCTGCCCGCTCCGGAACGTAAATTGAGCGTCTGCCGCTGGGGACCGCGCCGCGTCCGGGCGGCGTCTGCTCGAGGCGTATCCCCGGGGTCGCCGCCACCGTGGTCAGTCTCCAATGCACGCCGTCGATCGCCGCCGTACGATCGAAGGCGCGATCTCCGTACGTCGCGGTGTAGGTGGCGAAGAACGCCTCGCGAAGCTTCTCCAGGTCGTCACCGGAATATGGTCCCGGGGGCAGCGCGACGGCGATCTCGTATCCCTGGCCTGCAAATCGCATATCGCAGCTCTGTCTCAACTGCACGTCGCCGTCGATCCCCGAGGCGGCGAGCTGGCGGCGTCCGCGCGCCTCCAGTTCACCGTAGAGTGCATTGATGGTAGGCAGCGAGTCCGCGTCCAACCGGATCACTCGCGTCTGCACGAGATCGAAGGCCGGCTCCGCCATGAGCAAGCCGATTGCCGACATGACGCCGGCTCCCTGCGGGAAGATGACGCGGCGGCAATTGAGCATGGCGGCCAGGCGCATGCCATGCACCGGTCCCGCGCCGCCGAAGGGGACAAACGCGAAATTCCGTGGATCCTTGCCTTTGCCAACGGAAACAACCCGCGCGGCCTGCGCCATCTGCGTCGTGACGATCTCGTGAATGCCCCATGCGGCCGCTTCGACGCTGAGGCCAAGTCGTCGCGCCACATGTTCTTCGATCCCACGGCGCGCGGCCTCCGCATCGAGGCGCATTTTTCCGCCGAGGAAGTTTTGCGGATTGAGGAAACCCAGGACCAAGTCGGCGTCCGTCACGGTGGGACGCTTGCCACCGCGTCCGTAGCAGATCGGCCCTGGATCGGACCCCGCGCTTTGGGGACCGACCCTGATCATGCCGAGTTCGACACGCGCGATGCTACCGCCGCCTGAGCCAATCTCGACCAAGTCGACGGCCGGGATGCTGACGGGCAGCCCGCTGTTCTTCTTCATGTTGACGAGGTCGATCTCGAACTGCCCGGTGAGCGCGGGCCTGCCTTTCTCGATCAGGCAGAGCTTCGCCGTGGTCCCGCCCATGTCGAAGGACAGCAGGTCGCCTCCGCCCACGACCGAGGCGAAACGGGACACGGTTAGCGCTCCAGCGGCGGGCCCGGACTCCAGGATCCGGATCGGAAACTTCTGCACCACGTCCGTGGTGGCGATGCCGCCGTTCGATTGCATAATGAAGAGACGGCGGGAGAAGTCGCGCTCGCGCAGCCCTTCTTCGAGCTTTTGCACGTAGGCCGCCACCGTCGGCGTCACGTATGCGTTAAGAACCGTCGTGCTCGTACGCTCGTATTCCCTATAGGTGGGGGACACCTCGCTCGAGAGGCTGACCACCAGCTCGGACGCGACCTCGGCAGCCAGCTCCGCCGCGCGCTTCTCGTGTCCAGGATTGGCGTAGCTGTGCAAAAAACAGATCGCCACGGCGCGGACGCCGGCCGCCTTCATCTCCTCGAACGCCCGTCGGACTGCGGCTTCGTCGAGCGGATCGCGGATGCTGCCGTCGTAAAGGACGCGCTCCGGCGCCTCCCAGATCAGATTGCGCGGAACGACGTGCTGCGGCTTGTCGATCGAGTTGTCGTACAGCTCCCAGCGCTTTTGCCGGCCGATGACCAGAACGTCTCTGAAGCCTTTCGTCGTCAGAAGGGCGGTGGTCGGTCCGCACCGCTGGATGACCGTGTTCGTCGCGATCGTGGTGGCGTGGATGGCGGCGGAGAGGTCGGCGGCGCTCGCCACGTCGCCCCGCAGCAGCGCGTCCAGCCCTGTCAGCACGCCGATCGAAGGATCCTGGGTCGTCGTCAGGACTTTGGCGATCGTGAGCCGGCCGCCGTCGTCGTCGTACAACGCGCAATCCGTGAACGTTCCGCCGACGTCGATCCCGATACGAAACGCCATAATGATCCATTCTCGGCGAAGCCCGACCTGCGGCGCGCTCGCCGAGCGGGCCTGGTCGGGTTCGACCGCGTCGCGTGGGCCTACGTTCCAACGGAAGGCCCCGCGAGCCCCCGTCGCCGACCACGGTCTAAGAGTCCGTTTGAGAATGGGATCAATGGCTGATCCAACGCAAGAGGAGGCTTCCCGCGGCGACATGAATCATGACCTGGGAGACATCGACGCGTTGCTCGTAGTCGCGTACCAGGCGGCGCCAGCGGGTGAGCCAGCCGAAGGTGCGCTCGACCACCCAGCGCCGTGGCAGCACCTTGACGCCGGGCTCCTTGTCGATGCGGCGGAACCACTAGTAGACCGTCTGCCACGGCGGAAAATCCCTCGGCAGTATGCGCCAGCCGCCGCCCGAGCGGGTCATGTAGCGGATGGCGTTCAGCACCTCCCGCAGATCCGCCTCCGACTTGCGCCCTCGCTTCGCCGGCTTCGGCAGCAGCGGGGCAACCCGGTCCCATTCCTCGTCGGTCAGATCGGTCAGATCGCGCTTCGTCTACCGTTCGATCGCGGCCACGCGGCCTCGCGTCTCTCGTGTCCACATGCATAGTGTGAACCACGAATGACGCCCTTTGGGAATCCCTATTTTCAAACGGACACTTAGCGCTACCGTCGTCTGATCGGCAGACACAGACTGGCAGACGGCGCTGCACCAAGGATTGGCCATGAAGCGGAGAGAACCATGAAGTTTCAAAATTAAATGGGATTGGCTGTAGCGCTGGGAGTAGTGGTAGCAGCAAGCAACGTGAATGGTGTCACCGTTACGCTTTATCCTGGTTTCGCCGCCGGCCAGTCTAGCGGAAGCAGGCGCCGCCAACCTAGCCGAGCAACTCCACCTTGCCGTCGAGCGCCATCAGGCCGGTCTCCACCTGCAGCGAGGGCCGCCGGCCCTGCACTT
>VGET01000180.1 GCA_016869195.1 Alphaproteobacteria bacterium | reverse complement strand
GGGGCCCGAAGCTCGATAGTCATGTCTAAATTTCCCCCGTACGTTCCTCGGAAATTGCGTATGGTCGATATTGGCACAGGAAATTGGATTTTCAACGGGTACGTGGCGGTAACCCTTTACATTTCCGGGCTATTCAGCACGCAAGAGGGGTGCCGCCCGCGCCCGCAGCGCCCGGTAGGTGCCGGCAAAGCCAAAGACCAGGCCGACAAAGACCGCACCCGCGGTAATGGCAAAGATCGGCCCGGGCATGGGCACGAAATCCATCTGCAGCACCTGATCGACCAAGCCATAGGCCGCGACGATGCCAACGCCGGCCGCGATCACGGCGGTGGCCAGCGCAAGCACCCCATACTCCGCGAGGAAGGCAAGCATGATCTCCCGCCGGCGCGCGCCGAGCACTTTGAGAACCACGGCATCGTAGCGCCGCGTGCGTTCCCCCGCCGCGACCGCGCCGGCCAGGACCGCGAGTCCGCTGAAGAGGCCGATCGCGGCCGCCGCCTGCACCGCCGAGCCGACGCGACCAAGCAACTCCGCCAGCGCGTCGAGAATGGCGCGCACCGGTATGGCGCTGACATTGGGGAAGTCGTCAGCCACCGCGCGCTCGATGATCAGGCTCGCCGCCTCATCGGCGTGAACGGTGGCGAGCTTGGTTTGCGGCGCAGCCTCGAGCACGCCGGGGGAAAAAATGACGAGGAAGTTGATATCGAGATCCATCCAGTCGATATCGCGCAGGCTCGCGATGCGCCCACTGATCTCGCGCCCGAGCAGGTTGACCGTGATGCTGTCGCCGAGACCGACGCCCAAGCCGGCGGCGATGTCGGCATCGAACGAGACGAGCGCCTCGCCCTCATAGTCCTGCGCCCACCATTCGCCGGCGACCAACCGGGCATTCGGAGGTGGCGTTGATGCATAGGTGATGCCGACGTCGCTCATCACTGCCCAGCGTGCCTCGGACGCCACCTTGGCGATCTCGAGCTTTGCGCCGTTCACCCCGACGATGCGCCCGCGCATCATCGGCACCTCATTGAATCGGCTCGTGCCCTTCGCGCTCGCGACCATGTTCGCGAATGGCGCCAGCTGATCCGGCTGAATGTCGACGAAGAAGAACGCCGGACGATCGGCACGGGCCTCGGCATCGATCTGGCGCGAGAGATTGGCTTCGACCAGCGAAACCGCGAGCGTCACCGCGAGGGCGCCGCCGAGCGCGACGACGACCGAGGGGGTCGGCGCGCCCGGCCGGCCGAGATTGGCGAAGCCGAGCCTGAGCCAGGGCGCGGACGGCGGCCGCATGCGCCTGGCGAGCGCGGCGAGGAATCGGCCAAGCCAATGGAAGATCACGAGCGCAATCGCGGCCCCGGCAGCAAACCAGATGGCGGTCAGGCGCTCAGGCGCGCTCAGGACCGCAAGCGCCGCGAGGCCAAGCGCGGCCAACGTCGCGAGGCCCATCGAAAGGCGGCCCGGGCGCGGCAGGTCGGGTACGATGACCGAGCGGAACAACAAGCCGGGGGCAATCCGCGCGGCCCGGCCGAGCGGCCAGACCGCAAACACGAGGAGCGTGAGCACGCCGAAGCTCGCGGCCAGCGCGAGCGGCGCCCCATAAAGGCCGGGGGCCAAGGGCACGGGCGACGCGCCGCCGAGCAGCGCGCTGACTACGATCGGCAGCAGCGCGGCCAGAACCAGGCCGATCGCAATGCCGATATTGCCAAGGATCAGAACCTCGATGAGGTAGACGGTAAAGACGAACGGTCCGGTGGCGCCGACGCATTTGAGCGTCGCGATGGTGGCAACGCGGCCTTCGAGATAGGCCCGCACCGCGGCCGCGATCCCGACGCCGCCGAGCACCAGCGCCGCCAGCCCAACGAGCGTCAGGAACTGCCCGAGACGATCGAGCTGGCGCGCGAGGCCGGGATGGGCGTCATCCGAATCGCGCAGGCGCCAGCCGGCATTGGGCGACGCCGCCTCGAGCGCCGCACGCGCAGACGCCGTGGTGAAGCCAGGCTCCAGCGCCAGCCGATAACGATGGCGGACTTGGCTGCCGACCTGGATCAGGCCGGCGTCCTCCAATGTCTGCATTGAGACGATCAGGCGCGGGCCGAGTGTCATGCCGCCGGTCAGGCGATCGGGCTCGTCACGCAGCACGGCCTTGAGCGTGATCTCGCGCGTTCCGAGCGTGAGCCTGTCACCGAGCTTGGCGCCGAGTCGCGCGAGGAGGCCGGCTTCGGCGACCGCACCACCATCGGCGAGCACGTCCGCGGCGCTTGAGGAAGGGTCGAGACCAAGCTTGCCGATCAGCGGATACGCGTCATCGACCGCCTTGAGCTCGACGAGCGCGGGTCGCGCGTTCTCCTTACCGGCCGGGCGCACCATCGCGCGCATGGTCGCGGTTTCGGAGAAGCGCGCATCGAGCGCGGCGATGGCGGCGCGCTCAGGTTCCGTCAGGGTACGGCTGTAGAGCTCGATCTCGAGGTCGCCGCCCAAGAGTGCGCGCGAGTCCGTCACCAGGGCCGCCTGCATCGAGGCGATCAGCGAGCCGACGCCGGCGATCGCGCCAACGCCGATGATCAGGCAGAGCAGAAAGATCCGAAAACCCTTGAGCCCGCCCCGCAGTTCGCGCGCGGCAAAGCGCGCCGCTAGCCCTATCCGGCCGAATAGGCCCCGTTCAGAATCAGACATTGGCGATCCGGCCCTCGGCGATGCGCACGATGCGATCGCAGCGCGCCGCGATGGCCGGATCGTGGGTCACCATGACCAAGGTCGTTGCGTGTTCGGCGCGCAGGCCGAACAGCAGCTCAATCACATGATCGCCGGTCGCCCGGTCGAGATTGCCGGTCGGCTCATCGGCCAGCAGCACCGCCGGGCGCGGCGCGAAGGCGCGCGCGAGCGCGGTACGCTGCTGTTCACCGCCTGAAAGCTGGCTCGGGAAGTGGCGCAAGCGATGGCCGAGCCCGACCGATTCGAGCGCCGTGCGCGCCGCCGCAAACGCATCGCGCCGGCCGGCGAGTTCGAGCGGCACCGCGACATTCTCGATCGCGGTCATGGTCGGGATCAGGTGAAAGAACTGAAAGACGATGCCGATCGAGCGCCGGCGCACCAGCGCGAGCGCGTCTTCGCCGAGGCCGTCGAGCGCTTGACCAGCGACGCTGACCTTGCCCGTGTCTGCCTTTTCCAGCCCGGCGATGACCGCGAGCAGCGTGGATTTGCCGGCCCCCGAGGGCCCGAGCACCGCCACGGCTTCGCCACGCTTTACGCTAAAATCTATTCCGCGCAGGATCGGCACCGGGCCGGCCAGGCTTGGCAAAGTGAGCGAAACCTCGGAGAGCTGGATGGCAGGAGCGTCAAGCATGGCCCAATACATGGCGAAGCGACGCGCGATATTCAAACCCTTGATGGTGCTGGCGCTCATCGCCGCCCTGATGGGGCTGGGTGGCGCGCGCGCCATGGCGCAGCCCGGCACCATCGTCGCGCTCGGCGATTCCTTAACGGCGGGCTTCGGCCTACCGGCGGAGGCCGCGTTTCCCGCCCAGCTCGAGGTCTACCTCAAGGCGCGCGGCCATGATTGGCGCGTGGTGAACGCCGGCGCCTCGGGCGACACCTCGGCGGGCGGGCTCGCACGGCTCGACTGGGCGCTCGGCGATGAGCCCGACATCGTGATCGTCGAGCTCGGCGCCAATGACGGTCTGCGCGGCCTGCCGGTCGAGGCGATGGAAGCCAATCTCGACGCGATTCTCACGCGCCTGAAGGCCGCCGGGGTCACGACCGTGCTCTCCGGCATGAGGGCACCGCCCAATATGGGGCCGGACTATGCCGAGGCGTTCGCCGCCATATACCCCCGGCTCGCGGCGAAGCACGGCGCGACGCTCGACCCGTTCTTTCTCGAAGGCGTCGCGGCCGAGCCCGCGCTTAACCAGCCGGACGGCATTCACCCGACGGAGGCGGGCATCGCGCGCATCGTCGTGCGCCTGGGGCCGCTGATCGAGCAGGTGATCGCCACGCATCAGGCGAAGAAGGCGGGCGGGTGATGAAGCGGCTCTTCGTCGCGCTCGAGCTGCCGCCGCCGATCATCGAGGCGTTGGGCGCGTTGTGCGAGGGCGTGCCCAATGCGCGCTGGTCGGGCGACGACCAGTTCCATTTGACGCTGCGCTTCATCGGCGAGGTCGACAGGATCGCGTTCGAGGACATCGCGCACGAGTTGGCGGGCGTCGAGACCGATGCGTTCGAATTGGAACTTGCGGGCGTCGGACATTATCCGCCGCGCGGCGCGCCCCGTGTGCTATGGGCCGGCATCCGCCCCAACAAGGCACTCACGGCACTGCAGGCGCGCATCGAGAGCGCCATCACGCGCGCGGGCCAGCCACCGGAGGCGCGCAAGTTCAGCCCGCACATCACCTTGGCCAGGCTCCGCAACCCGCCCATCGATCGGGTGAGCGCGTTTCTGATGCGCCACGGCCTGTTCGTGACAGAGCCGTTCGAGGTGGACGCCTTCCACCTCTATTCGAGCCGGCTCACGCCCTCGGGCTCGCACTATGAGATCGAGGCGAGCTTTCCCTTGCGCGGCGCCTATGCGTTCGAGGATCTGTGGACCGAGGCCGACGAGGCCGCCTTCGCTGCGCGGCAAGCAAGAAACCGTCATTCCGGCCGCTAGGCGAGCCGAGCGCCCACGGCGCTCGGTTTGCGAGCGTTGCGAGCCGGAATCCAGGGCCGCGCATGCCGAGCACGGGTCACGATGGACCCCGGCTTGCGCCGGGGTGACAGCCGAGAGTGGGCCGCCTTCGCTGCGCGGGGGCGGCGGCGCTGAGGCGCCCGCCCCCTAATCGTCACCCCGGCGAAGGCCGGGGTCCATTTTCGCAAGGCACCGAAGAACTAGCCCCGGATTCCGGATCGCAAGTTTCGCAACCGAAGGCGTGCCGCCTTCGGGCTCCACTAGCGTCCGGAATGACGATCTCTGGGAATTCGCGCCCCGCTCACGCTTCCTCTTCGATGCGTTCCATCTCCTCGTCCGAGAGGCCGAAATGGTGGCCGATCTCGTGGATCAGCACGTGGCGCAGCACGGCCTCGAGCGTTTCGCCGGTCTCGGCCCAATAGTCGATGATCGGCCGGCGATAGAGGAAGATCATGTCGACGTTCTCGCGCACGTCCGACACGCTCTGGCGGTCAAGCGAGACGCCGGAATAGAGCCCGAGCAGGTCGTAGTCGCTCTCGAGAGTCATCTCCCTGGCCACATCGTCATCCGGGAACTCCTCGATCCGGATCACGACGTCATGCACCAGCGCGGCAAGGCGCTCCGGGATGCGGCGATAGGCGGCATCCGCGATCAACTCCATCTCGGCGGCGGTGGGCGCGCGCTCGCCCGCGCGGGTCATGGCCATGGCACGCTCGTTCCGGTTCGACTAGGCTTTGCTAGAAGTAGTGTACGGCCGTCGGCGGGTCGAGCCCCGCGGCGAGCGGCGGGAGGCACATCATGGCGGGCAGTTTCTCAACGCCTGAGATCAACCACCATCTGCACGAGCTGAAGGGCTGGGTGCTGGTGGAGGATCGCGAGGCGATTCGCAAGACCTTCCACTTCGAGAACTTCAACGCGGCCTTCGGATTTATGACTCGCGTCGCGCTCGTGGCCGAGCAGATGGACCATCACCCGGAATGGCTCAATGTCTACAACCGGGTCGAGGTGGTGCTCGCGAGCCACGACGTGAAGGGCCTGAGCGCGCGCGACTTCAAGCTCGCCCACAAGATGGACGAGATCGCTGCGGCCCGGGATAAATAACCAACCCGCCGGCGACGCTCCGGTCTGGCCGGCGCGAGGTGGTCTGGGCCGGCGCCGACGGAAAAAAGGGAAACCTGAAATGCCCTTCCTTGAGCGCCCCGAGGGCCGGCTCTTTTATGACGTGACCGACATCGCGCCGCCCTGGGCGGAGCCGCGCGAGACCGTCCTGTTCCTGCACGGGCTCGCGATCGATTCCGACATCTGGCTGCCCTGGCTGCCGACCCTGGCGCCGCACTACCGCATCGTGCGGGTCGATCTGCGCGGCTTCGGCCGCTCCTTCGTGCCGCCGGCCGGCGCGCCGTGGTCGATGGAGGCGATCGCGGGCGATGTGCGCGCGGTGATGGCGGCGGTCGGCGCGGAGAAGGTGCACTTCGTCGGTGAGTCAACCGGCGGTACGGTCGGGCTCTGGCTGGCCGTGCACCAGACGGAGGCGCTCGCCTCGCTCACCACCGTCTCGGCGGCGCACCGCGGCGGCTCGATCGCGCGGGCGCGGCAGCTGCGGGACGACGTGACGCGGCTTGGCATGGAGCGCTGGTCGGAGGCGCTGATGGCCCAGCGCTTCCACCCGGGCGCGCTGCCGGAGCCGATGTGGCGCTGGTTTCACGACGTGCAGCGCCGCGCGACGCCCCATGCCTGCCTCGACCTGCTCGACATGCTGGTCAAGGTGGACCTCACGTCACGCTTGGGCGAGATCACCACGCCCACCCTGATCATCGCGCCGGATGACAGCCCGTTCGTCTCGGTTGAATCAAATGTCGAGCGCCTGCGCGCGATTCCCGGCGCCCGGCTTCAGGTGATCGCCGGCTCCCGCCACGGCATCGCGTTCTCACATGGGGAGCAGTGCGCGGGGGTGTGGTTGGACATGTTGTGAGCGTTCTGAGACATAGGTGACGTTTTGTTCCGGACACATGGGTAACACCTCGCCCAGGCAATTGCCTGGGGGAGGTGAGGATGCCGTGGAAAGAGAGTTCGGTCATGGACGATCGCCTGCGTT
>VGET01000179.1 GCA_016869195.1 Alphaproteobacteria bacterium | reverse complement strand
CTGGATCGACCGCCCCCCGGGATAACGAGGAAGGGGAGAAGCGTCGCCTTCCTCGATTGCTGCCCTTTCGGCCGCCATTCCGGGCGTTAGCCGAGCCCGAACACCGGAGGTGTTCGGCATGCGAGGCTTGCGACCCGGAATCCAGAGCCGCACACCGAGCGCGTGTCACGTTGGATCCCGGGTTGACGGTCTCGGCCTGGCTCGACCGTCCCCCGGGATGACGAGCGCAAAAGTCGGTTTCGGGCGAAGCGCGGTGATGCCGATGGTCTCACCCGCCGTAGAACACCTTTTCGCCGCGCTCCCTCATTTCGAGGATGGCCGTATCGGGCCGACCCTCATCCTGACGGCTCGCTTGCGCAACGCTCATGGGTGTTGCGGCCCGGCCGGGGCTGCTACCATTCTCAGGATTGGTGCGCATTGGGAGGCCCGGAGCCATGGGGTTCGTCAAGACGAAGGATGAGATCGCGGCGATCCAGCGCGTGTTGAAGCAGCCGCGCTTTGTCGGCGCCGAGATGCTGACGCTCGATTTTCTGACCAAGCCGGAGACGGTGAAGGCAATCCTGCCGCCAGGGCTCGAGCCGGTGGCTGAGCCGCTGATCACCGCGATGGTCGGGCGCTGGCGCTCCAATTGCGTGGCCGACTTCACTGGTGGCGCAATCTATGTCATGGCGCGCCACAAGGCGATCGAGGCGCCCTATGTGCTCTCGATGTTCATGGACCAGGACAGCGCGATCATCTTCGGCCGCGACCTGTTCGGCGAGCCGAAGAAACAGGCGACGACGACGTTGCAGCGCCGAGGCCAGTTCATGCATGGCTATATCGAGCGCCATGGTACGCGCCTGATCGAGATCAAGGCGACGCTCGACAAGGATCTCGGGCCGGCCAAGGCGACCGGCGCCAATTTCAACATCAAGGCGACGCCGGCGGCCGACGGCTCGGGCTGCGAGGACGATCCGGTGCTCACTTTGGCCGAGTTCGACAATAGCCTGACCACGCGGCGCGAAGGCACGGGCACGCTGAAGCTCGGCTCGACCGTGCATGATCCCTTGGCGGATCTTCCGATCGTCAAGGTGCTGCGCGCGAACTACATTGAGGGCGATCTGATCAGCCGCTGCAAGGCCATCGCGCGCCTCGATAGGGTCGCCTATGTGCCCTATCTCTATGGCCGGCTCGATGACTGGTCGAAGCTCGACACCGAGAACGTGTAACCCGGAGTTTCATCGATGTCCCGCATCCCGCTTGCCGAGCCGGCCACGCTGCCGCCGTTTCTCAAGTCCATGCACGACAATGCGCGGCCCGACGACTGGTCGACCCAGCGCTGCGCGCGCGCCTTTGCCGCGCACCCGGCGCTGCTCGAGACCTATTTGAAATTCTACTATCCATTCCATTCGACCAGCGGCGTGATCGAGCCGCGGCTCAAGGAGCTCGTACGTCTGCGCATCGCGACCCTGAACGGCTGCAAAACGTGCAAGGCCGCACGGCTCGCGCGCGACGTGGTGAGCGAGCGCGAGGCAGCGGCCGGTGTCGATGTGTTCAAGGACGAGGCGAGCTTCACGCCACGCGAGAAGGCCGCGATCAAGCTGGCCGAGACCATGGCGGTCGATCACTTTTCGATCGGCGATGACGAGATTCGCGCGCTGCGTCGCCACTTCTCCGAGGCCGAGTTGCTGGAGCTCATGATGATGGCCGGCCAGTACATCGGCTTCGGCCGCATGCTCGCGATCCTTCAGCTCGAGGACACCGTCTGCCCGATTTGAGGATCGAGACTCTGCGGCACAGCCCTGTCCCGTCATCCTCCGGCGCGCCGAAGGCGCGGCCAGGGGAGCCAGAGCCGAAGGTTCGGTGTGGTTGCCCGGGATGGCCCGGTCGAGCCGGGCCATGACGAACGAAAACGAGGCCCGCGCGCCGATCGCCGAGACCGGCTATCTCGCGGCCAAGGGCTTTCTCGACGATCTCCTCAGCGAACTCGAGGCCGAGCCCACGCTGATCCACGGGCGGCTCGTGCTGGTGCCGGGGCCGCCGAGGCCGGCCGCCTGGGCCGCCAATATCTGGCGCGATCCGGTGCGCCTCGATGTGCCCTCGATCAAGGCGGGGGCTAGGGCGCTGCGCGCCATTCAGCGCAATTGGGCGCTCTATTCCGTGGCGCATCATCGCCGCGCGGCGCTGATCGAGGCCGAGCTGCCCAAGGTGAGCGCGAAGCCGCTTCAGTTTCCCAGTGCGGCGCCGAGCGCGCCGCTCGGCTCGTGGACGCTGCTCGATCCCAGCACCATCCTCGCGTCCGCCGATTGCTCGAGTCCGTTCCCGAACGGCGAGGCGAGGTTTGTCGAGGACAAGGAGGGTCCGCCCAACCGCGCCTATTTGAAGCTCTGGGAGGCGCTCAGCCTCGCGCGACGCTGGCCGGGCCCGAGCGAGCGCTGCCTCGATCTCGGCGCGAGCCCCGGGGGCTGGAGCCACGTGATCGCGAAGCTCGGCGCGCAGGTGATTGCGGTCGACAAGGCGCCGCTCGATCCGGCGGTCGAGGCGCTCGCAAATGTCGAGGTGCGCCGGCAGAGCGCCTTCGCGCTCGCGCCTGACGACATCGGCCCGATCGACTGGCTGTTCTCCGATGTCGTGTGCTATCCCGCCCGGCTCTTTGGCCTGATCGAGCGCTGGCGAGAAACAGGCCTCTGCCGCAATTTCATCTGTACAGTGAAGTTCCAGGGCGCGACTGACCTCGAAGCGCAGCGCGCGTTCCAGGCGCTGCCCGGAAAGCTCCTCCACCTCCACCACAACAAGCACGAGCTGACGTGGATTTGCGTGGAGGGTGAGGGTGCATAGCCTCGCTGGCTACTCCTGATCCCTCACGACAAAACCCGAGCCCGTCATCCCCGCGAAAGTGGGGATCCATCCCTCCGTCTATGTGCTCGCGGCCAGTTGGATTCCGGCTCGCAACGCTCGCAACCGAAACCCAACAGGGTTTCGGGCTCGCCTAACGGCCGGAATGACAATTCGTGCCGAGGAGAGGCTAGCGTCCGGAATGACGACCTCGGGTTTCAATCGGTCGACACTGTCACAGCCAGCGGCGCACCTTCTTCGTGTACGCTTCGTAGGACGCGCCGAACTGGCGGCGCATCTTTGCTTCCTCGAATGGGATGTGCACCAAGTTGGTGACGCAGAAGACGAGGGCAGGAACTGCGAGCATCGGCCAAGCGCCAATGCAGAAGGCGATGCCGAGCGATATCACCACGAGCCCGAGATACATCGGGTTGCGGGTGAAGTGGTAGGGGCCGGCGACCACGAGCGACTTGTTGGATGGCGAATCCGGGCGAATCTCCGTGCCCGCGCGACGGAACAACGTGATCGCCCAGATTGGCGGCAGCCATCCTAGCGCGAAGAGTGCGAGGCCGAGCGGCAGGATGCGCAGCCACCCGACGCCCGGCCAACCGGCCGCCCAGCTAATGGCAGCCGCGGCGAGCGCGAAGGCCAGCGTCCAGACCGGCGGCGGCAAACGAACCATTGCGTGTTCCTAGCGTACCCCGAGTGCACCCAACAATCGTCGCCACAGCACGCGGAGGAAGAAGCCGAGGCCAAGCGCGGGCGCTTGTGCTGCGGGTGGCGCGAGTCTCCCTGAGGCGGTGAGCGGCGTGGTGGGCAAGGGGGCTGCGGCGCTCGACGAGCTTGCCTCGATCGATGGTGCGGTGAGCGAAGACGCCGCTATTGGCGCAGATGCAGCCGCAGCCGCGCTCGCCGCGAGGCGCTCGCGCAAGGTCGATGCGAACACCGCGGTCAGCTCGCGCGCCACATCCTGCACGATGCCGGTGCGGCCGATCTGGGCGAGCGCGCCGGTCAGCTTGATCTCGGCGGTCACCGTCACCTCGCTGCCGGCATCCTTCGGCGCGATCTGATAGTCAACGCGCGCGCTGGCGCGGCTGCCGCCCTGGCGATCCAGCCCCTGGCCCTCGATGCGCGCGCGGCGCGCCGTGGCATCGCGCTCGACGATCATGGCCTCGCCCTCGAAGGCGGCGCTCACCGGCCCGAGCCGCAGGCGGATCTTGCCGCGATATTTGTCAGGCGGCTCCTCGCCGGTGAGTGCAAGGCCCGGGATGCAGGTGACCACCGCCGGCACGTCCTGAAAGAACGCCCACACCGCGTCCGGCGGCTGGTCGACGGTGAAGCGCTCGACGATGTCGGTCATGGGGAGCGATTGCCTTTCGTGTCCGGATCGCGACTATAGTGTCCGCGTTGTGGACATCAACCCGTTGCTGGCGGCGTAGAACATCTGGCCCCTCATGCTTCGCCCTTCGACACGCTCAGGGTGAGGCCAAATGATGCCGTTGCTTGAAGGAAGGGAGCGTCTCATGGAAGTTCGGCTGGCTCACATGACCTATGACGGCGTGCGCGAGGCGATCGCGGCGAAGAAGATCGTGATCGTGCCGACCGGTGCGACCGAGGCGCACGGGCCGCACATGCCGACCGACACCGACACCCACCAGGCCGAGCACATGGCGATCAAGCTCGCCGAGCGCATCAAGGGCATGGTCGCGCCGGCCATTCCCTACGGCGTATCGAAGACCTTCGAGCATTTTCCCGGCACGATTTCCCTGTCGATCCCGACCTATCAGGAGATCGTCTACGAGGTCGCGGCGGCGCTCATCAAGCAGGGCTTCCTCCACGTCGTGCTCCTGAACGGCAATCGGCCGAACGGCACGTCGAACGATGCGGTCGCGCGCCGGCTCATCGATGATCTCGACGAGCGCTACGACTTCAAGGTGACCGCCGTGAGCTATTGGGAGCCGGGCGCGGCCGCGATCCATGCGCTGCGCCATTCAAAGCCAGGCGGCATGGGTCATGGCTGCGAGTTCGAGACCTCGTTCCAACTCGCGACCCGGCCCGAGCTTGTCCACATGGAGCGGGTGAAGGGCGTCTATGCGCCGCTGGTCGGGTGGGATCTGGTGGCGCCGGGCGAGCCCTCCCGCACTTATGCGCGCCGGCCGAACCCGCGCACCAACCACGCCTCCATCTTTGGTGACCCGCAGCCGGCGACCCCCGAGGCCGGCAAGGCCTTCATCGAGGCCGCGCTCGATGGCCTTGTGCGCATGATCGAGAAGCTCCAGCCGTCCTATGAGGAGCGAAGATAGGAGACGCTGGACAAAGCGTGTTGCCGAGGCTTTTCGCGTCATGGCCGGGCTTGACCCGGCCATCCAGATCAGACCGCCAGGAGGGCGAGGAGGCACCTAGATCGAACATCTTGCACTGTGTCATCGTGCATCCGCGATGCCAGGACTCTCGACGACGATGCTGTGGCTCTGGATGGCCCGATCAAGTCGGGCCATGACGAACAAGGTAGAGACGGCACGGCTTCCGGACGCGTCGTCCCTTTCGCGCGCCATGACGGCTTGAGGATAGGGTTGCCAGGAGGGCGGGGTGTTCGAGTGGGTCACGGGTATCGTCGAGCAGAGCGGCTATCTCGGCATCGCGCTTCTGATGATCGCCGAGAACCTGTTTCCGCCGATCCCCTCCGAGCTGATCATGCCGCTGGCGGGTTTCGTCGCGGCGCAGGGCAAGCTCAGCCTCGCGGGCGTGATCATCGCGGGCTCGATCGGCTCGCTGATCGGCGCGCTTTTCTGGTATGTGGTCGCACGCGCGGTCGGGGGCGAACGCGTGACGCGCTGGGCCGAGCGCTACGGGCGCTGGTTCACGGTCTCGGGCAATGATGTCGGGCGCGCGCGCGCGTGGTTCGGCCGACACGGCGGCAAGGCGGTGCTGCTCGGCCGTCTGGTGCCGGCGGTGCGCAGCCTGATCTCGATCCCCGCCGGCCTCGCGCCGATGCGGCTCGCGCCGTTCCTGGCATTCTCCGCGATCGGCACCGCGCTCTGGACCACGCTTCTGGCCGTGCTCGGCTATCTGCTCGAAGGCGCGTATGAGCACGTGGCCGACTACATCGACCCGATCTCGAAGGTCGTGATCGGCCTGTTCGTGGTGTACTACCTCTACCGCGTGGCCACCCACCGCCGGCGGGCGAAGCGCTAACGCCTGGCGTGACGTTTCTTTTCCTCGTCATCCTCGGGGCGCGCGTCGCGCGAACCCGAGGATCCATCGCCGAGCGTGCTCCGCCCCCACCATGGATTCTCCGGTCGGCGATGACGCCGCCGGAGAATGACGACGAGAACGGCACGAGACGCTAACGCCCAGCCTGCGCCTCGATCGCACGCGGGCGCCAGCCAAGCGCGATGGAGCAGGCCTGCGCGGTCTGCAGCACGGTCTCCACGATCGCCGCGCTTGTGCCCTCGTCGCGAAACGCCGTGCGCCGCGCGATCAGGCAAACCGCGGCGATCACCCGATCGTCGCGATCATGGAGCGGGGCCGAGACCGAGCCGGTGAAGCGTTGCACGTCGCCCTCGGTCAGCGCATAGCCCTGCCGGCGAATCTCGACCAGCCGCGCGCGCAACGCGGTGGGGTCGGTGATCGTCTCATTGGTCAGGCTTTCGAGCGGCCCGGCGAGATAGCGCTCGACAAAAGCGGGCTCGGCGAAGGCGAGCAACACCTGACCCTTCGAACCGCAATGCAGCGGGAAGTGATAGCCGTAGGTCGCCTTGGTGATGACCTCGCCGGTCGCGTGATGCGAGTAGAGCGTCACCGCGAGGCGCTCGGAGCGCTCGACCAGTTGCACGGTGAAGTCGCCGCGTGCCGCCGCCGCATCGAGATAGGGGCGCGACGCCTCCAGCACCTGATGATTGGCGACATAGGCCGTGCCGATTTGCCAGGTACGCGCGCCGATGCCGTAGCGGCCAGAATCGGCGTCGCGCACGATTAAGCCGCCCTGCTCGAGCTGGCTCAGCGTTCGGTGC
>VGET01000178.1 GCA_016869195.1 Alphaproteobacteria bacterium | reverse complement strand
ATTCAATAGGGGCACCCTCCATCGGATCGAAGTTCGGGTGATAGCCCAGATAGAGGCCGAAGAAGCCTTGATCGTCCCGGCCCGGCATGGCGTAGCACAGGTCGAAGTCCGGCCCCTGCTGATAGACCCAGTTATAGCCATGGCGCGACGAGAGGCGGGGGCAACGGTCCGCGTCGGCGAGAGCGGTGCCCGCGCCCAACGTCGTGACGATGACCGTCGCGCCGATCGCGAGCGATCGACGCCAGAGCGTCATCGGCTCGGGCCTCAGCCGAGCTTGAGCTCCTGGAAGAAGTCGTTGCCCTTGTCGTCCATGACGATGAAGGCCGGGAAATTCTCGACCTCGATACGCCAGATCGCCTCCATGCCGAGATCCTCGAAGGCGATGCACTCGACCTTCTTGATGCAGTCCTGCGCCAGCCGCGCGGCCGCGCCGCCAATCGATCCGAGATAGAACCCGCCGTGCTTCTTGCAGGCGTCGCGCACCGCGGCGCTGCGATTGCCCTTGGCGAGCATGACGAGCGAGCCGCCGGCCGCCTGGAACTGATCGACAAAGCCGTCCATGCGCCCGCCGGTGGTGGGCCCGAACGAGCCCGAGGCATAGCCGCTCGGCGTCTTGGCCGGGCCGGCATAGTAGATCGGGTGGTTCTTGAAATAGTCGGGCAGCGGCTTGCCCTGATCGAGTGCGATACGAAGTCGTGTGTGGGCGGAATCGCGCGCGACAATCAATGGTCCGGTCAGAGAGAGCCGGGTGCGCACGGGATATTTCGTCAGGGTCGCGAGAATCTCCTTCATCGGGCGCGTGAGATCGATGCGCACGACCTCGCCCGCGAGCTGATCGTCAGTAATGTCGGGCAGGAAACGCGACGGGTTGGTCTCGAGCGCCTCCAGATAGATGCCGTCCTTGCTGATCTTGCCAAGCGCTTGGCGATCGGCCGAGCAGGACACGCCGATGCCGATCGGCAGGCTCGCGCCATGGCGCGGCATGCGAATCACGCGCACATCGTGGCAGAAGTATTTGCCGCCAAACTGCGCGCCGATGCCCATGTTTTGGGTCAGGGCATGGACTTCCTTCTCGAGCGCAAGATCGCGATAGGCGTGTCCGCTCTCGCCGCCTTCGGTCGGCAGCGAATCGTAGTAGCGGGCGCTCGCGAGCTTCACCGTCTTCAAATTTAGCTCGGCGCTCAGGCCTCCGATCACGACCGCGAGGTGATAGGGCGGGCAGGCCGCCGTGCCGAGCGTGCGGATGCGCTCATCGAGGAACTTGAGCAGGCGGTCGGGCGCCAGCACCGAGGGTGTCGCCTGATAGAGGAACGACTTGTTGGCCGAGCCGCCGCCCTTGGCCATGAACAGGAATTTGTAGCTGTCCTCGCCCTCCTCGAAGATATCGATCTGCGCAGGCAGGTTGGTGCGCGTGTTCTTCTCGGCATACATCGAGAGCGGCGCAACCTGGCTGTAGCGCAGATTGCGCTTCAAATAGGCATCGCGCACGCCATCGGAGAGCGCGTTCTCATCGCCGCCCTTGGTCCAGACGCGCCGGCCCTTCTTGCCCATGATGATCGCCGTGCCAGTGTCCTGACACATCGGCAGCACGCCGCCGGCCGAGATGTTGGCATTCTTGAGGAGGTCATAGGCCACGAAGCGGTCATTCGCCGTTGCCTCGGGGTCATCGAGGATGTTGCGCAACTGCTGAAGGTGGCCCGGGCGCAGCAGATGGTTGATGTCGATGAAGGCCTGCTCGGACAGGAGGCGCAGTCCCTCGGCTTCGACCTTCAGGATATCCTCACCCTCGAACTTGGCATTCGAGACGTGGTCACCGCTCAGCTTTTTGTAGGGCGTCTCGTCCTTGCCCATCGGGAACAGGCCGGGATTGCCGGCGGCATTGGCGACGTCGGTCATGGCGATCAAGCCTCCATCCTGCCGCGTCTGCCGCGGCGACCCCGAGCGGCACTTATACACCTTTGGCCTTAGCGCGCAATTTGCACCCCGGACGCGCTCGCATAGAGTGAAACATCGGGTGCCGCAACCGGAGGAGGCCGATCATGACGCCGACTGACTTTCGGGAATCGCTTGAAGCCGCGGCGCCGCCCGATGGCATTTCGCTCGAGCTCCGGGCGCTGTGGCACGCCGCGCACAACGGCTGGGATGACGCGCACAAGCTGGTGCAGAACGAGCCAGGTGCCGAGGCCGCCTGGGTCCACGCCTATCTGCATCGCGTGGAAGGCGACCTGGACAATGCCGGCTATTGGTATCGCAAGGCGCGGAAGCCGAAATCGAGCGCGCCGCTCGACGATGAATGGGCAGAGATTGCAAGCGCGCTGCTGGCGAGAAAGTAAGGCCGTCGGGCCGCCCGAGGCACTCCGGCGGCCTGGCGCTCAGCTCTTGCGGGACATGGCCGTCTTGGCAGCCGCGTCGCCCCTGAACGGCCAGTAGATCTCCTGATTGGCGGTCAAGCCATTGCGCCGGAAGATCAGGATGATGAGCATCAGAATGCCGATGCCCACCTCGCGCCCGCCGCCGGGCAATGCGATCACCGATTCTCCCACATTGAAGCCAACCTCAAGCTGACGCAACGCCTCGAACAACGCCGAGATCACGATCGAGCCAAGCACGGCGCCCGAGAGGCTCTGCATGCCGCCGACCACCAGCATCGAGAGGGTGATGAAGGTAAGCGGCAGGCCGAAGCTGTCGACCGTCAGGATGCCGAGGAAGTGGCCGAACAGAGCACCCGCCATGCCGACGATGAACGCGCTGATCACGAACGAGAGCAGGCGCTGGCCCACCACATTGACGCCCGCAGCCTTGGACGCGACTTCGTCGTCACGCGATGCCTTGGCCGAGAGGCCATAACGCGAGCGCGCGTAGAGGAAGGCGCCGAACATCACGACCACGATGAACGGCAACATCACCCACGAATTGGTCTCTACCGGCAGGCCGGTCATGGTGCTGGCGCCGCGGGTCCAGGGGTCCCAGCGCAAATAGAACGAGTACATCACCATGAGGAAGGCGAACGTGCCGATCGACGCCGCGATGCCCGATAGTCGCATCAGAACCGAGCCCGAGATCAGCGCCACCACCGCCGCGAGCAGGCCCGACACGACGACCGAAACCAGGAACGGGAACTGATGCGTCTGGAGATACTCGGGCAGGCCCGGGATGAACAGCTTCTTGGTGCGCGGGCAGCACGTCATCCAGGCGGCGCCATAGGCGCCGATCATCATGAAGCCGATATGGCCGAAGGAGAGGATGCCGGAATTGCCGATGAAGACGTAGAGCCCGACAACCACCAGGAGCTTGATGAGCGCGTCGGTCAACGTCTTCTGCAGCACGGGGCCGCCGGCCAACATGATGATTGCGACGATGATGAGCAGCACGATCGACCACAGCACGGGCGGCCACCAGGCGCGCACCTGGAGCATGAACGGCGACTTGGCCTCGATGGTAAATCTGGAGCTGGTTGGCCGTTGGGCACTGTTGCCCTCTGTGGTCATCGCCATCCGAACAATCTCCAGACGTTCCTAGACGCGCTCGCGGGCGGCGCGTGACAGCACCAAGCCCTGCGGCCGAACTAAAAGAATCAGGATCACAAGCCCGAACACGAACACGTCTCGATAACCACGCACCTCAGCTGGCAGGCCCGCCTGAAGGACCGAGCTGACAATGCCGACCGTCATGCCGCCCACCACCGATCCCACCAACGAGCCCATGCCGCCAATCACGGTAGCGATGAAGGCGAACACCATGAGCGGCGTGCCCATGCGGAACATCAGGATACCGGTCTGCGCCTCGAACAGAAGCGAAACCACGGCGGCGAGCGCAGCCGAGAGCACAAAGGCGAGCGAGATCACGAAGTTCGCGCGCACACCAAGCATGCGCGCCATCTTGAAGTCCTCGGCGGCGGCGCGCATCTGCACGCCCCAGGGCGTCCGTTTCAGGAACAGCACGAGCAGTAGCAGGAGGATCAGCGTCACCGCGACGATCAGGATCGGCAATAGCGCGATCTCGACATCGCCGACCAGGAACTTGATCTCGGTGAGTTCGGACCACAGATTTAGCGACTTCGGCCGGCCGCTGTAGATCATGATGATCAGGTTCTGGATCACGAACGAGAGCGCGAACGACCCCACCATCAAGGTTGCAGCGGTCGCGTAGCGCAAGGGTCGGAAGATCAGGAACTCCGAGATCAGCGCGATCGCGACGATCACAAGAATGGTGCAGATGATGAGCAGTGGCGCCGGAAAATCGGCAATAAATCGGATCGCGTTGGGGCCGTAGGCGGGGACGATCAGGGCATAGGCGCCGAGTGTGATGAAGTCGCCATGGGCGAAGTTGATCAACCGCAGCACGCCGAACAGGAGGCCGATGCCGAGCGCGGCCAGCGCATACAGGCTGCCCAGGCTGAGCGCGTCAATGATGACCTGAAGGATATAGCCCATTAGAACGCGACCTCGCCCTCGTGCTTGACGCCTTCGGTGAAGCCGAAATAGGCCTGCTTGACCTTCTCGCCGTCGCGCAAATCGGCCGCGTTGCCGGAGAGCTGGATCTGGCCGCTGCGCAACACGTGAATCCGGTCGGCCGCTTTGAGCGCGCGCTCCGAACTCTGCTCGACGATCAGGAGCGTGAGCCCGATCCGGTTCCTGAGATCGGTCAGCACCTCATAGACCCGATCGACAATCTTGGGCGCCAGGCCGAGCGAGGGTTCATCGATGGTCATCAGGCGCGGGCGGGTCAGCAGCGCCCGCCCGATCACCAGCATCTGCTGCTCGCCGCCCGAGAGCTTGCCGGCCGGCTGGCGCTTGCGCTCGCCGAGCACAGGGAACATCTCGAGCACCATCTGGAAGTCCCGCTCGATCTCGGCGCGGTCCCTGCGCATGCGGGTGCCGATGCGGAGGTTTTCCTCCACATTCAGTGAGGTGAAGACGTGGCGTCCCTCGGGCACCTGCGAGATTCCCATGCGCGCCACATTCTCCGGGTTCATGCCGGTGATGTTGCGGTCGGAGAAGGTGACCGTGCCCTCGGTCGGCGACAGGATCCCTGAAATGGTCAGCAGCGTCGTGGATTTGCCGGCACCGTTCGGGCCGACGATGCAAACGATCTCGCCCTCGTTGACCTCGACCGAGACATTCCGCACGGCCGCCAAGCGGCCATAGTGCACGGTAATATTGTCGACCTTGAGCAGCATGGCTCAGCCGTGCCCGAGATAGGCTTGGATCACGGCGGGATCCTTCTGCACCTCGGCCGGCGTGCCGCGCGAGAGCGTCTTGCCGGAATCGAGCACATGGATGCGCTCACAAACGCCCATGATCACCCGCATATTGTGCTCGATCAAAAGCACGCCGCAGCCAAAGCGCTCTGGGATCTCCTTGACCAGCCGCATGATGTCGTCGCATTCGAGGTCGGACATGCCGGCGGCGGGCTCGTCCAGGAGCACGAAGGCAGGCTGCATGGCGAGCGCGCGCGCGATGCCGACGCGGCGCTCATCGGTGTAGGGCAGCACGCCCGCGGGCTGGCGCGCCTTTTCCTTGAGGCCGATCCACTCGATCAGCTCCATGGCGTGGCGATGCGCCCTGCGCCGTGACAGGCCCATGCTGACGCCGGCGACCTCGACGTTCTCGCTCACCGGCAGATCACGGAACAGGCGGCCAGCCTGGAACGAGCGCGACACGCCGTGCCGACGGATCCAGTGGGGCGACAGGCCTGAAATCACCTTCTGGCCGAGCTTCACCTGGCCGGAGGTCGGTTCCTGGAAGCCGGTCAGCGCGTTCACGAAGGTCGTCTTGCCGGCGCCGTTCGGCCCGATTACGCCCAGGATTTCGCCACGGTGCAGCGTCTCGTTGACCGTGTCGACCGCCGTCAGACCCCCGAAACGCACGGTCACGTCGACGGCCTGCAATGTCAGGCCATCGTCGCGGTGGCCCTGGGCCGCGCGGCTGTCGGTCTTCCTCTTGAGCAACGAGTCAGTCTCCACAACGCTATTCCGACGTGCGTCGACCCCTTCCGTGTCGCACGCATGGCGGGAAAATGGGCGCTCCCCTGCGGCCACGTTTCCTAATGAAGCACTGTGGGGGAATCAACAAGAAATTCGTGACGGGGCTAAAGCGCCGCAGATGTTACCCTCTTGACAAGCGTGGCTGAACCAAGATTTCGTGCCGTTATTCTTCTTCACACTGGGAGGCGTCGACAATGAAGCGAATTCTTGCGGCCGCGGGCATAGGCGCGCTGGCCGTCGCGGGCGCTTATGCGGGCCCCGCACAAGCCCTGGATAAGGACGGCAATATCGTCGTCGGCTATGCCGGCTCCTCGTCGGGCTGGATGCAGAACTACAGCGTGCCGCCGACAAGAGCCGGTGAAATCATGATCGAGGAGCTGAACGCCGCGGGCGGTCTCCTCGGCAAGAAGGTCGTGACCGTCTATGCCGACGGCAAGACGGACCGTGTCGAGAGCGCCAAGGCCGGCCAGTCAGTGGTCGATCAGGGCGCCGACCTCGTCATGGTCGACTGCGACTACGACTTCGGCGCGCCGGCTGCGCTCGCCGCGCAGAACGCCGGCAAGATCTCGATCTTCCTGTGCGCCGAGAGCGCGCTCGCCGGCATCGAAGGCGTCGGCCCGTTTTCGTTCTCGGGCTCGGTTCTAGCCGCGGTGCAGGGTGCCATCATCGCCGAGTGGGGCTTCAAGAAGAAGGGCTGGAAAACAGCCTACATCCTGCTCGACGACGTGCTCGAATATAACAAGGGCATCTGCTACGGCTTCGACTGGATGTGGCGGAAGCTCGGCGGCGAGATCCTTGGCCACGACGTGTTCAAGAACGAGGATCCCTCGATCGCGGCGCAAATCACCCGCA
>VGET01000177.1 GCA_016869195.1 Alphaproteobacteria bacterium | reverse complement strand
TCGGCATGTCGGTGATCATGTAGTTCCGTCTCGCGTAGTTCTACTCGATCTCGCCCTTGGCCTTGTCGGCTTCGCTGAACGAGACGTGGAAGTCGTAGTTGAACGGGCCCTCGCCCGACGACACCCATTTGAAGTGCCAGCCGAGCCGCTTCTTGAACGCCTCGAGCTTTTCCAATGGCGCGCGCGACACCGCGACAAAGCTCACATCGCGCTGGTTCAGGTGGACGATGGCGTTGTCGAAATTGTCCATCCAGAAGGAGCAGCTCTTGCAGCCGTCATTCCATTCCGGGGCGAACATGAAGTGGTAGGCGAGGAGCTGGCTGCGCCCCTCGAACAAATCGGCCAGGCTCTCGCGCCCCTTCGGCCCCTCGAAGCTATAGGCCTTGTCGACCTTGACCCAGGGCAACTCCCGGCGTGCGGCGCTCAAGCGATCGCGCGCCTCGGTGAACGCTTTCTCCTTGGCCAGCAGCGCCTTCCGCGCTTCGAGCCACGCCTCGCGCGTGGCAACGTTCGGTTTGTCCATGAGGTTCTCCCGACACGATAATTAACCACTAGGTTAAATATTATGTCGGGTAGCGGGTCGGATCAAGCCGGCAAATCTACTACGCCTTCCGCCCCAGCCTTCCGGCGCGACCGGAGCCGGGGGCGGGCTCGGCTAGGGGGTCGAGCGGCCAGCGCGGCCGGGGGGCGAAATCGAAATCGTTGGTCAGGCCGAGGCCCAGCCGCTCCGCGCCGGCCCAGGCGATCATGGCGGCATTGTCGGTGCAGAGCCGCAAGGGGGGCGCGACCATCGCGAGGTCGGATTTCGCCGCGAGCGCGGTGAGCCGCTCGCGCAGCAGCGTGTTGGCGGCGACGCCGCCCGCGACCACGATCGCTCCGCCTTCGGGTACGACCAACCGATAGGACGCGATCGCGTTGGTGGTCCGGTCGATCAAGACGTCCGCCACTGCGGCCTGAAAAGACGCGGCGAGATCCGCGACGGTTTGCTCATCCAAGGGCGCCGACAGGGAGGCGACGAGGTGGGCGATCGCGGTCTTGAGCCCGGCGAACGAAAAATCCGCGCCGGCGCGGCCCTTCATCGGCCGGGGCAGCGCGAATCGTTTCGGGTCGCCCTTCTTCGCCGCGCGCTCGATCGCCGGCCCGCCCGGATAGCCGAGGCCGATCAGCTTCGCTGCCTTGTCGAAGGCCTCGCCGGCCGCGTCGTCGATGGTGGTGCCGAGCCGCCTGTAGCGCCCGACGCCCTCGACGATCAGCAATTGGCAGTGCCCGCCCGAAACGAGCAATAGCAGATAGGGAAAGCGCACGTCCGCGATGAGGCGGGGCGAGAGCGCGTGACCCTCGAGGTGGTTGACCGCGATGAACGGCACGCCGCGCACGGCGGCGATCGCCTTGCCCTCCATCAGCCCGACCATGAGCGCGCCGATCAGCCCGGGGCCCGCGGTCGCCGCCACTGCGTCAACCCGGTCGAGCCCGATGCCGGCCTCCTCGAGCGCGCGGCGGATCAGCCCGTCGAGATGATCGATATGCCGGCGCGCGGCGATCTCGGGCACCACGCCGCCAAAGGGGGCATGGTCCTTCAACTGCGAGCGCACGACGTCGGCCAGCACCTGGCGCTGGTCGGTCACCAGCGCCGCCGCCGTCTCATCGCAACTGGTCTCGAGCCCGAGCACAATCATGGCGGGCGGAAGGTACGCGCGAAGCCTGAAACACGCTATATCATCGTCATCGTGATTCGCGCCCGATCGTTTCCATGAATTCCTTGCTCCCGCTCCGCATCGGCACGCGTGGCAGCCCGCTCGCGCTCGCCCAGGCGCGCGAGGTGAAGGCGCACCTCGCCGCCGCGCATCCCTCGCTCGCGGCGCCGGAGGCCGTCGAGCTCGTGGTGATCAAGACCTCGGGCGACCTGTTCCTCGATCGAACCTTGGCGGATATCGGCGGCAAGGGCCTTTTCACCAAGGAGATCGAGGAGGCGCTCAGCGAGGGCCGCATCGACCTCGCGGTCCATTCGATGAAGGACGTGCCGACCTGGCTGCCCGAAGGTCTCGCCATCACCTGCGTGCTGCCGCGCGAAGACCCGCGCGATGCGCTGATCGCGAACGGTGCCGCCAGCATCGCGGCTTTGCCCAAGGGCGCACGCGTGGGCACCGCCTCGCTGCGTCGTCAGGCGCAGCTGTTGTTGGCGCGCCCGGACCTTCAGATCACCGTGCTGCGCGGCAATGTCGAGACGCGGGTGCGCAAGGTGAGGGAAGGTGGGGCGGAGGCGACATTGCTCGCGCTCGCCGGTTTACGTCGGCTCGATGCCACGCGCCATGCCGATGCGGTGCTTTCGATAGAAGAGATGCTGCCGGCGGTGGCGCAGGGCGCGATCGGCATCGAGACGCGCCTTCGCGACGAGCGCACCAACACCCTTCTCGCAGCGCTCAATCACCGGGAGTCGATGATTCGAATTGTGGCCGAGCGTGCTCTGCTCGCTGCGCTCGATGGCTCCTGCCGCACGCCGATCGCCGCGCTCGCCGAGCTCGACGGCACGATGATTCGATTGCGGGCGTTGATCGCGACACCCGACGGCACGGCGCACCATCGCGCCGATGAGCGCGCGGCGGCGGGCGACGCCGAGGCGCTCGGGCGCGCGATCGGCGATCGGCTGAAAGCGGAGGCGGGGCCGGGCTTCTTCAGCGGGGCCACGTGAGTCGGCCGATCGTCATTGTCACGCGCCCGGCCGAAGAGGCCGAACGGTTGATGCCTGCCCTCGAGGCGCTCGGTTGCGATGCGGTGCTCGCGCCGATGCTCGAGATCGTGCTCCACCCGCCGCAGCCGATCGCGCTCGCCGGCGCGCAGGCGGTTCTCGTCACCTCGGCCAATGGCGCGCGGGGGCTCGCGGCCTCACTTGCGCCGGGCGAGGGGCGCGACGTTCCCGTCTTCGCTGTCGGCGAGGCCAGTGCCGCTGCGACGCGCGCGCTCGGCTTTAGGCGGGTCGAGAGCGCCGGTGGCGATGTCGATGCCCTGATCGCGTTGGTCGAGCAGCGCTGCGCGCCCGCCAAGGGCTGGCTGCTGCACGCCGCCGGCAGCGTGGTCGCGGGTGATCTCAAAGGCCGGCTGGAGGTGAAGGGCTATGCGGTTGACCGGCGCGTGCTGTATGACGCGAGGCCGGTGACCCGGCTCAGTGCCTCGCTCGGCGCCGCGCTTCGAGATCCACTCACCCGGGCTGTCCTGTTTTTCTCTCCACGCACGGCGGAGACGTTTGTTACGCTTGTGGGCGAGGCGGCGTCGGTCGGACGGCTCGATGCCGTGTGCCTGAGCGAGGCGGTGGCGCGCGTCGCGCGGCGGCTCCGCTGGCGCCGCGTGGAAGTTGCGGCGCGGCCGGAGCAGGCAGCCCTGATGGAGGCGCTGGCCCGCACCTTGCGCGAGCGCGGGCAACGCGCCGACAACGTCACGGAGCGCTGATGGCCGACGATCCGAAGCCCAAGGAGAAAGCGTCCGACGACGAGCCGGCCCTCAAGGTCGAGCCCGAGCGGATCAACGAGCCCGAAGCGCCCACCACACCCGTCGTGCGACGCAGGCTGCGCCCGGCGGCGGTGCTGGGGGGAATCGGCGTGCTTGTAGCGGTCGGCGTCGGGCTCTATCTCGCGTGGCCCGAGATCGTCGGCAAGGACGAGCCGCCGGCGCCGAGCGCTCCGTCCTCAATAGCCGAGACGACACCGTCGCCCCCGATCGAGGAGCCCGCGCCATCGCCGCCGGTCGAAGCTGGCACCGAGCCCTCGCCACCGGTTGAATCGTCCGCGCCGCCGGTCGAGGTGCCGGGGCCGTCGATCCCGAGCGAAGGCGGGCCAGGCACAACAACGCCCGCGCCGCCGTCGTCCGAGCCCAGCGAGGCCGAAAAGGCGGCGCTCGCCCAGATCGAGAGCCTGAAGGTGCGGCTTGCCGCGATGGAGGAGGAAGCGGCTAGGCGCGGCGCGGAGCCGGAGGCGCCGCCGGCCGACGACGCCGCGCTCCAGGCCTTGAACGCGCGGCTCGATGCGCTGGAGCAGCGCCCGGCGGAGGCGGTGGCCACGCCCGCCGCGCCGTCCGAGCGCGAGGCCGAGTTCGCCGCGCGCATCGCGCAGCTCGAAGCACGCTTGGCGACCGCCGAGGCGGGTGCGGCGGAAGCCGCTGCGGCCCGCTCCGAGCTCGCGGCAATGAAGGCCAACGCGCAGGCATTGACCGACAAGCTCGCCGTGCTCGAAAAAGGCGCGGCGGAGGATAGCTGGCTGATCGGCCTGGTCGCCGCCAAGGCGGCGCTCGCGCAAGCGGCGCAACAGGGCCAGAAGCTCGCGCATCTGCTGGCGGACCTGCGCATTCTGCTCCGCGGCGACGCGGCCTTTGAGCCGATGCTGGTTCAACTCGATGCCTTTGCCAGGCAAAGCGCGCCGACCTATGAGGCGCTGCGCTTGCGCTTCCCCGAGGTCGCGCGGCTCGCCGTGCGTGCGGCGCGTGAGCCCGATCCGGAGGCCGGCTGGATCGATCAGACCGCGGCGCGCCTCGGCAGCATCGTCACGGTACGGAAGACGCGGGGCGAGCTCGAGCCCGGCAGCCTCGATGAGCGGCTGGTGAACGCGGAGCGCGCGCTCGATGCCGGCGATGGCCCAAGCGCGGTCGCGGCGCTTGAGGGCGTGAAGGGTGGCACAGAGGTCGAGGCGTTCCGGGCCGATCTCGCGCGCCGTGTCGTACTTGATGCCGCCGTGCGCGAGGTCGAAAAGCAAATCGCGGCCAAGGTCGGCGCGCACGCTCTGCCCTCGGCCGCGCCCGCATCCAACGAGGCGGCGCCCGGCGCGGAATGATCGTCCGCATCGTCATCTTCATCGTGGTGGTCGCGGCGCTCGCGGCCGTCGCGGTGTTCATCGCGGATCAGCCGGGTCGGGTCGAGATCGAGTGGGGCGATTATCTCGTCGAGCTCACGCCGGCGGCGCTCGCTGGCGCGGTCGCGCTCATCGCCTTCGCGGTCGCCATCCTCGCGCTCCTCTTGCGCTGGCTCTGGCGCGGGCCCCGCGCCTATCGCCGCGCGCGCCTGCTGCAACGCGAGCGCCTCGGCTATCAGGCGCTGACCCAAGGCCTGGTCGCCGCGGCGGCGGGCGATGCCACGGGCGCGCGCCGGCTCGCGCGCCGGGCCAATCATATGCTGGGCGAGCCGCCGCTCACCTTGCTGCTCTCGGCGCAGGCCGCTCAGCTCGAGGGCCGGGAGGAAATCGCGCAGCACTATTTCAGCGCCATGCTCGAGCGGCGCGAGACCGAATTCATGGGCCTGCGCGGCCTGATCGTGCAGGCGACCAAGGCGGGTGACGTGCCGCGCGCGCGGGAGCTGGCCGAGCGCGCCTTCAAGCTCCGGCCCGATACGCCCTGGCTGCTGAATGCGCTGCTTGAGCTGCGGCTTCGCGCGGGTGAGCGCGACGGCAGCAACGCCCTCATCGAGCGCGCCCGGCGCGTGGGCGCGATCACGCCCGAGAGCGCGGCGCGGCGGAGCGCCGGCCTCCTTTATGACGAGGCGCGCGCGGCGTTCGGCGCGGGCGATCATCGCCTCGCGCTCAAACTGGCCGAGCGCTCGGCCGCGACCGACCCGCTGTTCGTCGCCGCGCCGATCCTCGCGGCCGAGGCGGCGCTGAAGCTGGGCAAGCGCGGCCGCGCGACGCGGCTGGTCGAGGCGGCCTATGTCAGGCGCCCGCACCCGGCCTTGGGCAAGCTCTATCTCGCCGCCGCGCCCAATGTCAGCGTGCTCGATCGCGTCGCCCGGCTCGAACGGCTGGTCGCGCTCGCCCCCGGCCATCCCGAGGGCCGGCGGCTGATGGCCGAGGTCGCGCTCGAGGCCAAGCTCTGGGGCCGCGCGCGCGCCGAGCTCGACGCGCTGATCAAAGGCCACCCGAGCGTTTCGGCGTTTCGGCTCCATGCCCGCCTCGATGATGAGGAACACAAGGACGCCCTGGCCGCGCGACGGCATTTGGAGGCGGCGGCGAGCGCGCCCGCCGATCCCGCCTGGGCCTGCGCGAGCTGCCGCGCGAGGCTGGAGCATTGGGCGCTGGTCTGCCCGTCCTGCGGCGCGGTCGAGACCATCGATTGGCGCGAGGCGCCTGGGCCGGCGAAGTTTGATCCCGCGAGTGAGCGCGCCGCGCCCGCCGTGCTGCCGCCCGCGCCGAGCCCCGCGCCCGAGCCGGCCTCGGCTCAGGCCGCTAGCCCGGCGTCCGGCGCGCCTTCATCGGCCCCATCGACGGCTGCGCCCCGCCTCACCGAGCCGCCCAGGCCGGATGCGTGAACGCGAGCAATCGACTCGGCAAATCCCCTCTTCGCCGGTGGGGCAGAGAGGGAGGGCGCGCGTTCGCGCGCCGGGTGAGGTGGGGATCGTCGCGTCAATGAAGGATGACACCCACCTCTCCCCAACCCTCTCCGCCCTGAAGGGCAGAGAGGGGGCGGAATACCAAGCCTCGATGGGCCTTGGCATCGAGGCTTGGACAGCGCGACGGCGCCGTGCGCTTTGGCGCGCGCCCTAGCGCGCGACGCCGCTCATGCGGCGAAAGCCAAGCGAGTCGCGCGTCCGGACGCGCGCGCCCGAGCACGCGACGCGAGCGCCCGGCGACTGAGGGCGGGAAGCAAACCCTTTACCAACCGTTCACGGGGCGGTTCTAAGGTGGCCGGCGGTCCGCCTCCGCCTTCGTTGACGGACTCCGTGTCGCGGGGGTAGCGTGCGCCCCCAATCCGACGGGCCAACGCGCCCTTGGCCAGATGCCGGCGTAGCTCAGGGGTAGAGCAACGCATTCGTAATGCGTGGGTCGGGGGTTCAAATCCCTCCGCCGGCACCAGCGCCCAACTTGTCCAGTCCG
>VGET01000176.1 GCA_016869195.1 Alphaproteobacteria bacterium | reverse complement strand
GCGCTCAATCCAATCGCGCACGGCGGGGTAGGGCGCGAGGTCATAGCCTCCGTCGGGCGCGAGATGGGCATAGGCGAAGAGCGCGATGTCGGCGATGGAAAATCGGCGCCCGACGAAGTAGGGGTTACCTTCGGCCAGATGGGATTCGATGCGGGCGAGCGCCTGCTGACCAAGCGGCATTAGCTTCGCGATGTCATCCTTGAACTCCCCGCCCTTGCCGAGGATCTTGATGAAGTAGCGCGGTCGGCCGAGCGGAATGGCCAGCGCGCTCTGCTCGAACAGGAGCCACTGCAATGTGCGTGTTTCGTCCTCGACAGTGCCGGGAAGGAGGCGCGTGCCACGGGCGAAGTGCCAGAGGATCGCGCCAGACTCGACATAGCGCGCACCGGTCTCTGTTTCCACGACCGGCACCTTGCCGGCCGGATTGATGGCGAGGTGCTCGGCGGCGCGCGTCTCGCCCTTCAGAATGTCGCGATGCACGCGCCGAAAGGGAATGCCCAGGTGCGCGAACAGCAGGCGCACCTTGTAGCAATTGCCCGAGGTCGGGAAGTCGTAGAGCGTCAGCATCTAGGCGCGCCCCTCGATCATCTTGATGATGCCGGAGAAGTCGCGCGCACCATGGCCCGCATTGCAATAGAGCGCATAAAGGGATTCCGCTAATGCGCCGAGCGGCACCGTCGAATCACTGGCCTGCGCTGCGCCGAGCGCGAGCTTCAGGTCCTTCAGCATCATCGCGGCGGTGAAGCCGGGCTGGTAGTCGCGGTTGGAGGGCGCCTTCGGCACCGGGCCGGGCGCCGGGCAGTATTCGTTGAGCGCCCAGCACGAGCCGGACGATTTGGAGCTGACGGCGTGCAAGGTTGCCGCCTCGAGCCCAAGCTTCTTCCCAAGCGTGAGGGCCTCTGAGACGCCGATCATGGTGATGCCGAGGATCAGGTTGTTGCAGATCTTGGCGGCCTGGCCATTGCCGGCGCCACCGGCATGGATCACGGCCTTGCCCATCGTGGCAAGAATCGGTTCGGCACGCTTGAACGCGACGTCCGTACCGCCACACATAAAGGTGAGCGTGCCGGCCGCCGCGCCCGCCGTGCCGCCGGATACCGGGGCGTCCAGCATGTGATGTCCGGCTTTGGTGGCGGCCTCATGCATCGCGCGCGCGGTCTCGACATCGATCGTCGAGCAGTCGATGAAGAGTGTGCCGCGCGGGGTCTCGGCGAGCAGGCCATTGTCGATGAGAACGCCACGCACATGCTTGCCGGCCGGCAGCATGGTGATGATGGTCTCGGCCCCCTTGGCAGCGTCGCGCGCCGAAGGAGCAATGGCGGCACCGGCCTTCGCGGCCGCGTCCGTCGCGGCGGCAGCCAGATCAAATGCGTTTACCTGATGGCCGGCCTTGATGAGGTTGGCCGCCATGGGGCCGCCCATATTGCCAACGCCGATGAAGCCGATCCGTGCCATGTCCGCCCTCGACCGGCGATTGATTTGATTGCCCCAAGGCCGCGCCGGATCACGCCCAGGGACTCGTCAGTGTCTCGTTCGACCAAAGCCTGACAAGTTTGGGCGCGGGCAGCAAGGGAGCGCGGTGTGACCTTGGTCCCGTGAGTTTCCCGAGAGGAAACTCGTCACGGGATGGTCAGGTCGCCCGATGCCGGCAAGGCGAAATGCGATTCGACCAATGCGTCATCGACCTGATCGAGCGTCGGCGGCGACCATTTGGGATTGCGATCCTTGTCGACCACCTGGGCGCGCACGCCTTCGAAAAAATCGTGGCCCTGGTTGCAGCGGATCGCCATGCGGAACTCCATGCGCATGGCGTCTTCAAACGAGAGCGCCGAATAACGCGTGAGCTGCCGGTAGGTCACCTTCAGGCTGGTTGGCGATTTCGAACGCATGGTCGCCGCGGTCTCGCTGGCGAAGGGGCTGCCATCGGCATCGAGGCGCGCAAGAATGTCTTCGACCGAAGCGCCGGAAAAACACCGATCGATCAATGTGCGATGGGCGGCAAGCGGCGCTTCCTTCGGCTTGATCGCGAAGCTCGCGACCGTTGCATCGATCGCCTTGCGCGCATCGCGGCTGAGATCGACCTCGAGCAAGGCGCGATCGAGGGCGGAGAATTTGGCGGACGGCACGACATGACTAGCGAGGCCGAGATAGGCTGCATCCGCCGCGCCGATGCGCGCACCGGTCAGACCCATATAGAGGCCCGTCTTGCCCGGGCAGCGCGGCAGGAAATAGGTCGCGCCGACATCGGGGAACAGACCGATGCCGACCTCCGGCATGGCAAACATTGCGCGCTCGCTCATGATTCGGTGCGAACCATAGACCGAGACGCCGACACCGGCGCCCATCACGACACCGTCGATCAGCGCGACATAGGGCTTGCGATAGCGGAAGATGAGCGCGTTCAACCGGTATTCATCGGCATAGAGCTCGTGCGCCAGCTTGCGCCCTGGGTCAAGCCGGCCCTCATAGAGCGCCTTGATGTCGCCGCCGGCGCAAAACGGCACGCTGCCATCCTCACGCGCCGAGCCCCGGATGATTACCGCCTGCACGCTCGAATCGGTGGCCCAGGCCTCGAGCGCGCGCTTGAGCGCGATGAACATGTCGTAGTCGAGCGCGTTGAGCGCGCGCGGCCGCGTCAATGTCACGCTGCCGACCCGGCCGACATGCTCGATCCTGATGTCGCGGCTCGCGATTGAAGCTCGATCGTTCACGGGGCCTCCTGATGTAATGACAGCGTGACTATGCCTTGAGTAGATGGCGCGCGATGATCACGCGCATGATCTCGTTGGTGCCTTCAAGAATCTGGTGCACCCGTGCATCGCGCATGAACCGCTCGACCGGATGATCCATCAAATAGCCGTAGCCGCCGAGTAGCTGCAAGGCGCTGTCGCACACCTCGAAGCCGATGTCGGTGGCGAGGCGCTTGGCCATGGCCGCCTGCACCGTCGCATCGGCGGAATCCGCGTCGAGCGCACAGGCCGCGCGATGAACCATCAGGCGCGCCGCGTCTAACTCGGTCGCCATATCGGCGATCTTGAACTGGAGCGCCTGAAACTCGGCGAGCTTCCTGCCGAACTGCTCGCGCACCAGGAGATGCTCACGCGCCACGGTGAGGCACGCGCTCGCGGCGCCGAGTGAGCAGGCGCCAATGTTGATACGCCCGCCATCGAGGCCTTTCATGGCGATGCGGAAGCCTTCGCCCTCGGCGCCGATCCGGTTTGTCACCGGCACACGGCAGTCCTCGAAGATCACCATGGCGGTCGGCTGGGAGTGCCAGCCGAGTTTCTTTTCCTGCTTGCCGCACGAGAGACCGGGCGTCCCGTTCTCGACCACAAGGCAGCTGATGCCCTTCGGCCCGGGCTCGCCGGTCCTGACCATCACGACATAGAGGTCGCTAGCGCCGCCGCCCGAGATGAAGGCCTTGCTGCCATTGAGCACGTAATGGTCGCCGCTCCGGACCGCCCGGGTCTTGAGGGCAGCGGCGTCGGAGCCCGACCCCGGCTCGGTCAGGCAGTAGCTCGCGAACGCCTCCATGCTGCACAGGCCCGGCAGATGGCGCCGCCGCTGCTCGTCATTGCCAAAGGCGTCGATCATCCACGCCGCCATGTTGTGGATCGAGATGTAGGCGGCGGTCGACGTGCAGGCCGCGGCAAGCGCCTCGATCACGAGGGCCGCCTCGAGCCGGCCGAGCCCGGTGCCGCCGACATCGTCGCGCACATAGAGCCCGGCAAAGCCGAGTGCGGCGGCCTTGCGCAGGGCATCGACCGGGAACAGACACTCAGCGTCCCAGCGCGCTGCATGGGGCGCCATCTCCGTGGCGGCGAAATCCTCCGCCAGCGTGCGGATCGCGCGCTGGTCTTCGGTAAGGTCGAAGTTCATGGTCGCTACCTTAGCCGGAAGTCACGGCGAGCCAAGCGCCTGTTGTGGTTGACTGCCCGCGTCCAATTAATCCCGGCTTCACACCTCGCGCCGTAGCGTTCGCCCGGTGGGAAACGCCATGATCATTCGCGCCTATGACGGGCGGCACATCGGCTCGACCGGGTTCTTCCGCAATCGGGCCCTGCACCAGACCGTGCACGACTGCATCGATCGCCTGTGCCCGCCGGCACCGCGGGTGCTGTTCCATGCCGCCTCGATCGGCGCAGAGCCCTATTCCTACGTGATCGGGCGGGCGCTCAGGCACCCGGATCGCGTGGAGGGCTGCGATGCGACCGACATCGCACCGGATTTTCTCAAGGCGGCCACGCGCGCGCGCTACCCCGCCAGCATTCTCGAAGGCATGACCGCCGAGGAAGGGGCGTGCTTCGAGCATGTCGACGCGGGCAACGTTGTCATCTGCGAACACCTTCGGCGCCGCGTGCGCGTGCTGCCGCCGGCCTCCTATGCCGAGTTCGAAGCCGAAGCGTCCTATGACGTCGTGTTTCTGCTGAACTCGCTGCTCTATGTTGACGCGGCCGCGCAGCGCCGGGCGATTGCCCGCATCGCCTCCTACAACACGCGCCTTCTGATCACGACAGGGTTTCATCCCGACACGATTCAGGCCGATCTGACCGACCATGGCTACCGGCCGATCACGACCAATCAGGTCGAGATCCACGAGGGTTGGACCGAGCGGCGCAGCTTGAAGCCCGGCATCACCGAGCCGGGCGTGACGTTCTGCTCGCCCTATCTGCCGCCCTTCAGCCCGCTGCTCGATGCCGACTACCGCTTCGGCGCCATCTTCGAGAGGGCGGCCTGAGCCCGAACCCGGAAACCAGGCGTTAACCAAGCTCGAACCGGTTGCTCGCTAGGGTCGGCGCGGCAGCGAACCGTCGAGAGGTCTTCTCATGTGTGGCATTGCGGGCGTCGTGTTGCGGGACGGGCGCGCGGTCGAGCCGGCCTGGATCGCCGCGATGAATGCCGCGCTGCACCATCGTGGCCCTGATTCGCGCGGCCTGCACATCGACGGTTCGGTCGGCCTCGGTCACACGCGCCTCGCGGTCATGGATCCGACGCCCGCCGGCCATCAGCCGATGGGCTATGGCGAGGGGCGCTATTGGCTTACCTATAATGGCGAGGTCTACAACTTCCTCGAGCTGCGCGACGCGCTCGAGGGCCTGGGTCATCGCTTCCGTGGCGATTGCGACACCGAGGTCGTACTCCATGGCTTCGCGCAATGGGGGCCGGGCTGTGAGCACCGCTTCAATGGCGAATTCGCGTTCGCCGTTTGGGATTCGGCCGAGCGCACGCTCTATCTCTCGCGCGACCGCTTCGGTGTGAAGCCGCTCTATTATTATTGGGATGGCGTGCGTTTCGCCTTCGCCTCGGAGCTCAAGGCCTTTCTCGCGCTGCCGTGGTTTGAAGCGAAATTCGATCCCCGGGCGGTTGCAAGCGCACTTACCAATTTTCGCGCGTTCGAGGGCATCGAGGAAACGCTGCGTGCGGGCGTAAAGCGTCTGCCCGCCGGTCATAGCCTGACGCTTGGCCCAGCCGGCGAGCCGGTCTTACGGCGCTGGTGGCGCACCATCGACTTTCTGATGGACGTGTCGCGCGATACACGCAAGCAGGCGGAACGGCTGCGCGAGCTGCTCTACGATGCCTGTTCGCTCAGGCTGCGCGCGGACATTCCCTTGGGTTCGACGGTCTCCGGCGGTCTCGACTCGTCCGCGGTTCATTGCGCGGTCGCCGAGATCTTGGCCAAGAGCGGTCACGCGATTCGCCGCCAGGCGCGGCACTGGGACAAGGCGATGGTCGGCCTCCTGCCGGGCTGGGCCGACGAGGATCGCAAACTGGCTGAAGAGGTGATCGCCTTTGCCGGCACCAAGGGCGTGTTTCGCACGCTGCGGCCGGAGGACGCGCTCGATCGGCTCGACGATCTCATCTTTCATTTCGAGCAGGTCGCGCCGCTGCCGATCGGCCAGTGGATTCTTTATCGCGCCTTGCGCGAGGAAAACATGCTGGTCTCGATGGAGGGCCACGGGCCGGACGAAGCCTATGCCGGTTTCCGCGATGGACCGAAGCTCGCCTTCCTCGACACGCTCGGCAAGCTGCATGGCTATATCGACGCGATGAAACGGATCGGCGTGAAGAGCGAGGCCGAACTGCCCGATCTCGCCGTGCTCAATACCATCCATCGCCTGCCGAGTGGCGAGGTGACCATCGATGCCGGGCGGATGATTGATGCGAGCCTGCTCGGCGCCGAGCCCTATCCCTTCGACTTTCGCATCTGGCACGAGGACGATCCCGACCTCGCCGATTTTGACGCGCTGACGAGGAGCCTCTATTTCGATTTCCACTGCGCCAAGACGCCCTGGATCCTGCACGACTTCGAGGCGGCCTCGATGGGCAATGGCGTCGAGGTTCGCGCGCCGTTCCTCGATTGGCGGCTCGTCTGCTTCGGCTTCTCCTTACCGGCCGAGGCCAAAATCAAGAACGGCTTGTCGAAATATCCTATTCGCGCGGCGATGGCGGGGCGGATGCCCGAATCCGTCCGTCTCCGTGGCCCCAAGGTCGGCTTTCCGCTGCCGCTCTATGCCTGGCTCGGCGGGCCGCTCAAGTCCTTCGTCATGGACACGGTGGCGAGCGCGCGTTTCCTTGCTTCGCCCCATTGGAACGGCCCTGCGGTGCGCGAGGCGGTCGAGCGGAACATGCTGGCCGGTCAGGTCGGCGCGTTGCGGCCGCTTTGGTCGTTCGTCCAGGCCGAGCGCCTGATCGCCCAGTTCGGCTTGAATTCCGCCGTCGCCCGGCACGCTCCGGATCAAGAGTTCCACGCCGCCATCAGCGCCTAGAGCATTTTCCGTTCATTCTGGTTCGTATCCCGAGTTTCGGAAGTAGCTTGCACACTCGTCGGGCGTGAAACGATCGATGGCATCGACGATGGCGTCCCAGAGGGCATCGACGGTGCGCGCG
>VGET01000175.1 GCA_016869195.1 Alphaproteobacteria bacterium | reverse complement strand
GGTTTTAGTCGCGTCGCCCGGGTCCGTCAATTGGTCCACCGTGTAAAGACAGGAAGTTGCTGATATGTGAACGACCCGTCATCGCCGGTTGACCAAGTCAAGGCGACGGCGTGGCAAATCAGGGGTGCTCAGCGCGCCGCATGGGCCTTGACGAGGTCTGCAAGGGTGTCGGCGAGGCGCCGGAAAACCGGGCTCCAATCGCCAAATGACTCCTGACGGAACAGGCGCATCGAGGGATACCAGGGGCAGTCGTCCCGATCGTGGAGATAGCGCCACTCGCCGCCGAAGGGGAGTGCGACCCAGACCGGCACGCCGAGGGCACCGGCGAGGTGGGCCGGGGCGCTGTCGACCGTGATCACCAGGTCGAGCGACTCGATGAAAGCGGCGCTCACCGAGAAATCGGCAAACTCGGCGGTCAGGTCATCGACCAGGGCGGCGCAGCCCTGCGAAACGAACTCATCGGCCCGCGCACCGACCTGGAGGCTGAACCAGCGGGTGCCCGGAATTCCCAACAGCTCGACAAAAGGGGCGAAGCCGGCGCTGCGATTGTGATCGTTCCTGTGGCTCGGCTTGCCCGCCCAGGCGATGCCGACCTTGAGCGAGGGACTCAGCGCTCCGAGACGGGCCCGATAGGCATCAGCCCGCCCGCTGGGAGCGGCGAGGTAGCGCGTCGCCGCCGGGATCGATTCGAGCGTCGTGCCGAGAATGTAGGGCAGGGAAAGCAGCGGCGCCTCGACGTCGAAGGCGGGCAGCGGGGCGCCGCGCGCCACGACCGTGGGATTCCCTTCGAGGCTTGCGAGCAAAGGCGCGAGCGGCGGCTGACATTCGAGGATGACCTTGCCGCCGCGCGCCACCACCAGCGGCACGTAGCGCGCGAATTGGATGGTGTCGCCGAAGCCCTGTTCGGCATAGAGCAGAATCGTCTGGCCGGCGAGCGGCTCGCCGGCCCAGCGTGGCTTGGCGAAGCTGCGGGGCGCGCCGCTCTCCTTGACGCGCCAGCGCCACTCATATTCGGCGAAGCCGCGCGCGAGATCGCCACTCTGCAAATAGGTCAGCGCGCGGTCGAAATGCGACTCCGCGCTCTCCGGCCTGAGGCGGAGAACGGCGCTCAGGCCCTCGATCGCCTCGGGCCACCTGCCGGCCGCCTTGTGCACCAGCGCGAGATTGTTGAGCGCGTCGACCGAATCGGGCTTCAGCTCGAGCGCGCTGCGGAGCGCCGCCTCGGCCTCATCCAGTCGCCCAAGGCCGCGTAGCGCGTTGCCGAGATTGGCGAGCAGCCCGGCATCGTCCGGCTTGATCGCGAGCGCCCGGCGATAATGTGCGATCGCGGGCGCGAAGCGGTCGAGCGTCTTCAGGATCACGCCGAGATTGTTGAGCGCGCCCAGATGATCAGGGTCGTGCCGCAGCACCTCGCGAAACGCGGCCAGCGCCTCATCGGCTTTGCCGGCCTGGTGGGCCTTGATGCCGTGCTCCATGAGGCGATCGATCTCGGCCGGCCGAGTGCCTCGCGTCGGTACGCCCCGGCTCAGCCCTGCGCTCATGCGCCGGTGGGAACCGCAAGCCCGTCGCGAACCTCGAGCGCGGTCGCGATGTGGCGGAAGGCACTGTCCCAGTCACCGAATCGCGGCTGGCGAAATAGGCGCACGCTCGGATACCACGGGCTGTCGCTGCGCCTGGTCATCCAGCGCCACTCGGCGACAAAAGGCAGCGCGACCCAGATCGGCCGGCCCAACGCGCCTGCGAGGTGAGCGACCGCGCTGTCGATCGAGATGATGAGATCCAGCCGATCCATGGCCGCCGCGGTGTCGGCGAAATCCTTCAGCACCGGCGCGAGATCGGTGATCAGGCCGCGAAAGCCCAGGGCATCGAGATCGGCCCCGCGTGGCCCAATCTGCAGACTGTAAAGCGAGACATTGGGCAGGCCGATCAGGGGTGCAAAGGCGCCAAGGCCAGCGGAACGGGTGGCGTCGTTGGCGTGGATCGGGCGGCCCGCCCAGGCGATGCCCACCTTGATCACGTTCGGCTCGCGCGGCAGCACCCGATCCAACACCCCGCTCGACTCAGGCGGCGGTGCCAGATAACGCGCTGGTGCCGGCAGGGTCTCCAATGTCGTTCCGAGGATCAGGGGCAAAGAGAGCAGCGGGGCCGCGACCTCATAGGGCGGCAAAGGCTGACCGCGCGGCACCACGGTTGTGACGCCCTCAAGGCTCGCCATGAGTCTGACGAGCGGTGGCCGACACTCGAACACGACGCGCCCGCCACGCGCCTCCACCGCCTTGATGAAGCGCGCGAACTGAAGGCTGTCGCCAAAGCCCTGCTCGTCATAGAGAAGGATCGTGCGGCCTTCGAGCGGCTCACCCTGCCAGCGCGGCACGTCGAGCTTGCGCGGGCCGTTCTTCATCCGCCTGAAGCGCTCCTCATAGCCGACAAATCCCTCGTCATAGCGGCCGAGCTGAAGCAAGAGGAGCGCGCGATTCCAGGTGGCCGAATCGAAATTGGGTCCGCGCCGAGTGGTCTCGTCGAACTCGGCCAGCGCTTCCTCGAGGTGTCCGCCTTCACGCAGCGTCTCCGCGAGCGAAAAACGCGCCGACACGTTGTCGGAATCGCGCGCCAGCACCTCACGCTGCAGTGCCTCGGCCTCGGCCAGCCGCCCGAGCTTGCGATAGGCCTCGCCGAGATTGCTTCGCGCGGTTTCATCGCCGCGCGCGAGCGCCATCCGATACCAGGCGGCGGCCGCTTCGTAGCGCCCTCTGACGTAATAGCAGGCGCCGACGTTGTTGTACGGGCCTTCGAGCGAAGGCTTTGCGCTCAGCGCCTGAAGGTAGAGGCCGATCGCCTCGTCGACCCGTCCAGCCTGCTGGGCTTCGGTCGCGCTGCGTACCAACTCGCGCAAATTGACGCGCCGGGGGGTGACGGTGACCCCGCCGGCGGAGCCCGTGGCACCTGGGTCGGCGGGGTCGCTCATCGTGGGTCTAATGGCGCCGGGTCAGATGATCCCGGATCAGATCCTCCGCGATCTGCACGGCATTGAGCGCCGCTCCCTTGCGCAGATTGTCGGAAACGACCCAGAGATTGAGCCCAAACCGCACGGTCGGGTCCTTCCGAATGCGCGAGACGAACGTCGCGTCCTCGCCAGCGCAATCGACCGGCGTGGCATAGCCACCATCCTTGCGCTCATCGAGCACCTCGATGCCGGCAGCATGCTCGAGCGCATCGCGTGCCTCTTCCTCGCTGATCGGGTCGTGAAACTCGACGTTCACCGCCTCGGCATGGCCGATGAAGGTGGGGATGCGCACGCAGGTGGCCGAGACCTCGATCGAGGAATCCAGGATCTTCTTGGTCTCATTGACCATCTTCCACTCTTCCTTGGTCGAGCCGTCGGGCATGAAAACGTCGATATGCGGAATCGCGTTGAAGGCGATCCGCTTGGTGAAGACCTTCGGGTCCTTGTGCTCGTTCATGTAGAGCGCGCGCGTCTGCTCGAAGAGCTCGTCCATCGCGGACTTGCCCTTGCCGGAGGTCGATTGATAGGTCGCGACCACGACGCGCTTGATGCGCGCGATCTCATGCAACGGCTTCAGCGCGACGACCATCTGGATGGTCGAGCAATTGGGATTCGAGATGATGTTGCGCTGGCGGAACTGCGCGATCGCCGCGCGATTGACTTCGGGCACGATCAGGGGCACGTCGGCATCCATGCGGAATTGCGAGGTGTTGTCGATCACAACGCAACCCGCCGCCGCCGCGCGCGGCGCATGGATCTTGGAGATCGAGGCGCCCGGCGAGAACAGGCCGATGTCGACGCCCTTGAAGTCGAAGGTGTCGAGCGCCTTGACCTTGAGCACCGGCCCGTCGCCGAAGGAGATTTCCTTGCCCGCGGAATCCCGGCTGGCGAGCGGAATCACCTCGTCGACCGGAAACTGGCGCTGCCAGAGCACGTTCAGCATCTCACGGCCCACATTGCCCGTGGCGCCCACAACCGCAACCCGATAACCCATGTTCGTCTCTCTACTTCCTCTGGCGTCAACCTGCGCCGAATGTTCCCCCCACCCTCGCCCTCCCCCACAAAGGGGGGAGGGAACGTGAAGCTGTGCACGTCATGCCCCCTCCCCCTCGATGGGGGAGGGTTGGGGTGGGGGTGAGTCGTCTACAACCCTCGCCACCAAGATGTCGCTTCAGCCGAGTTTGTCGAGCTCGGCGAGAATGGCGCTGCCCATCTCAACCGTTGAAACCTTGCGTGCGCCCTCGGTCATGATATCGCCGGTGCGCACGCCTTTGCTCAGCACGTTCTGGATCGCCCCGTCGACGAGGTCGGCGCTCGCCTGATCGTCGAACGAATAGCGCAGCATCATCGACATGCTCAAGATCTGCGCGATCGGATTGGCGAGGCTCTTGCCCGCGATGTCGGGCGCCGAGCCATGCACCGGCTCATAGAGCGCGCGCCGCCGCCCGCTCGAATCGGCAATGCCGAGCGAGGCTGAGGGCAGCATGCCGATCGAGCCGGTGAGCATCGCCGCACAGTCGCTCAGGAGATCGCCGAACAGATTGTCCGTGACGATCACGTCGAACTGCTTCGGATTGCGCACCAGCTCCATCGCGCACGCGTCGGCATACATGTGGCGCAGCTCGACGGTCGGATAGTCCTTTTTGTGGAGGGCCGTCACCAGCGAGCGCCAGAAGACGCCGGTCTCCATCACATTGGCCTTCTCGACCGAATGCAGCTTGTTGCCGCGCTTCTGCGCAAGCTCGAAACCGACCCGCGCGACCCGCTCCACCTCCGGCTGCGTATAGTACTGCGTGTCGATGCAGTAGCGCGTGCCGTCGTGCTTTTTGAGCTCGCCGCGCGGCTCGCCGAAATAGAGGCCGCTCGTCAGCTCGCGGATGATCATGAGGTCGAGCCCCTTGATCACCTCGGGCTTCAGCGTCGAGGAGCCGACCATCGAATCGAACACGATCGCCGGGCGCAGATTGGCGAACAGGTCGAGGTCCTTGCGCAGACGGAGGAGGCCCGCCTCGGGCCGATGCTGCCGGGGCACAGCGTCCCACTTCGGGCCGCCGACCGAGCCGAACAGCACGGCGTCCGATGCCATCGCGTCCGCGACCGTCTCGTCGGTGATCGAGACACCCTTGGCGTCATAGGCCGCGCCGCCGACCAGGCCACGCGACACCTGATAGGAGAAGCTCCGCTTCTTGGCGAGCCAATCCATCACGCGCTCGGTCTCGCGCATCACCTCGGGCCCGATGCCGTCACCGGGCAGAACCAGAATCCTCTTATTGGCGGGCATGTGTCACCGATAGAGCCAGGGTTGGGCGGCGCGCTGCTTGGCCTCGAAACTCGAGATCGCCGACGATTTTTCGAGCGTCAGGCCGATGTCGTCGAGACCATTCAAGAGCCGATGTTTTCGTGCCGCATCGATCTCGAACGCGATGACGCTGCCGTCGGCGCGACGAATCTCCTGCTTCGGCAGATCGACGCTCAGCGTCGCCCTGGCGGGGTCGGCCGCATCGGCCTGCAACGCCTCGACCGTCGCCTGCGGCAGGGTGATCAGGAGAATGCCGTTCTTGACGCAGTTGTTGAAGAAGATGTCGGCGAAGGACGGCGCGATCACGCAGCTGATGCCGAAGTCCATCAGCGCCCAGGGCGCGTGCTCGCGGCTCGAGCCGCAGCCGAAGTTCTCGCCCGCGACCAGGATCTTCGCCTTGTCATAGGGCGCGCGGTTGAGCACGAAGCCCGGTTTGTTCGAGCCGTTGTCCTCATAACGCATCGAATGAAAGAGGCCGCGGCCGAGACCGGTGCGCCCGATGGTCGTGAGGTAGCGCGCCGGGATGATCTGGTCCGTATCGATATTGATGATCGGCAGTGACGCCGCGATGCCGGTCAGGGTCGTGAACTTGTCCATGGTTTCGGGCTCAATTGCCTAGTCTTGGTGAATCACCCCCACCCCAACCCTCCCCCATCGAGGGGGAGGGGGCAGAAGTGGGGTCGTTCGCCCCAAAGTCCCCTCCCCCCTTGTGGGGGAGGGATAGGGTGGGGGGTGAGATACGGTTTTCGACCATTGGTGTGGTTTATCCATTCAGTCGAGCGTGCGCACGTCGGCGAGATGGCCGGCGACCGCCGCCGCCGCGGCCATGGCCGGGCTGACCAGATGGGTGCGTCCGCCCTTGCCCTGGCGCCCCTCGAAATTGCGGTTCGAGGTCGAGGCACAGCGCTCGCCGGGCGCGAGCTTGTCCGGGTTCATGGCGATGCACATCGAGCAGCCGGGCTCACGCCACTCAAAGCCGGCATCGAGAAAGATCTTGTCGAGCCCTTCGGCTTCGGCCGCCTGCTTCACCAGGCCCGACCCCGGCACCACCATCGCGCCGACATGGCTTGCGACCTTCTTGCCCTTCACCACGGCAGCGGCCGCGCGCAAATCCTCGAGGCGGCCATTGGTGCACGAGCCGATGAACACGCGGTCGATCCTGAGCTCGGTTACCTTCTGATTGGGCTTGAGGCCCATATACTCGATCGAGCGCTCGATGGCGCGCCGCTTGCCCGCATCGGGTTCGTTCGCGGGGTCAGGCACGCGGCCATCGATCGGCACGACATCCTGCGGGCTCGTGCCCCAGCTAACCTGCGGCGCGATGGTCGAGGCATCGAGCGTGATCTCGCGGTCATAACGCGCGCCGGCATCGGAGGGCAGCGTGCGCCAATAGGCCTCGGCTGTTTCCCATTGCGCCCCCTTGGGCGCGCGCGGGCGGCCCTTCAGGAACGCGAACGTCGTCTCGTCCGGCGCGATCAGGCCGGCGCGGGCGCCCGCCTCGATCGTCATGTTGCACACCGTCATGCGCGCCTCCATCGAGAGCGCACGAATGACCGGCCCGGCGTACTCCACGACATGGCCGGTG
>VGET01000174.1 GCA_016869195.1 Alphaproteobacteria bacterium | reverse complement strand
GACATAGCGGTCGCCGCCGGTGAGGATCTTGAGTTCGTCGTAGATCATCGTCCTACATCGCGGTCTCGTGCGCGCTCATGCTTCGACAAGCTCAGCATGAGGGCCACTTTTCGCCTCATCCTGAGCTTGTCGAAGCATGAGGCATGCCCCTGCCATTTGAGCCGGCAGCGGCATCACGCAAACAGCCTCTTCGTCGCGCGGCGGGCGCCTTCGGCGAGCGTGGCGAGCTTGGCCCAGACCACGTCCTCCGCGACGAAGGAATAGGCGGCAAAGGTGCCGAAGCCGCAATCGGTGCTGGCGATGACCCTCCGTGGGTCATCCATCGCCTCGGCGAACTGACAGATGCGATCGGCCACCACCTCGGGGTGCTCGACATAGTTGGTGGTGACGTCGATTACGCCGGGGATCAAGACCATCGGCGCTGGCGGCGGGTTTTTCCGGAGTGCCTTCCAATCATGCTGATGGCGCGGGTTGCCGCAGGCGAGGCTGAGCGCGCCGACCTTGGCCTGGTAGAGCAGGGGCAGCAACGGTTCGAGCTCGACATCCTCGGTGTGCGGCCCGTCCCAATTGCCGAAGCAGACATGGAGGCGGACCTTCTCGGGCGGGATGTCGGCCAGCGCGAGGTTCAGCGCCTCGATGTGAAGCTCGACCCGCGCGAAGAACTCCGCGATCGGCCGGTCCTGGAAATAGGCCTGCTTGTCCATCGCGAGGTCGGGCGCATCGAGCTGCAGCACGTGCCCGCGCGCGACGATGTGGTCGTACTCCTTCTTCATCTCGCGCCCGAGCGCCATGACGTAGTCGCGCTCGCTGCGATAGGCCGGGTTGTCCGCCGCGCGCAACATCGTGGTCGAGACAATGCCGGGTGAAGCCGCGGTGACGAAGGTCTCCGCCGGTCGCGCGCTTTTTGTCCGCTTGAGCGCCGCTTCGAAGTGGTCGAGCTCGGCGCGCACGTGCGCCAGTGTGTCGTCATAGTGGACAGCACCCAAGGCCTGCGGCGCGTTCCACACCTTCGGCAGTTTCTGCTTCTTTGGGTCGAAGGTGCGGCGCGCCAGCATCTCGGCATATTTCGGGAAGTTCTTGAGATCGATCGAGCGGTTGCGCTTCGACTCGCCGCCGAAGCCGCTCATGCGATCCTTGGCATAGATTGAGAAGCCAATGCGCGGCAGCTCGCCGTCGCTCACCACATCGACGCCGCTCGCAATCTGCTTATCGACGATCGTGTCGAGCGCGACATCGAGCGCCCGGTCGAAGGCGTGTGGGTCAACCTTCTCCCCGTGGTCGCGGGCGATGAGCAGCTGCGCCAACGCCTCGCCGCGCGGCAGGCTGCCGACATGGGTGGTGAGGATACGCGTCTCGCTGGCTTTCATCGGAGAAGTCGGGCTGGATTGTGAGGCTTGAGTGTTGCCTCGGCCGCAACACCCATCAACCGCTTTTTGTCGTCATTTCGCGGCGGCGTCCGCACCGACCGGGGACTCCATCGAGCACTGAACTCGCTGATCGATGGATCCCCCGGCCCGCGCTCCGCGCGTCCGAAGGATGACGATGAAACAAGGTGCCTAGCCCAGCCGCCTCAGCTGCGTGTCAGCGGCTTGAACTTGATGCGGTGCGGCTGGTCGGCCTCGGCGCCGAGGCGGCGTTTGCGGTCGGCCTCATAGGCCTGGTAATTGCCCTCGAACCATTCGACATGGCTGTCGCCTTCGAAGGCCAGCATGTGGGTCGCGATGCGGTCGAGGAACCACCGATCGTGGCTGATCACGACGACGCAGCCGGCGAAATCCAGCAGGCCGTCCTCGAGCGCGCGCAAGGTGTCGACATCGAGGTCGTTGGTCGGCTCGTCGAGCAGCAGCACGTTGGCGCCCGACTTCAGCATTTTCGCGAGGTGCACGCGATTGCGCTCACCGCCCGAGAGCTGGCCGACCTTCTTCTGCTGATCGGCGCCGCGGAAGCCGAACAGGCTGCAATAGGCTCGGCTCGGCATCTTGCGCTTGCCGCCGAGCTCGATGTCATCGCGCCCATCGGAGATCTCCTCCCACACGCTCTTCTTGGCATCAAGCGCGTCGCGCGACTGGTCGACATAGCCGAGCTTGACCGTCTCGCCCACCTTGAGCGCGCCTTTATCGGCCTTCTCGGCACCGACGATCATGCGGAAGAGCGTGGTCTTGCCCGCGCCGTTCGGGCCGATCACGCCGACAATGCCGCCGCGTGGCAGGCGGAAATTGAGATCCTCGATCAAAAGCCGGTCGCCATAGCCCTTCACCAGGCCGTCCGCCTCGATAACCACCTCGCCGAGGCGCGGGCCCGCAGGAATGACGATCTGCGCTGTCTCCGCCAGTTTTTCCTGGCTCTCCTGCAGCATCGATTCATAGGCGGTGAGGCGCGCCTTGCTCTTGGCCTGGCGGGCACGGGGCGAGGCACGCACCCATTCGAGCTCGCGCTCGAGCGTGCGCACACGCGAGGCCTCCTGCTTGCCTTCTTGCTCGAGCCGCTGGCGCTTCTGCTCGAGCCAGCCGGAGTAATTGCCCTGATAGGGAATGCCCTGGCCGCGATCGAGCTCGAGAATCCAGCCCGCGACCTCGTCGAGGAAATAGCGGTCATGGGTGATCGTGACCACCGTGCCCTTATAGTCGGCGAGGAAGCGCTGCAGCCAGGCGACGGACTCGGCGTCGAGATGATTGGTCGGCTCATCGAGCAGCAGGAGGTCGGGCTTCTGGAGAAGCAACCGGCAGAGCGCGACGCGCCGCCGCTCGCCGCCCGAGAGCTTGGCAACGTCGGCATCGCCCGGCGGGCAGCGCAGCGCGTCCATCGCGATCTCGACGGTCCGCTCGATCTCCCAGCCATCGACCGCGTCGATCTTCTCCTGCAGCTCGGCCTGCTCGGCAAGAAGCGTGTTCATCTCGTCGTCGGACATTTCCTCGGCGAAGCGTGCGCTGACCTCGTTGAAGCGGTCGACCAGCGCCTTCACCGGTCCGAGCCCCTCCAGCACATTGCCCATCACGTCCTTCTTGGGGTCGAGCGTCGGCTCCTGCGCGAGATAGCCCGAGGTCGCACCCTCGGCCAGGAACGCCTCGCCCATGAACTCGTGGTCGAGCCCCGCCATGATGCGCAGAAGCGTGGACTTGCCTGCGCCGTTCGCGCCGAGCACGCCGATTTTCGCGCCCGGCAGGAAGGACAGCCAGATGTCCTTCAAGACCTCGCGCCCGCCGGGGTAGGTCTTGGACAGGCCTTTCATCACGTAGATGTACTGGTAGGCGGCCATGGGGGCTGTGCTCGCGGCTGATGAAATTTGGGCGCCTACATAACAGAAGCGGGAGGGCCCTGCCATGGCGCTGTCGGTCGCCGATCCCGCTTGCCTCGACGCCCCGTCGCGTCCTATGGAGACGACGACATCCGCAAGGGGAGACGATCACCATGGCAAGTCCGCAGCCCGGCATCCTGATGGAGGAGAAATCCAGCGCGCTGTTCCTGGTACTGAAGGCGCGCCGTGGCGCAAACGGACGCACTCTGATCCGCGCGGCCGCTACCGCGCCGGCGCTCACTGCGAATATGGCTACGCGTGACGCGCGCGCAGGGCTTCGCTGCACCGTGGCGTTCGGCGGAGGCCTGCTCGCGCGCACGAGCGGATGGAAGACGATGCCCGCCGAGTTCGAGGAGCTGAAACCGCTTCGCACGAACGCGGGCACGGTGCCACGAACGACCGCGGACGTCCTGTTCCACATTGGCTCGAGCCGGCATGACCTCAATTTCGAGCTGGCGCAGGCGCTGCTCGGCGAGATCGGCGATCTGGCCGAGGTGGTGGAGGAAGTTTCGGGCTTCCGCTATCTCGACGGCCGCGATCTGACCGGCTTCATCGATGGCACGGCGAACCCGAAGGGACGCGAGCGCGCCGACGCCGCGCTTATCGGCGCCGAGGACAGGGCGTTTGCCGGTGGCAGCTTCGTGCTGATCCAGCGCTATGTGCACCAGATGCGTGCCTGGCGGAAGCTGAGCCAGACCCAGCAGGAGGCCGCGGTCGGGCGCACCAAAAAGGACAGCGTCGAGCTGCCCGGCAAGAAGAAGCTGCCGACCGCGCACATCAGCCGGGTCGAGATCGACGGGCCGGATGGCCAGGAGCTGGCGATCGTGCGCCACAGCTTTCCCTATGGCGCGGCGGGTGGCGAGAAGGGCCTCTTTTTCATCGCCTACGCCAGGCAGGCGTCCACCTTCAACGCGATGCTGGCCAACAGTTCGGCGCCGGCGCTGACAGCCTCTCCGATCGACTGATGGCGTTCACCAAGCCGGTCAGCGGTGCGATTCTGTTCGCGCCGTCGATGGCGACGTTGCGCGCCTTGGGGCGATAGGTAGCAGGTACGCTCCAGGGCGTCCCACTTTTCGTCATTGCCGGGCTTGACCCGGCAATCCAGGATGTGTGCACCACAAAGACACCAAGGCACGAAGAAAGTGCTTTGTGTCTTCGTGCCTTGATGGTGAGACGACTTCCTGACTGTTTTCTTCGGACTGGATGGCCGGGTCTTCGCCCGGCCATGACGAGACTAAGCGGCCGGCGCGTTTCGCTTATGCCCCCTCGATCACCTTGCGGATGACCGGATGATAGGCGTTGCCATGGCCGGCGGCGACCGCCTCTTCGAACAGCTGTCGCAGGAGCAACGCGCCGCGCGCGTTGACGCCGGTGTCGCGCGCGAGGTCGAGCGCATAAGAGAGGTCCTTGAGTGCGTAGCGCACCGAAAAGGCGTCGGTGGGGTAGGCATTGGGCAGCGCGCTCTTCAGGCCGTGATTGCGCAGCGCGAAGCTGTCAGCCGAGCCGCGCGAGAGCGTTTCCAACAGAAGCCTGCCGTCGAGGCCGGCGCGCGTGCCGATCACCAGCGCCTCGCAAACCGCGTTCACCGTCTCGAACAGCACCATGTTGTTGAGCAGCTTCACCACCTGGCCGGCGCCGACCGGGCCGCAATGGCTGATCTCGCTGCCCATGAGCGCGAGGAGCGGCTTCAGTCGGGCGAACAACTCATCGCTCGCGCCGACCATGATCGAAAGCGTGCCATCAGCCGCGGCTTGTCTTGTGCGCGCGATCGGCGCATCGGCGAAGGCGACATTCTTTTCGGCGAACCGCGCGGCCAGCTCGCGGGCGAGCGCCGGCGGCACGGTCGAGGTGTCGACCACGGTCTGACCCGTCCGCGCATGCGCGAGAATGCCGTCCCTGCCGAGGCAGACCGCGCGTACCTCGGGCTCGCCCGGCAGCGACAAAATGATGGTGTCGGCCTCGGCAACTGCCTCCTTGAGGGAGGTCACGACACGCACGCCGAGCGCGGCGACGCGAGCCAGTGGCTCCTTCCGCAGGTCATGAGCGACGACCGGCCGGCCGGCCCGCGCGGCCAGATTGCGGCACATCGGTTCGCCCATCACGCCAAGGCCGATGAAGGCGATCGCGTCGGTTCCGCTCATGGCGAGCCTCCGGCGAGCGACAAATAGATCGATTTCGGTTGCGTATAGAGGCGCACGCCCTGCCGGCCCTTCTCTCGGCCGAGGCCGCTTTCCTTCATGCCGCCGAAGGGCGCCGCGATCGAGAGCTCGCGATAGGTGTTGATCCAGACCGTACCGGCCTCGAGGCGGCGTGCGATGCGCCAGGCCTTCACGGTGTCGCGGGTCCACACACCGGCGGCGAGGCCGTAGCTCGTGTCATTGGCCTGGGCCAGAAGGTCCGCCTCGTCATCGAACGGCAGGACGCAGAGCACCGGGCCGAAGATTTCCTCGCGGCAGGCACGGGCCTTGTTGTCGAGACCCTCGATGATGGTTGGGCGGTAATAGGCGCCGCGCTCGAAGACGCTGCCGAGTGGGCGTTTGCCGCCGGCGAGGATGCGCCCGCCGTCTTCGCGGGCCAACGCCACATAGCGCTCCACGCGTTCGCGATGACCGAAGGATGCGAGGGGCCCCTGGTCGCTCGACGGGTCGGTCGGTGGCCCGAGCCTCAACGCCTCGGCCCGTGCGACCAGCCGATCGACGATGGCGCGGTAGACGGGGCGCTCGACGAACAGACGTGAGCCGGCGACGCAGCTCTGGCCGAGTGCATCGAAGATGCCGCCGAACACGCCCTCGGCCGCGCGGTCGAGGTCGGCATCGGCAAATACGATGTGGGGCGACTTGCCGCCGAGCTCGAGCGCGCACGGAATCAATCGTTCGGCCGCAAGGCGTGCGATGGTACGTCCCGTCATGGTGCCGCCGGTGAACGAGATCATGGAGACGCCCGCATGGCGCACGAGCGCGTCGCCGACGATCGCGCCCGTGCCGCTCAGGACGCTCAACACGCCGCTCGGCACGCCCGCCTCACAAACGATGCGTGCGAGCGCGAGGCCGCAGCCCGGCGTCATCTCGGAGGGCTTCAGGATCACGCTGTTGCCGGCGGCGAGCGCGGGCGCGAGCTTCTGCGCCTCCATGGTGAGCGGCGAGTTCCACGGCGTGATCAACGCGACCACGCCGGCCGGCTCGTAGACCGTCAGGGTCAGATAATCGCCGCGCGGCGTCGTAAGCTCGCCCTCCAGGGTCTCGCACACCGAGGCGAAATAGCGGAACGTCGCGGCCGCGGCTTTCGCCTGCGCACGGCACTCCGTCAGCGTCTTGCCGTTCTGTCGCATCTGGATCGTGGCAAGCGTCTCGGTCTGATCGGCGATGCGGCGCGCAGCCTCGAACAGAATGGTCGCGCGCTCATGAGGCTTCTTGTCGCGCCACACGCCGCGCTCATGGGCCGCGCGCGCGGCATGCACCGCTGCATCGACCTCGGCCGGTGTCGCTGTCTGATAGCGTGCGGAGACGTCGCCGGTAGCCGGGTCGATCGCGTCCAGCACCGGGCCGGTGCCGGGCGCATCCTCACCCGCGATCAGCAGCGGCGCGGGCATCTCGGGGGGCGCATTCATGCGAGCGTCCTCACATAATGTGCTGCCTCG